>CAIXFY010000074.1 GCA_903918885.1 uncultured Verrucomicrobia subdivision 3 bacterium
CCACCTGCTACACAACCGCCATACACCGAAAATCATCAATGTTTACTCGGTTTTTAAACCGGACAGTAGTGTCTCATAATATAATTTGTTTCTGAAAAGAAATGGGCCGTGCCTGTAAAATTGTCAACTGAAAACCCGACTAAAGGCCCATGTAAAAAGCCACTTCAACCATCAATCGGCTTATCAAGCATTTGACTTGGCTCGTCTGAGGCTTTCTTGCCCTTCACTTCGAGGTAAAGATCACGCAGTTGTTTCGGCGAAACCTGGCTGGGCGAATCGGTCATCATGCAGGTGCCCTTCGCCGTCTTTGGGAAGGCGATGACGTCGCGAATGCTCGGCGTGCCGCAAAGAATCGCGATCAACCGGTCGAAGCCCAGCGCGATGCCGCCGTGCGGCGGTGCGCCGTAGCGGAAGGCTTCCAGCATATAGCCGAAACGCAGTTTCGTTTCTTCCGGCGGAATGGCGAGCAGTTCCTCGAAAATGGTTTTCTGCACGTCGGGCCGATGAATACGGATCGAGCCGCCGCCGAGTTCGACGCCGTTCACCACGATGTCGTAGTGCTGGCCGCGAACTTTCTTCGGGTCGGTCTTGAGCAGCGGCACATCTTCCGCCACTGGCGCAGTGAACGGATGATGGCTGGAATACCAGCGGTTGTTCTCGCGGTCAAAACCGAGCAGCGGAAATTCCACGACCCAGAGGAAATTGAATTGCTGCGGATCAATCACCAACTTGCCCTGAGTTTTCAAAACCTCGGCGCAATACAAACGGATCTTACCGAGGATTTCGCAGGCGTTCAGCCATTGGTCGGCGGCGAAGAGAATCAAATCGCCTTCCTGAATCGCGAGCTTCTGCGTGAGCGCGGCTTTCTCGGCTTCGCTGAAGAATTTCACGATGGGCGATTTCCATTCGCCGCCTTCGACTTTGATGAACGCCAGACCTTTCGCACCAAAACTCTTGGCGTATTCGGTCATCGTCTCGATCTGGCCCTGCGTCGCACCGGCCATGCCTTTGGCGTTGAGCGCCTTCACGACCCCGCCGTTGGCGATGGTGCCGCTGAACACCTTGAACGTGCTCGCGCGAAAATCTTCCGTCATGTCCACAAGTTCCATGCCGAAGCGCGTGTCCGGCTTGTCAATGCCCCAGCGGTTCAGCGCTTCTTCAAAGCTGATGCGTTTGAACGGCGTCGGCACGTCGATGTTCAGCGCTGTTTTCCAGACGCGCTTGATGAGACCTTCGATGAGCGCGTAAATGTCTTCGCGGTCAATGAAGCTCATCTCGATGTCCACCTGCGTGAACTCCGGCTGGCGGTCGGCGCGCAAATCTTCATCGCGATAGCAACGGGCGAGTTGAAAATATTTTTCCACGCCGGCGACCATGAGAATCTGTTTGAACTGCTGCGGCGATTGCGGCAGAGCGTAAAACGTCCCGGCTTCGCGGCGGTTCGGCACGAGAAATTCGCGCGCGCCTTCGGGCGTGGACTTGAAGAGCGTAGGCGTCTCAACTTCGAGGAAACCTTGTTCGTCCATGTAGCTGCGCGTGGCGATGGCGACTTTGCTGCGCACTTTCAGGTTCCGCGCCATTTCGGGGCGACGCAAATCAAGGTAGCGGTATTGCAGGCGCAATTCCTCATTCACCTTGTTGGCAATCTCGGGATCGTCCACCGGGAACGGTAACACTTCCGCCATGTTCAGCACTTCGAGACCAGTGACGCCGACTTCAACTTCGCCGGTAGGAATCTTAGCGTTGTTGGTGCCTTCGGGGCGATGGCGCACTTTGCCGGTGAGGCTGACGACACATTCGCTGCGGAGCGACGCGGCTTGCGCGAAGAGTTCCGGCGTCAAATCCGACGGATCAAAAACCGTCTGTGTGCGGCCTTCGCGGTCGCGGATGTCAATGAAGATGAGGCCACCGAGGTCGCGGCGGGAATGAACCCAGCCGGAGAGCGTAACAGTTTGGCCGATGTGCGCGGGGCGCAGTTCGTTGCAATGATGCGTGCGTTTCATGAAATTATTCGCTTGAGCGAAGGTTGATTGTGGCTGCGCGGGCGCGAGATTTCAAAGAGAAATTTTGCAGCGGAACAAATGTTGCGCAGTTTTGGCAAAACTTTTTCTGGACACCCAGCTTGGGTAGAAACAGAATAATCCCGTCTTACATGGGCATGGTGGTAAAATGAAACTTACAAATAAAAAATTCAGCCTGAGAGCGATCTTCTTGGCGACAATCTTCGCCGCCACCTTATGCGGAGCTGACGAGGCGAAGTTGAGCCAGGTTCAAACTGCATTAAGCAACACAACTATCAGTGGCTATGTAGACGTAGGTGCAACCTGGAATCCTGCCCCCATCGTTCCCAATTTTGTGGTTCAATACGATTATTCAGATGCACCGCTTTTACTGACCACCACCGTGGGTGGAAAAATTTACGCCTACAAAAATGGAAAAACTATCCCTGCTGGAAAATCAGTTAAAGTCAAATCCACATACCAAATCAATGCTATCCCCGATACCGGCTATGTCTTCCATAGTTGGACGCCCATTGTCGTCTCCTCCGTGGTTTTGGATTCGCAAGTTAGCGAAATAGTTACCAACACAATCCCAACAACAGCGGGCTACATTCGAAATCCTTCCTTGTTTGCGAAAATGCAGCCGACGCAAGTTTTGCTTGATGCCGCAGATTCTTTGGCGGTGATCAAAATCATCGGGTGGCAGGCGAATTTCAGTCCGAAATTTTCTCACCAGCACTGAACTGACCGCCTTCACTCACCCTTTTTCCCCGCGCCGCGCTGCTTTTGTTTCTCCGGGTCAAACCGGTCAATTTGCACCGGAATCACAAACGGATTTGAGAGCGTCTTGATCCGCGCAAAACCCACGTCCTGTGCGCGGATGAGCGAGTTGGAAAAATCACCAAAGTCGTAGTATTTCGCCAGCTCGCCGATTTCGTGCTGGTTGTTGAGGTGCGAGACGATGATGTTTTCTGTGTTCGCCAAAATGTTGGGATGGATGGAGGAAACTTCCTGCGTGGCGTAAACAATGGCGATGCGCGCCTTGGCGCCTTCCTTCGCGATGGTCGGCCAGATTTCATTCAGCGGTTCCTGACGGCCGATGATGTTGTGCGCCTCCTCAACGTAGATGACGATGTGCGGCGGAAATTTGCCCGCATTGAACATGGCCATCGAACTGCGCAAAATGTGCCGGGCAATGCGCTTGCTCAAGCGTTCGCGCTGCACGGGATCGCCCACGGAAAGATCGAGGATGACAATCTTGCCATTCACGAGATGCTGGTAGATTTCGTCGCAGACATCCGTGCTGCGGTTGGGCGCGTGGTAATGCTTGAACGGCTGCAACAGCCGGAAGCCGGGGATGTAACCGCCCTGATCGTTTTTTTGCAGCAGCAAATTGATGAGCACGTTCGTATCCGGCTCGACCCACGACGAACCAGTGGCGGTGATGAGTTCGTCCTGAATCTGCCGCATGAGCTGGAACCACTCGAACGTTTGCTGCGCGGTCATGCCGTTGGCCGGATCCACCGCCGGATTCACCTTGTTGCGCACGCCGGGATTGACCTCGAACGCGAACTTGAAGCCCGGCGGCAACTCGTAACCGGCCCGCGCCAGCACCGCCTGATACGCGGCCAGCTTCAGTTGATACATTGCCGTCTGCCGCTGAAACTCGTAGTCGCTGCTGCAATCCTCCTTGCGCGGCGCGTCGAAATCCATGCTCAAGAACGCCTCCAAATCGGCGGAACGCTGCAGCTTGCTGCCCTCCAGCAGACCGCGCAGCGTGTTGTGCCCTTCGGCAATCTGGCGGAAAAAATTGTTCAAAATCAGCTCGAAGCCGGACGTTGGCATCATCCGGTAACGCACCGTGTCCTGCGGGAAAACCTCCGCGAGCGAACCCTTGTCCTGCTGGTTGGCGTTGGCGTATTCGCCATTCAAGTCGTAGATGATCTGGCCGATTTTCAGGTTGTGGGTGGCGCTCGTATGTTTCACCACCGAGACGAGCTGCTTGACCGTGTTGGATTTGCCCGTGCGCGTCATGCCAAAAATCGCCGTGCGCCGCGCCAGAAAATCCACCGCGTTCAAATGAAACACCGCGCGACCGGAACCACCGCCGCGATGTTGCCGGTCGGTCGAGGAAAAACGCACCGTGCCGATGGGAAATTGCGGCAGGTCGCCCGCCAACCCCAATCGCCGCGCCTCTTCGCGCGAAGCCGCGTGGCGTTCGGGCGTGATGTAATTGGCAATCAACTCCAGCGCCACGCCTTCGGGACGATAGACCGCCAAGCCGCCCGCGTTGGTGAACGATTCCACGTCGCTGCCGAGACGCAACTTGCCGTCCGCCAAAAAAAACGTGCCGAGCGGGCGGCATTGCAGCCCGCCGTATTGAAATTCTTCGCCGGACAAATCCGCTGCCAGTCCCGACTCCGGTGAACACTGCTTGAGTTTTTCCACCTTCAACCCAGTCACGGCATCGCTCGCGGGCAATTTGGCCGAGCCGGTGACCCGCAACAGAATGACCTCGACCGGCGACTGACCGGCCACGGCAGCGACGAGGAAGGAATTGTGCGGCACGCCGTGCGCGCGGAGACTCCAATCGTCCCGCGTCATGACCAACGCCTCGTCAAAATTGACGTGGCAGAGCCAGCCGACGAACTGGTTTTTCTGGATCAGTTGCGCCAGCGGATCCGACGGCGCGGTTTCAGCGGGTTTGGACATGGATTTTATTTCTGCGTTTGCGCGCCAGCTTGACGCCAAGCGCGGACGGAATCAAAGTTTTTTTCGCGGGAAATTCGCCGCTCGCCACGACGACGCCATTGAATTAAATTCCTGCCATGCTCGCGCTGCCCAAGCCGGAAGTCATCCTCACCCACGAAAGCGACCTCGACGGGTTCGTCGCCGGCCTGCTGCTGCAACGGCTCGCGCAAAAACTTTACGGCGAGAAAATCCCGCTCCAAGCCTACCACTACAATTTCTGGAAGCTGCGCGACCTCCGCGAACGCGCCGCGTGGGTGACAGATTTCACTTTCGAGCCGCGGCTCGACAAGCCGGACTGGCTCATCGTGGATCATCACGTCACCGCCACGCCCGCGAAGCACGCCACGCTGCGCCATGACCCGGAAAAATCCGCCGGCCTGCTCTGCTACGAACTGTGCCGCGAACACGGCATCCAATCGCCCGCGCTCGACCGGCTGGTGCAGTTGAACAACGTCGCGGATTTATTTCTGGAAAAAGATCCGGACTTCGATCTCGCCGGCGACTACGCCGGGCTGGTAAAAAATTATTCCTTCTGGACGCTGCTCACGATGGTGGACGGCGAACTGGAAAAACTCCTCGACCATCCGCTGCTGGAAGTCATGGCAACGAAACGCCGCGTGGAAGATCCGATTGGCTTTGAATGGAGCAAAAATAATCTGGAAGAAATTTCGCCCACCGTCGGCTTCGTCAACACGCTCGTCGGCAACACCAACGCCATCGTCCACCAGTTGCTCGAACGCGGCGCGACGAAACACACCGTGCTCGTCACGCTGTTCCGGCGCAGCAATTCCATCTTCGTCAGCTTCCGCAGCCGCAATGGCGACGCGCTCAAGGTGGCGCAGAAATTCCAAGGTGGCGGCCACGCGAACGCCGCCGGTGCGATTTTGCCAAAATCCGTGCGGACGGTGGAGGACGGCGTTGATTTCCTGAAACAGATGTTGAACGTCAAGAGCAGCCCGGCGTTGAACAGTCTGGACAACCTGTTCGCCAAAATTGAAGTCGGAAAATAATCGCAAGCCGACCAAACCAAAAAAATTTATGCGCATCCTCCTCGCCGAAGACGAACGTAAAGTGGCGGAACACGTCCGCGCCGGACTGGTGGCCGAGGGTTACGCGGTGGACGTGGCGCATGACGGCGATGAGGCGCTCTGGCTCGCGGAGTCAAACACCTACGACGCGATGTTGATGGACATCAACATGCCGCACAAAGACGGCATCACGGTGGTGCGGTTGCTGCGGCGCAAAGGCGTGCTCACGCCGGTGATGTTTTTGACGGCGCGCGACGACATCGAGGACAAGGTGCGCGGCTTGGACGCGGGCGGCGACGATTATCTCACCAAGCCATTTTCCATCGTGGAACTGCTGGCGCGGTTGCGTGCGGTATTGCGCCGCCAGCGGCCGCAGGCGTCCAACCTCGTGTGCGTGGCGGATTTGGAACTGGATTTATTGTCGCATCAGGCGCGCCGCGCGGGTGAGCAGATTGAATTGACGCGACGCGAATTCTCCCTGCTGGAACTGCTCATCAACGCCTCGCCAAAACCGGTCAGCAAGACATCCATCGTAGAACACGTCTGGGATCAACATTTTGATTCCGAGACGAACGTGGTGAATGTTTACATCAAAATGTTGCGCCGAAAAATCGACAAGCCCGGCCTCACCCCGCTCATCCACACGGTGCGCGGCGTGGGCTTCGTGCTGCGGGAGGGCGAGCCGTGAAATCCCTGCGATCACGGCTCACGCTGTGGTATGGCCTTGGTTTTCTCGTCGTGGCCGCGCTGTTCATTTATCTGCTGCATCTCACACTGGAGCGGCAACTGCTCGAAAAAGCCTGCAATAAAACCTATCCCGACCTGCCGGATTGGAAATTGCATGACAGCCTGACGGAAGCGGAGGTTCACGAGATTGCCGATGAACTTCTGCATTCCGCCCTGCTCTGGCTCGTCCCCGTGGCGCTGGCGGCGGTCGCCGGTGGCTACTGGCTCGCGCGGCAATCGCTCCGTCCCATCGCCAATGTGAACCGCCAGTTGGAAGCGAAAAATCCCGGCAACCTCGCCGACCCAATTTCGCTGCCGGAACTCGATTATGAATTTCGCGACCTCGTCCGGCAGTTGAACAACCTGCTCAAACGACTTGATAGTTCCTTCGAGGAAATGAACCTTTACGCCGCCAAGGTCGCGCACGAACTCCGCACGCCGCTCGCCATCATGAAGCTCAAGGTGGAACAGGCTGGTATACGCATCGCGCCGGAACTGGCCGATGAACTCGAAGGTGAAATCCATCGGCTCACGCACGTCGTGGATCAATCGCTACTCATCGCCCGCGCCGAGCAAGGCCGCGTGATGGCCATGCGCTCCGTGTTCAATCTTTCGGCGGCCATGCGCGAGGTGGTGGAAGATTTTCAAATGCTGGCGGCGGAGCAGAACCGGCAGTTCACTTTCAAATCCCAAACTGAATGCTGGATCTCCGTCGACCCGCGCCACCTGCGGCAGATTGCGCACAACCTTTTGACCAACGCCCTCAAGCACGGCGACGGCGACTTGATGGTGCGCGTGAAGCGCGAAGATAAATTTGCCATCCTGCTCGTCGGCAACCGCGCCCGCCGCACGGAAACCACCGAGCCGGCTCTCGGGCTGGGTCTGCGCGTGGTGGCGGCGCTGCTGAAGTTGGAACCAGAGCTGCAATTGCAGCGGCGGCACGGCAGCCGCTACCATGTGGTGCGCCTACGAATGCCGTTGGTGGAACAGCCGGATTCGTTTCATATCTGACCAAAAACCGCCGCGCCAAGTTAAAAAAAATTTAATCCTTCATACCCGACCTTTTTAAGGATTAACCGCTAGACTCACGACAGATTTTCAGAAAACCGTTCAGCCTTATGACGAAAAAATTGCATTCCTCCAAATCGGTTCAGCCGGTGAATCTCGCCTGGCACATCGCCCGCCAATGGCGCCGCTACCTGCCGCTCGGCCTGACCTTCGGTTTGGCGCGCATCCTCCGCGCGGAAAACCACGTGGACTACCGCTACGAGTATTACGACGAGACCGGCGACCGGATGAAGATTGAAACCCACTCGGTTTATTTCGAGCAGAAGCTGACCGATGCGGTGGTCGCCAAGGGCGAACTGGTTTACGACGGCATTTCCGGCGCGACGCCACGCGGGACACACAACTGGAACGGTGACTTTGTGAACGGCTTCAAAGTCGGTTCAATAAAAAAAGACCGGGTTTGGGATTTACGGCGCGCGGCCAACATCGAACTGGATTGGAAACTTGGCCGCCAGACCCTGACGCCCGGTTTCGCTTACAGCAAGGAACACGATTACGAGTCCTATGGCATTTCCTTGAGCGATGCGATTGATTTCAACGACAAGAACACCACTCTCCAGTTCGGCGTCTCACACAACTTCGATTCCGTGACGCGAACCGGTAATCCGGTCTGGCACGGGAAAGATTCAACCGAGGCCATCATCGGCGTTACCCAACTGCTGTCGCCCAAGGACGTTCTCGATGTCGCTTTCACCTTTGGCAACGACTCCGGATACCTGCGGGATCCTTACCGGTATGCCGAACAATATCTGGAATTTTTTCCCGGCATCGGCTTCGGCACCGCCATTGACGAAGTGCGGCCATCGCATCGCAACAAGGAAATCCTGTTCACTTCACTGACGCACCATTTCGATTCGCTGGACGCCAGCCTTGAAGGCTCTTACCGTTTTTACAACGACTCATTCGGCGTCACCAGCCAGACCATCGGATTGAACTGGCATCAATGGCTCGGCAAACATTTCATGGTCGAACCGCTGGCCCGTTTTTATTACCAGACGTCCGCGTCGTTTTATTCGCCGCTGTTCACCGGTCCGCTGCCGACATTTTATTCCTCGGACTACCGCCTCTCGGAATTTTATTCCACTGACGTCGGTCTGCAGGCAACGGCCATCATCAACGACCACCTGCGCGTCACCGCCGGCTATCATCGCTACGAAATGAACGGCTTGGACAACACCACCTCGGACATGTATCCCAAGGCCAACGTCTTCACGGTTGGCTTCTCAATTCTATGGTGATGACCAGCCCCAACTCCGCCGCCGAAGCCGTCGCCCGCGTCGCGCAATCCGCGCAGACGACGGTGGACAACGGCGTGCACAAGCTGGAGTTCCGCGCCATGAGCACGCAATGCCAGATTAAGTTGCATGGCGTTTCTGCTAGCGTCGCCCGCGATTTTCAACGCGACGCCGTGGAGTGGGTCGGCCAGTTCGAGGCGCGCTATTCCCGCTTCATTCCCGACAGCCTTATCGGCAAAATCAACGCCGCCGCCGGTGAACACTGGGTGGAAACCGATTCCGAAACCGACCGGCTGCTGAATCTCTGCCAGGAACTGTTTTTCTTCACGCGCGGTTCGTTTGACCCGACGGCGCTGCCGCTGATGAAATTGTGGAACTGGAAAGCCAACCCGCCGGTAATCCCGACGGACGACGCGATTCAAGCCGCCCGCCAACTCGTCGGCTGGAATAAAATCCAGCGCCGGCCCGGCGGCATTTTTCTGCCGCAAGCCGGCATGAGCCTTGACCTCGGCGGCATCGGCAAGGAATACGCCGTGGATTGCGTCATGAACATGGCCATCGCGCGCGGCATTCCCAACGTGCTGATAGATTTCGGCCAGGACGTGCGCGTGCTAGGCCATGCGCCCGAGAAAAAATTCTGGTGGATCGGCCTCGACGATGCCACCGCGCCCGGCAAATGCTGGGCCGGCGTCGCCGTGACCGACCATGCGGTCGCCACCTCTGGCGATTATCTCCGCAACTTTGTTTTCAACGGTCGCCGTTACGGACACATCATTGATCCGCGCACCGGTTATCCGGCGCTCAATGATTGCCGCGCGGTTTCCGTCATCGCGCCGAGCTGCACCATCGCCGGCCTGCTGTCCACCAGCATCTGCATCCTCGGCGCGAAAGAAGGCTTGCAGCTCATCGAACTCCATCCCGGCGCGGCCGCCGCCGTGACCACCGAAACCACCAAACTCTATTCCCGCAAATTCCATGAATACGTCCCCGTTTAAAAAACTCGCCGTGGCGACGCTGCTCGCCGGAACCTTTTTCACCGCGCAAGCCGCGCTCAAAGTCGGCGACACGCTGCCCGACCTCGCCGGCTTCAAGCTGGAAGGCAAATTGCCGGACGCGCTCAAGGGCAAGGTCGTCGTCGTGGATTTCTGGGCTTCGTGGTGCTCGCCCTGCGCCAAATCGTTTCCCGTGCTGGACGAACTCCAGAAAAAATACGGCGACAAACTCGTCGTGCTCGCCGTGAACGTGGATGAAAAGAAGGCGAACATGGACCGCTTCCTCGCCAAGCACGCCGTCAGCTTCACCGTCGTGCGGGACGCGGAACAAAAACTCGTCGCCGTGGTGGAACCGGCCACCATGCCCACCTCTTTCATTCTGGACGGCGAAGGCAAAGTCCGTTTTCTGCACAATGGTTTCCACGGCGAGGACACCCGCAAGGAATACGTCAGCGAAATTGAATCCCTCTTGAAATAATCCCATGAAAAACAAGGCCTTTTTCCTCTTGGCATCCGCTCTGCTTATGGTTGGCAGTGGCTGCACCAACGTCAAACCCTGGCAACGCGGAACCCTCGCGGATTACACCATGCGCGCCGACCGCGACCCGCTGGGCACCGCACAAGCCGAGCACATCTGGTTCTCGCGCGAAGAGGCCAGCGGCGGACGCGGCGTGGGCGGCGGCGGTTGCGGATGCAATTGAAATGCAATGCGAATGCATTTCACAAATCCCTGAAACATTAAGACTCAAGCAATCATGAAACGACTCACTCGAACTCTGCCCATTTTTCTGGCGGCCGCCCTCCAAATCATGCCGCTCGTGCGGAACCTGTTTATCAATCCCGCCGCCGGCAACACCGTCGCCTTCATTCTCCGCTGGGGGATTGGGGCGGGCGCCGCACTTGGAACCGTGGATGCCGTGTCAGGGGCAACAGCCGCTGCATTCACATCCACCAAACATTTTTACATGACGGCATTGAGTCCTTTTCCTACAGACAATATAACAAATAATTTAGTTGGTTGGTTAGGCAGCAGTGGTCAAGCAGATTCTACGGTAGATACTTTTTCTTTGTCAGCTTATGGAACAACTGTGTCGCCAATCACCAACAAGCAGATTGTTACCGCAACCATGCCAACCGGATTAAATTTCAGGGCGTTCTGGACTAACAACAGCCAATATGTTTTTGGCCAAATATACGGCACACCTACTGTTACCGGCACATTTACAAACTTAGTCAAATTTTCTAGTCCAGGTAACGGAAGTATTTCTATAACGATTACATTTACGATTAGTAATGCCCCTGCATCATCCCCCGTCATCACCACCAACCCGGTCAGCCTGACGAACAATGTCGGCAGCAACGTCACGTTCACCGTCACCGCCGGAACCGAGCCGTTGAATTACCAATGGTATTTCAACACCAACACCGCGTGGCCTAATGCCACCAACACGTCGCTCTCGCTCACGAACATCCAGTTGACCAACGCCGGAACGTATTCGGTCATCATCACCAATTCCTCCGGCTCGGTCACCAGTTCCTTCGCTCAGCTCACCGTCTGGCAACCACCCGTCATCACCACCCAGCCCGCTGGCATCACCAACATCGCCGGTGGCAGCGCCACATTCAGCGTCACCGCCGTCGGCGTGCCCGCCGTCGGCTACCAGTGGAAATTCAACACCAACACCACGCTGGCCGGAGCCACCGGCGCGTCACTCACGCTCACCAACGCCCGCGCCAGCCAGGCCGGCACTTACTGCGTGATCGTCTCCAACAGCGCCGGCAGCGTGACCAATTTCGCCACGCTGGTGATTACCAATCCGCCGCCCGCCGCCTTTGCGCCCACGGCGCCGGTGGCATCCGCCACCAGTTTTCAGTTCACCTTCACCACGGTCGCCGGCCTCACGAACACGGTGCTGACGAACGGAGTGATTTCCGGCGGCACTTGGAACGTGTTCACGAACATTCCGCCCACGCCCACGCCCACGCCGATTGTCATCAGCGACCTCCCCGGCAGCGGCAGCCTCTTTTACCGCGTGATGGTCGTGCCGTAAGCCCGGCTGTTTAAGGAAGTCTTCATCGCCCGCCGGTCACAAGCCGCGCGGGCGATTTTTTTCGACCCATCTGAAATTTAGCTTCGTCTTCGCCGACACGATTTCGCAACAGTGATTTCCACGCAGAGGACACCCGCCCCGGATGCCGGCGCTCCGGCGACCAGTTTCAGTAGATTTTGCCAGTCATATCAATGGTTTTATCATCTGGCATCCGGGCTGCTTGTCTCCACTCAGGAATTAAAAGCGTGAATGCCGTCGATTAAAATAAATTTAACGTTTCACCACCGCCTTTCTTAAACCGCAATCTGCAAGACTGACTTGCCATAGAAAACCGACATGAAACAAATCACCCGGACATTGCCCTTGATTCTGGCCACCGCGCTGCAGCTCGTGCCGCTGCTGCGCAACCTTGCCATCGCGCCGGCGGCTGGCGGCAACCTCGCGGCCTTCATTTTGCGCTGGGGCATCGGCATCGCGGCGGGATTGGAATCCGTGGACGCGGTGTCCGGCGCGACGTCGGCGTTCACCACGCCCGGCACGTTTTCCGGCGCGGTCGGCACGCCCTTCAGCGCCAACGTCACGGTGTCCATCGGCGGCGGCAACACGGCGGCATCGGGTGATTACATCCTCGTGAGCGCCGGCGTGAATTCCTCGCTGTTGATGAACGGCCAGGGCACGACTGTTACACTGCCGCCCGGCCTGACCTTCACCGCGTCCTGGGTGAATAATGCCACGACCATCGGCGGCATCATTACCGGCACGCCCACGACGGCCGGCACTTATTCGACCACCGTCACCATTGTCAGCCCGGGCAACGCCTCGCTTTCGCAAGCCATCACGATCACCATCACCGGCACGACCACGCCCACGGCTCCGGCCATCACCACGCCGCCGGTAGCCACCAGTGTGATTGCCGGGAAAAACGCTGCGTTCACCGTCACCGCCAGCGGCACCGCGCCGCTCGGCTATTACTGGCTGAAAAATAATTCACCGCTCGCCAACGGCGGCAATGTTTCCGGTGCGAACACCGCCACGCTCGCGCTCACCGGTGTCACCGCCACGGACGCGGCGAATTATTCCGTGCTCGTCAGCAACAGCGTCGGCACGGCCACCAGCGCCGCCGCCGCGCTCACGGTGGTTTTGCCGCCGACGATTTCCACCCAGCCCGCCGCGCAAACCGTGGCCACCGGCGCCAATGCGAATTTCTCCGTCACCGCCACCGGCAGCGCGCCGCTCGCCTACCAATGGTTGAAAGGCGGCGCGACCATCGCCAACGGCACAAAATATTCCGGCGTCACCACCAGCGCGCTGACCGTCGCCGCCGTGGCCGCCGCGGATGCGGGGAATTTTTCCGTAGTCGTCACGAACCTCGCGGGCAGCGTGACGAGTTCGGTCGCTGCGCTTACCATCGTCGCCACGCCGACCATCACCACGCCGCCCGCAAATGTGTCGGTGGTGGCTGGGACGAATGCCAGTTTCAGCGTCACCGCCGCCGGTTCCGCGCCGGTGTTTTATTTCTGGCAGAAAAACAGTTCGCCGCTCGCCAATGCTGGCAACATTTCCGGCGCGAACACCGCCACGCTGAATCTCGCCGCCGTCACCACCGCCGACGCCGCGAGTTATTCCGTCATCGTCTCAAACAATCTCGGCACGATTACCAGCCCCGCCGCCACGCTGACCGTTTCCGTGCCGCCCGCCATCGTCACGCCGCCAACGAGCGCGACCGTGCCGGCCGGTAACAACGCCAGTTTCTCCGTGACCGCGAGCGGCACCGCGACGCTGGCTTACCAATGGAAGAAAAATGGCGCAAACATTTCCGGCGCGACTTCGGCCACGCTCAATCTCAACAATGTTTCCGCCACCGACGCGGCGAATTATTCCGTGACTGTCACGAACGCCGTCGGCAGCGCGACCAGCGCCGCCGCGACGCTGACGGTGCTCGTGCCACCCGCGCTGGCGACGCTGCCGGTCAGCGCCAGCGTCGCGCAGGGCGCGAATGCGACCTTCACCGCCAGCGCCACCGGCACGGCGCCGTTGAGTTTCCAATGGTTCAAGGATGGCGCGTTGATTCCCGGCGCGACTTCCAATGTCCTCACGCTTGCCGCCGTCACCACGGCGGACGCGGGTAATTATTCTTTGGTCGTCACCAACACTGTCGGGAGCGCGGCGAGTTCCTCCGCCGCCCTGACGGTGTTGGTGCCACCAACGATTTTGACATCGCCAACCGACACCACGGTGCTGGCGGGTAACAATGCCTCATTCACCGTCACCGCGAGCGGCAGCACGCCGCTGGCTTATCAATGGAAGAAAAACGGCGTCAGCCTTTCCGGCGCGAATGCCGCCACGCTGAATCTAAACAATGTCTCCGCCACCGACACGGCGGGCTACTCGGTGACGATTACCAATTCCGCCGGCGCGGCGACGAGTGCGGCGGCCACGCTGACCGTGCTGTTGCCGCCAGCCATCGTCACGCAACCGGCGAATCAATTCGGCGCGATCGGCGCCACCATCAATCTTTCCGTGATCGCCAGCGGCACGGCGACCTTGAGCTACCAATGGTTCCAGCACGGTGTCGCGCTGACGGATGGCGGAAATATTTCCGGTTCCGCGACCAGCACTTTGACCATCGCCGGTCTCACGACGAATGAAGTGGATTCCTATTTCGTCGTCGTCACCAACGTTTACGGCAGCGTCACCAGTGTGAACGCGAATGTTTCCATCAATGCTTCGCCCATCATCACCGTGCCGCCGGCCAGCCAGGTGGTGGCGCGCAGCAACAATGTCGTCTTCACCGTCACGGTGACCGGCACCGGCCCGCTCGCCTATCATTGGCGCAAGAATGGAACCAACCTCGTCAACGCGGGAACGGTTTCCGGCGCGACCACGCCGACGCTTTCGCTCGCCACCGTCACGACGAACAACAACGGAAATTATTCCGTCGTCATCACGAACATTTACGGCAGCACCACCAGCGCCGTTGCCACGCTGGCCGTATTCACGCCGCCCGCCATCACCGGCCAGCCCACGAATCGGGCGGTGAAAGTCGGCACCAACGTCACCTTCGCCGTGACCGCCACGGGCAGCGGCCCGCTGAAATTCCAGTGGTCGAAGAATGGTTCGCCGCTGACGGATGGCGGAAATATTTCCGGCGCGCTGACGAATGTGCTGAAAATTTCCGCGCTCACCACGGCGGATGCCGGAGCCTATTCCGTGTCCGTCGCCAACGCCGTCGGCAGCGTCAACAGTTCGAACGGCGTGCTGACCGTGCTCGTGCCGCCGGCAATCGTGACGCAGCCGGTGAGTCAGACCATCATCACGGGCAATCCCGTAACCTTCGGCGTCACCGCCACCGGCACGGCGTCGTTGCGCTATCAATGGCGCAAGGCCGGCGTCGCGATCGCTGGCGCAACGAATGCGATATATTCGCTGGCCGCAGTCAAGACGACGGATGCGACGAATTATTCCGTCGTCGTCACCAATCTCGCGGGCAGTGTCACGAGTTCCAACGCCTCGCTGACGGTGCTGGTTGCGCCGGTGTTCACACTGCAAGCCACCAACCGCGCGGTGAAAATCGGCAGCAACACCGTATTCCGCGCCACGGTCGCCGGCACCGCGCCGTTCGCTTACCAATGGTTCAAGGATGGAAATCCGCTGACGAATGGCGGTAACATTTCCGGTTCCATTTCCAACGCGCTGACGGTTTCTACGCTCACGACGAATGACGCCGGAATTTATTTCCTGACCGTAAGCAACGCCGCTGGTGCGGCCAGCAGCACCAACGCCGTGCTGACCGTGCTCGTGCCGCCCGCGATTGTGACGCAGCCCGTTTCGCAAACCATCGTCGCGAGCAACGCCGTGACCTTCAGCGTCAGCGCCACCGGCACCGCACCGCTGCGCTATCAATGGCGCAAGGCCGGCGTCGCCATCGCCGGCGCAACGAATGCAAACTATTCGCTGGCCAAGGTCAAAACCACCGACGCCGCCGTTTATTCCGTCGTCGTCACCAATCGCGCGGGCAGCGTCACCAGCTCGAACGCCACGTTGAAAGTGGTTTTGCTGCCAGTGTTCACGACGCAGCCGGGCAGCCGCACGGTCAGCGCCGGATCAATCACCGTTTTCAGCGCGACGGTTACCGGCACCGCGCCGTTCCAGTTCCAGTGGTTCAAGAACGGCAAGCCGCTGGTGAACGGCGGCAATGTTTCCGGTGCGAGTTCGAATGTCTTGATGATCACCAGCATCAACAGCAAAAACGCCGGAATCTACACGCTGGCCGTCACTAATCCGGCTGGCGGCATCGTCAGTTCTGGTGCCGCGCTGATAGTGACAAGCTCTGAAAATGACAGCGCCGAAAACTCCCGGGTTTCAACCAGAGCCAGCCTGGCACCAGCTCCCGCGCTCACCTTGGCCATCGCGGTGAACACCGCCCCGACCGCTCAGGTGGCGGCCAAAGTTGCCCAAAGCGCAGCTAGCGGCGTCACGCTCAAAGCCAATGGCACGGCGGGAGCGAGCTATATTTTACAAGCCACGGCGGATCTCATCCACTGGACGAATCTGCAGACTAACAACGCCGACGCGCAGGGCGTGATTCAATTCACCGATGCCAAAGCGGCGACGGCATCCGCGCGGTTTTACCGGCTGGCGCAGCCGTAAATTTTCCGCGCAAAAAAAGTTTCCGCGTTGCTTTGAACTGGCCACGCGATAAAATTGCGGCCATGTCAGATTTCATTCGCGCCGATGGCCGCACCCCGAACCAACTGCGCCCGCTGCGCTTTCAAAACCACATCGCGCCGCACGCCGCCGGCTCCACGCTCATCGAATGGGGCAGCACCCGCGTCATTTGCGCTGTGACCATCGAGGAATCCGTTCCGCGCTGGATGAAGGAACAAAAAGTCGAGGGCGGCTGGCTCACCGCCGAATACTCGATGCTCCCCTACTCCACGCTGACGCGCAAACCTCGTGACATTTCCAAGGGCAAGCTGGATGGCCGTTCGTCGGAAATCCAGCGGCTCATCGGCCGCTCCATCCGCGCCGCGATTGACTTGGACAAGGTCGGCGCGCGCACGCTCTGCATTGACTGCGACGTATTGCAGGCCGACGGCGGCACGCGCACGGCGGCCATCACCGGCGCGTTCGTGGCGCTCTCGCTCGCGATGAAAAAGCTGATGGCGGAAAAGAAAATTTCCGAGAACCCGATTCTCTCCGGCGTCGCCGCCGCCAGCGTGGGCATCGTGAAAAATGAGGCGCTGCTGGATTTGTGTTATACCGAGGATGTTGCCGCCGCCGTGGACATGAATCTCGTGATGAATTCACGCGGTGAATTCATCGAGCTGCAAGGTTCCGGAGAAGAGGCGACTTTCACGGACGCGCAGCTCGCGGAGTTGCTCGCGCTCGGCAAAGCCGGCATCAAGGAACTTTTGGCCGCGCAACAGACGGCCATCGCTCAAGGCTGATTTTCCATGGCTACAAAAAAGAAATCACCGCGCAAAAAAGTTCCGCATCCGCCCGCCACGCGGCTGCTGCTCATCCGCCACGGGGAAGTGGAAAAAAAATTTCAGGGCATTTTTGGCGGGCGCATTGACATGAACCTCTCGCCACGCGGCAAGCGGCAGGCGAAGGTTCTCGCCGATTATTTGCGCGTGAAGACAATTGATTCGATTTACGCCAGCCCGATGAAGCGCGTGCAGCAGACGCTCGCGCCGACGCTGAAGTTGAACGGCCACACGCAAACGGTTTTTCACGATCTACGCGAGATTGATTTCGGCGACTGGACCGGCCTGAACTGGGAAGCGGTGCGCGATAAATTTGATTTTGCCGTCCACGAATGGCTGGAACAAATCGAACATCCTGGCTCGCCGAACGGCGAGAGCGGCAAAACTTTCCGTGCCCGCGTGGAGCCGTGCTTGCGCGAAATCATCCGCCGCCATCCCGGCGAAAATGTGGCGATCTTCTGCCACGGCGGCGTCATCCGCATGCTGCTGGCGATTCTGCTGGATTTGCCGCTGCCGAAGACTAATTCATTCGAAGTGGAATACGCCAGCATCACGCAGGTGGCGTTGCACCCGCACATGGCGGAAATCGAACTGTTGAATTTCACTCCCTGGCGCGATTTGGTCGCATGAAAAAACAAAAACCTTTGTGGCGGATTTCCGTGACGACCTCGCTGGAGGCCGAGGACGCGGTGACGGAAATGCTCGGCGCGCTGTTCGGCGCGGCGGCGGCAGCTTATTTCAATCTGGAAACCGGCGTGAGCATTGTCAGCGTTTTCCGCGACCAAAAGCCGGATGCAAAAGAATTTGGCGTGGAAATCAGCGCCGGTTTGAAAAATATTTCGGGCTGCGGCCTGAACATTGGCGCGGGCAAAATTGAAATCGCCAAAGTGAAGCGCGAAGACTGGGCGGAATCGTGGAAACGGCATTTTCAACCGTTGGAAATCGGCCAGACACTGCTGGTCAAGCCAAGCTGGAGTAAGCAACGGCCGAAAAAGGGCCAGGCAGTGGTCATTCTCGACCCCGGCCTGAGCTTCGGCACCGGCCAGCATCCGACGACTTCGTTTTGCTTGGGTGAAATCGCGCGCGGACGGAAATCCGGCACGGCGCAATCATTTTTGGACATCGGAACCGGATCGGGAATTCTCGCCATTGCCGCCGCCAAGCTTGGTTACCAGCCGGTGGTGGCATTTGATTTTGACCTGGAAGCCGTGCGGGTGGCGAAAGCGAACACGCGCAAAAACCGCGTGGAAACCAAAGTGAAATTGACGCGCGGCGATGTGACCAAACTGCCGCTCAAGCCAGCACGGCAATATGATTTGGTCTGCGCGAATCTGATTTCCAATTTACTAATTGCCGAACGCCGGCGGATTGCGAACCGCGTCAAACCGGACGGCACTTTGGTGTTGGCGGGAATTTTGGCGGTGGAATTTGCAGAAGTGGAACGCGCGTTCGCGAAGTTGAATTTGAGACTGGTCGCCAAACGCGTGGAAAACGAGTGGTGTTCTGGCGCTTTTTGTTTTGGCTGAAAAAATTTGAACACTTCCGCAAAGGTAAGCGTCTGATGAAGTGTAGATTTAAAGCGAATTTGGGCTGATGGTAGTTGGCATTGTTTACGCTGTCAGTCCATCGAAGGAAACGAAAGGTTAAATGCTATGATGAAAACAATCGAAGTCATGAGCGAAGCTATTCGCAATCCCAAACATCCGTTCCGTAAAGCTGAACATCATTCAAAAAAATCCCTTAAGAACCGCCACGAGCGGCGTAAAATTAGGGAATATCTCCACCTCGGTGACTGGATGACCGAGGAAGCAGCTTGAAAGACGGCGGCGAGCAATCGCCGCCTTTTTCATTACTGGCAGTCGGGACAGACGCCGAAGAATTCCAAGCGGTGTGTCACGGAGCGAAACCCGTTTTGATTCGCGATTCGCTGTTCGACTTCCGTCGGAAAACATTCCGCAATTTCGACCACTTCCGCGCATTGCGTGCAAATCAAGTGGTGGTGATGGCCATCGTCACCTTCGCCGACGAGTTCAAACCGCGCGACGCCATCGCCGAAATCAAACCGCTTCACCATGCCAAGTTTTCCCAGCAATTGCATGGCCCGATAAATCGTGGCGAGGTCGCATTCGCCCTCCCGCAGCTCGGCGTGAATTTCCTTGTTCGTCAACGGATGCGGATGATGGCGTAAAATCTCCAGAATAGCCGCGCGCGGGCCGGTAATTTTGTGTGATTCGCGCCGCAGACGTCCAGTCAGCGTGGAAAGTTCTTGCCGCTGATGCGTGTGCTTATGGGCACAGTCTTTTTTCATGACTCAAAAATCACGCTGACAACGCCGAGCACCAAACCAACGGCCACAGCAAATAGTTTGCCGACGGGAAATTTATGATGATCCTCGCTCTCGAAAAGAATTGTCGTCGAAATGTGCATGAAGATGCCGATGACAATCGCCATCAGATAACGCGAGTATACCGCTAGGCCGGTGTAGCTACTCACAAACATTCCAATCGGCGCCATCACGGCGAACAGTCCGAGACACGCGAGCGCCGGGGATTTTTTCATGCCGCTTTGCAGCAACATTCCCAACAGCGCAATCGAAATGGGATAATTGTGCACCACGACGCTGACGAGCAGAAAGTGATGCGACGCCAAATCATGCGCGGTCTGATGATCCGGCGATTTGCCCAACGCCAGCGCCTCGACGAAGGCATGGATGCACAGGCCAGCAAGAATACCAAACGCCATGCGGCTGTGGATCTCATGCGCGTGACCATGCTCAATGCCCATGGAAATGGAATCCATCGCGATTTGCAGAAAGAAGCCGAATAGGATGAAACCGCCGATGATCAGCGGCTTGAGCGTGACGCCGGCTTCCGGCTCATACAAATCCGGCAGCAGATGCAGCATCACCAGCGCGATGAGGTATGCGCCGGTGAAGGCGTTCAGCACTTTCACGCGCTTGGCATCGGTCAATTTCAGTCCGAAAACCGTGACCGCACCAAATGCGATGCTCGAAAGTAAAACCAGATAATCCATAAATCAAAATCCCAGAAAAACATTAATTGCAAATTGTTTGCAATTGATTCGCATAAAAAAGCCGCCCGACCAGCGTGACGCGCGCGGCGGGGCGGCGGGAAATTACTTCATCAAAAGCATCTGGCGCGCGCGCTTGATGGCGGCCGTCATGCGGCGCTGGTAGGGCGCGGGCAGGCCGGTGTATTTGCGCGGCAGGATGCGACCCTGATCGGTCACGAACTGCTTGAGCAGGTTCGTGTTCTTGTAATCGAGCGCGTCGATGGTGAAGTCGATTTTCGGCTTCGGACGCGGCGTGCGGTTTTCGCGGATGGGCTTGCCCCGCTTGTCGGTTTTCTTGTCGGTATTGGTCTTGCGCGGCATAAAAATTATTTGATTTCCTTGTGCAGGGTGTGGCGTTTGAGCGCCGGATTGTATTTCTTCACTTCCAGCTTTTCGAGCTGAAGTTTTTTGTTGCGGCTGGTGGTGTAGCGCGAAGGCGATTTGCCTTCCTTGCGCGCCTCGGTGCATTCGATGGTGATGGTTTCGCGGGCCATAAATTATTCTTTCTCTTTGTTTGCTTTCGGAGTTTCTTCGGAATGTTCATCGTCGTCCCCGTCCACCTCGGTGGTCGTGCCAACGGAATCAATCGTTCCCAGCGTGCCGAGCCGGCGGGACTTCAGTGCGCCGTCGCGTTCGAGCTGCGCCTGCGCGTCCACGGTGAAGCGCGTCCAAGGAATCGCCTCAAGCCGCGCCTTGGGAATGGATTTACCGGTCAATTCGCACACGCCGTAGGTCTTCCGCTCAATGCGCTTGAGCGCTTCCTCAATTTCGTAAACCGCATCCTGATCGGACGACAAGAGGCTTAACGCAAAATCGCGATCAAAATTATCCGTGCCAGAATCCGCCATGTGCAGACTGTAACCGGCCATTTCCTGCGCCGACTCCTCGGCGAGGCCGCTCATCTGCTTGGTCAGTTGCTCGCGCAATTCGAGCAGGTTCAACGCGAACTTCTGCCATTCCGGTTTCACCTTCTTCAAATCGGGGCCAGCGGTCTTTTTCGCGACGGGTCGACCCAAAATCGCCGCCGAGGTGGCAACGGATTGCGATTTACCGCGTGGGGCGGCTTTTTTCTTAATTACTTTTTTCTTGGCAGTCACAGGCAAAATTGGTTTCCGGCTTTGATTCCGGTTGAACTAGAGCGCGGGAATGTATCAAAGCGAAAGAAATGCGCCACTAAAATTTTCGCCATTTTTGAAGCCTCCCAACCGCCTCCCGTCTACGGCTTACTTTTTGATCTTGATGCGCACCTCGGGATAACGCTCGATACACGCGTAGGCATTATGATTATGGATGCTTTCGTAATTTTCCGCCTCGACCTTATACCAAGTCACTTGCGGATGCGCGTTGAGCCGGAGCGCCACGTTGCGGACCAAATCCTCGACGAATACCGGATTTTCATACGCGCGTTCCGTCACCGCTTTTTCGTCCTGCCGCTTGAGCAGTGCGTAAAGCTCCGAACTCGCCGACGCCTCAATCATCTCGATAACCTCTTCAATCCAGACAATTTTTCTGGAACGCAGCGCCACCGTCACCTCGCCGCGCTGATTGTGCGCGCCGTGTTTGGAAATCGCTTTAGAGCAAGGACACAGCGTCGTCACATTCACCTTCACCGTCAGGACGAAATCCGTTTCCCGGCCGCACGCCGCCGCATCGAACCGCGCGACGTAATCCATCAGGCTCTCGCGGCGCGACACCGGCGACTTCTTGGACATGAAATACGGAAACTCGATTTCCAGATGCGAGGTGGCCGAATGTAGTTTCTCCTGCAACTCCTGCAAAATGTCCGTGATGTTCTCGACATGAATAATATTACCATGTGCGTTGAGCACTTCGACAAAACGACTCATGTGCGTGCCCTTGAATTCCTTCGGCAGGTCAACAAACATTCCGAGCGTCGCCACCGTGTTCTGCACCTTGCGCGTGCGGTCGCGCACCTGGATGGGAAAGCGCAACCCACGCACGCCGACCTTGTCGATGCGCAGTTCGCGATGGTCGCGTTCGCTCTGCTTGTCGTCCAACTTGACGGACACCGCCGGCTTTTTTCCGTTTCGAGACATGGGGAGAAAGTAGCAGCTTTGCGCGATTTGGCAAAAATGTTCGCTTGAAAATCACCACGCATTTGCCAGCTTGCTGCGAACGCGATGAAATCCAAATCTCTGTCCGCTCTGGCAATTTTTCTTTGCGCCGGAAATTTATTGGCCGGCAGCGTCCGCGTCGCCACTTACAACGTCGAAACCTACCTCGACCAGCCGACGGCTTCACGGCCGCGCCTCAAATCTCCCGAATCCAAAGCCAAAATCCGCGAAGCAATCGCCGCGATGAACCCCAACGTCCTCGCGCTCGAAGAAATGGGCGGCACGAACGAATTGCTCGAACTTCGCGCAACGCTAAAAAAGGACGGCATTGAATTCCCCTTCTGGGAACACATCCGCTGTTTCGACACCAACATTCATATCGCCATTTTAAGTAAACTGCCCATCGTCGCCAGCCGCGCGCACACCAACGAAGTTTTCCTGCTCGACGGCAAACGCTTTCAAGTCAAACGCGGCTTTGCGGAAGTAGACGTTCAGGCCGCGACGAATTTCACCTTCACGCTCTTCGCCGCGCATCTCAAATCTCATCTCGCCACGCCCGAAGCCGACGAAGCCGAGGAACGCCTTGGCGAAGCAAAAGTTCTGCGCGGCCTCATTGACGCGCGCCTCGCCAGAGAACCCGACGCCAAGCTTGTCGTCCTTGGCGATTTCAACGACACCAAAGATTCCGCTCCCATCAGGCAAATCATCGGACGCGGCAAGACGAAACTCTTCGACCCGCGCCCAGCCGAACGCAACGGCGACACCGCGCCCGGCGAACCGCCGTATTTCGAGCCGCGCAATGTCACATGGACTTATTTTTACGGCAAGACCGACACCTACTCACGCATTGATTACGTTCTTTTAAGTCCCGCGTTAAAGAAAAACTGGCTGCCGGCAGAAACTTACATTCCCACGATTCCAAATTGGGGCATTGCGTCCGACCATCGTCCGCTCGTCGCCGCTTTTTCAATGCCTTGAAAAGTAGTTGGCGCATTTAAATCACAGCCTGATCCACGAGTCCGGCACCAAATCTTTTTCGCTCAATTCGCCGGAAGCATACCAGTGCTGCGGCGCGATGATGGTTTTTCCGGGAGCTTGACCGAGCCACGCCGCCCACCAACTGAACGTGCTGTTGGCCACGATAAAATGCCGGGAGTGCATCATCAGCCGTAGATCCTCCGCATCATTCCGGCTGGCATTGTGCGAGACAATTGTGGCTAATCCGGCGTGCGAAAAATTGGCAGCCACCCACTTGGGGTCGTCGGAAAAGATAAAAAACTCAAGGCCGCTAAATCGTGCCTGCAGCCATGCAAACGCCCTCTGATAGTAATCCATCCCGCTAACACCATGCTGCCGCCGACCGATGTCCGTGGTCACAAAATCGCCTCGACGGACATGGACGCAAACGGCGTTGGCCGCCGTGATGCGCGCCAACATTTTACGGTTCGCCGCATCCGGATTGTCTTTGAAAGTGAATTCCTTCAGCAGCACATCCCGGATGTCGGCGAAGTAGCGTTCGCTCTGCCAGTAGCCGGTTAGGAAAATATTTCCATCCATTTTCGCCAAACGCTCGTCGAATCCTTGTTGCCGGTCGGAAACATGCCGTGAAACCAAGTGGCTGCCGGCCAATCGCAACGGCCAACGCACGGGCGCAAAGGTTTTTCGCCGCAACTGATTTTCCCACTGGCAATGAAAACGGCTCGCTACTCGCGCGGAAATATTCAGTTTTCCCAATTGATAACTTCGAAGTCGGTCATCTTCGTAACTCGATACATCCAGAAGTAATTCCGCACCCAGCCGCTGCGCCAGACTTTTGCCGATTGCATATTGAAACAATTGGTTTCCAAATCCGGCTTCAATTCTGACGAGAATGGCCATTCGCTATACCGCGCGGAAAATCGTGCGGATAAAATCAATTCAACGGCACGCCCCGCCGGATGAAGGTCGGAATGTCCAGATCCTCGCCGTTGTGCTTCGTCGGTTCGCTCTTGTCGAAACGCCCCTTGGAAACAATGTTCAGCGGCAGTTGCCCCTGAACGGCCTTGCTGCCCGTCTTGCGCGTGCGGGTGCGCGGCAGCGCCGCCTCGCGATGCGCAGCCACGGCATTCGCCGTGCGCGTCTCCGTGGTGCGCGCGGTCACGCTCGTCGGCGCTGTCGCCGGCTGGCTGCCATGTTTGGCGGCGATGACGGTGACGCCCAATTTTTCCTTCAACGCTGCGTCCACGCCCGCGCCCATGATGATTTGCGCATGACTGCACTGGCGTTTCACAGATTCCATCACGCGATTGACCTCGGCCATGCTCAAATCTTTTCCCGCCGTCAGACTCACCAGCACAGCGTCGGATTCCGCCAGCGCGCGGCCTTCATCCAGCAGCGGATGCGCGAGAATTTTTTCCACCACTTCGCGCGCGCGGCCGGGACCAGAAGCTTCGACAAAACAAAAAGCATTTTCTGCATGGCGGTCGCGAATGAGCGCGCACAAGTCGGCAAAGTGAACCTGAATCAGTCCCGGCCGGCTGATCAACTGCCACACGCCGCGCACGCCCTCGACGAGAAATCCGCCGGTAAACTTGAAGGTCTCCACGAGGCTGGTGTTCTCGTCAATCAACTTGAAAATCTTCTGGCTCGGCAAACAAATCACGCCATCGGCAGCGGACTTGAGCTGTTCCAGCGCGGCCAGCGCCTGCGCCTCGCGGCGGTTGCCCTCGCACTCGAACGGCAGCGTGACGAACGCCAGCACCAGCGCGCCCGCCTCGCGCGCGGCCTTGGCCAGCACGGGTGAAATGCCGCTGCCTGCGCCGCCGCCGAGTCCGGCCAAAATGAAAACAACATTCGCGCCCTCGCACGCGGACTTGAGCGTGGAAAATTGCTCCTCGGCCAGCGCCCGACCGCGTTCGGGATCGCCGCCGGAGCCGAGGCCGCGCATGAGCTTGCTCTCCAGATTGATTTTCACCGTGGCGGACGACGCAGCAAGCGCGGCGGCATCGGCATTGACGGCGAGGAATTGCGCACCGGCAAATTCCGCCCTGGCGAGAGCACCGAGCAACGCGTCGCCGGCGTTGCCCACGCCGAAAATTTTTACGGACGGCGCGGAGGGCGCAGCCAAAAAAGAATCTTGTTCAGGAGTTTGCATAACAAATCCTTTAGCTGCGTTGAGTCAGGCGACCCAGAAAACCCTTTTTGTAAAAGGGCAATTCATTGCGCTTCCGGTTTTTGAGCGAGCCAAATTTCACCAGGCCGATGGCGGTGGCAAATTCCGGCTGGTCGAGCGCGGTGGTCAGGCCACTGACACCGCCGGCGTGGCCGGACGTAACATTCATCTGAAAAACATTTTCCGCGAGTTGCACGCTGCCCGGCACGCGCGAGCCGCCGCCGCAGAGAAAAACTCCGGCGCGCAAATAATCGGTCAGGCCGACAGCCTCGAGTTCCTGTGCGATGAGCTGGAAAATTTCCTGCAACCGCAAGTGCATGATGCGTTGCAGATGCTCAACGTTCACGCGCTTGAGTTCGAGGCCCAGCTCGTTAGTAATGCTGATAGTCTGGCCTTTCGCCGCGTCTGTGGGCATTGCGCAGCCGTATTCAATCTTCAATTTTTCCGCGCGGCTCAAATGAACTTTCAGGCCGTAGGCGAGGTCGTTGGAAACATGATCGCCGCCAACGGCCAGCACGCCGCTGTGCCGGATGACGCCGTCGGAATAAACCACGTATTCCGTCGTGCCGCCACCGATGTCGATGACAAGCGCGCCCAGTTCTTTCTGCTCGCCCGTCAATAGCGCCAGCGAAGTGGCGATGCCGTTGAAAACGATTTCGTCCACATCCAGCGAGGTGGCGCGAACGAGACGGATGACGTTTTGCAACCGGTTCGCATGGCCGTGGATGACGTGCATGTCCACTTCCAACCGCGCGCCGAGCATGCCGACGGGATTCGTCACCCCGTCCTGTCCGTCCACAAAAAAATGCTGCCGCACCGCGTGAATCACCGTGTTTTCGGCGGGCAGATTGATTGCCTTCGCATTCTTTACCACGTCGTCCACGTCGTCAGGAGAAATTTCGCGGTCGGCGGAAACGACCGGATGCACGCCGCGATTGTTGAAGCCGCGAATGTGGCCGCCGCTCACGCCGAGATAGACGCTGCGGATTTCGACGTTCGCCATCTGCTCGGCCTCGAACATCGCCGCGCGCAAATCCTCCTCGACCTGTTCGGGATTGATGATCTCGCCCTTGCGCACGCCGCGCGAGCGCGCCTGGCCGAGGCCGATGACGTTCAGCGCGCCGTCGGCGTTTTGTTCGCCGACCACGACGCAGATTTTTGAAGTGCCGATTTCGAGGCCGGCAATGATGTTGGAATCGTCAAACATTTTTCTTCCGGGTTTTAATGGGTTTCACCGCCTTGGGCGTCACGGCCACCGGCGCAGCGCTGGCCAGCATCCAGCGCACCGGCACATTGTTTGCCACCGCCAAATCCGCCGTCGCAATCGCCCGCTGCTGGCGCATGCCGAGATCATAAATCTGCCGCCAACGCCGCAACTGCTGCTCAAAGTTGTCGAGACCAAAAATGATTTCGCTGCCCTGCCCCGTCGTCGCCACGACCACGCCCGGTGCGGAAACGTCCACGCGCCGCAAGTCCACCAACCCCGCCATCGGCGAGCTGGCAAACGCAGCAATCAATTTCAACGCCGCCTGCACCGGCAGCGATTCCATACGGCGGCCCGGCTGCAATTGGAATGCGTTTAACCCCGCAATCACGGGCAGTTGCGAATTCATCTGCGCCAGCGGAACCGTGCAAAGGCGCGGGTCGATCGGCTGCATCACCATGCCGTCGAGGTCGAGTTGAAAAACGGAGACGGCGATGCCGCTCACGCCATCCGCGCGCGGCACATTGACCTGCGCAATCGGGTCGCGCTCGGTCACGCGGATTTTCAACGTGCGCGGCAGGACGCGTTCCACCGAAACCGAATCAATCGCCGAGACGAGTTCCAGATTGCGCTTCACCGCCGCGAGATCGAGCGCGATGAGATTCGCACCGGGTTTCACGCCCGTCCAGCGGCGTAATTGTTCCGGCGCAATCACGCCGTCCGTCGTCACGTCAATCTGCTGGATGGCGAAATCGGCGTTCTGATAGACGAACGCGTTAAGCGCGACTTCGCCGACGCGCCAGAGCAGATACAGGCCGAAAAACGGCCCGGCAATCACCAGAAACAAAAGCAATCCGAGCCGCAGGCGCGACGCGCGCACCTGATCGGAGCGCAGCTTCACATCCAGCACGTGCGAGCGGTGCAGGCGGCGGTTCCGGTTTTGTTCACGCTTAAACCACATTGATTCTATAAGGCTACGGCCGCATTTCTTTTCAACGCCAGTTCCACCATCCGCTGGCAGAGTTCGGCAAAATTTATTCCCGCCGCCGCCGCCGCTTTCGGCAGCAGGCTCGTCTCGGTCATGCCCGGCAGCGTGTTCACTTCCAGCACCACCGGCGAGCCGTCCGGGCGCACCATCACGTCCACGCGAGCGTAATCGCGGCCGCCCACGGCGTTGAAGGCCGCCAGCGCAACCGCCTGAATGTGCTGTGTCGTCGCGGCGTCGAAATCGGCCGGGCAAAAATACTCGGTGCAGCCAACTGTGTATTTGTTCCGATAATCGAACACGCCGTTTTTTGGCCGCACCTCGACAATCGGCAGCGCCTTGCCATCTAAAATTCCCACCGTCGTCTCGCGCCCGATGATTTTTTCCTCGACCAAAACTTCTGAATCAAATTTCAGCGCAGCTGCCAGCGCCGCCGGCCAGTCTTCGACGCGCTCGACAAATTCCAATCCGACGCTCGAACCCTGCCGCGACGGTTTTACCACCAGCGGCACTGAAAAATTGGCCGGAAACGGTTCCGTCGCCGAATGGACGGAAACAAATTTCGCCGTTGGCACACCAAATTGAATACAGCTTTGTTTCGTCAGCACTTTGTCAAACGCGATGCGGCTCGCCTCGGCGTCGCAGCCGGTATAAGGCACGCCAAGCAAATCCAGTTGTTTCTGCACCGTGCCATCTTCGCCATAAGTTCCGTGCAAGGCGGCAAGACAAACCACATCCGTCTTTTCAGGCAAAACGAATTCGCCATTTTTTGGATCAATTTCAAAAACCTGATGACCCAGCGACCGCAACGCCGCCGCGACCGCCGCGCCCGAACGCAACGAAACTTCGCGTTCCGCGCTCGGCCCGCCCAGCATCACGGTGATGTTCAGTTTTCGGATCATTTTCTGCGCGCAAATTTTTTTGCCTGCTTTTGCGGGCGTTGCGCCGGCACAGCGGTATCCGGCACGCCGCCCAAGATTGATTCCAAGGCAAAAATCACCTCACTATTCAAACTCCGGCGATGCGCCGCCGCGCGTTTTTTCAACTCGCGGTGAGTTTCTTCAGGAATGCCCTTGATGGTGATGCTGATCATGACGCAACCATAATGAAACCACTTTGGTTGTCAAGCGCAACCACTTTGGTTGCACTTTAATTGTCCTCGCCAACAATTTCCACTTCCGAATGCAACTCGATCCCACGTTCCGCCTTCGCTTTCGCCTGCAAAATTCCAATCAATGCCAGCACCTCCTTCGCCGTCGCGCCGCCGTCATTCACGAGAAAATTTCCGTGCTCCTGCGAAATCCGCGCCGCGCCGACCTTGGTGCCTTTCAAGCCCAGTTCGTCAATCAATTTCCCCGCCGGCATCGTCGCCGGATTCTTGAACATGCAGCCGGCGCTTGGCGCGGCGGGCTGCGAACTCCAGCGTTTTTCGCTGTAAGCCTTCATCTTCGCCTCGATTTCCTCGCGCGACTGCGGCGTGCAACGGAAAACCGCGCCGAGCGCGATGTGATTTTTAAGCGTCGCACAGCAGCGATAAGTCACGGCCATCTCGGACGGCTTCAGCTCGCGGACGTTGCCGGCGAAATCCATGACGCGGACAGATTCGACGGCGTTGAAAGTTTCGCCACCCATCGCGCCGGCGTTCATGCGCAGCGCACCGCCGATGCTACCGGGAATGCCTTCCAGAAATTCCACGCCGCTCAAACCGGCACGCTTGGCCTCGACGGCAACCGTCTTCTGCTTCGCGCCCGCACCGGCGCGGATGCGCGTGCCGTCAATCTCCACGCGCAAAAATTCCGGCGTCTGTAAACAAATCACCACGCCGCGAAAACCGCCGTCACGCACGAGCAGATTCGAGCCGCGGCCAAGGATGAAAAACTTCAAGCCGTGTTCACTGCAAAATTTCAGGATCGCCGACAAGTCGTTTTCGTTCGCCGGCTCGACATACAAATCCGCCGGTCCACCGACGCGCAAGGTAGTGTGCTTCGCCATCGGTTCGTCGCGCCGGATGACGGTCGCGGGCAAAACACGCGCCGCGAGTTCGTCCGCCAAAACAGCCGGTTTTTCCAAGGTCACGCTCATTTGGTTTGGATGGCCGACAAAATGTGTTCGGCGATTTCCGCCGCCGCGTTCGGCGCGTGCCATTGCGCCAGCGCGGTCTGGATTTGCGCACGCACCGTTTCGCTTTCCATCAATTCCAAAATGACTGCCGCGACTTTTTCCGGCGGGGAATTCTTTTGGTCGAGCAGTTTGGCCGCGCCAGATTTTTCAAACGCGGCGGCGTTGAAAAACTGGTGGTTTTCCGCCGCCGTGGGCAGCGGCACGAGCACGGACGGTAAACGCATCGTCGCCATTTCCGCCAATGATGACGCGCCGGCGCGGCTGACGCAGGCGGTGGCCACGCCAAGCGCCAAGTCCATTTCGGCAAGGAACGGTTTAACGACGGCTTTCAAACCGAGCTTGGCGTAAGCGGCTTGGACTTTTTCAAAATCGTTCGCGCCGGTGAGGTGCAGCCATTGCCAGTTTTTTTGCGCGAGCAGTGGCAGCGCATACAAAACCAGGTCGTTCAATCCGCGCGCGCCCTGGCTGCCGCCAACGACGAGCACGACCGGCAAATTCGGGTCGAGACCGAGCGCGATGCGCTTTTTCTCAACATCGCCAACTTGAAACTGTGGCCGCACCGGCGTGCCGGTGACGATGGTGTTCTTCGTTTTCAACCGCGCGGCGGCTTCGGGGAAGCCGATAAACGCCGCGTCCACGAAGCGCGAGAGAAAGCGGTTCGATTTGCCGGGAATGGTGTTCGATTCGTGCAGGAAAGTTTTTGCGCCAGAATCTTTCGCGGCAAAAACCGGCGGCGCGCTGGTGAATCCGCCCATCGCCAACACGGCGTCGGGGTGGCGGCGCTTGAAAATTTTCCACGCGGCGAACAGCGATTTGCCAAAGCTGAGAAAAAACGGCAGGTAATTATTATTTTGCAGGCCGACGGCGGGCAGCGTGAAAATCTTCATGCCGACGGCGGATTTCACAGCCTGTTGATCCACGTCTTTCGGCGAGATGAGTAGCGCGACATCGCAGCCGCGTTGCTTGAGTTCGACCGCGACGGCGAGGCCGGGAAAGAGGTGTCCGCCCGTGCCGCCACACGCGATGGCGACGAAAGGTTTTTTCGCGACGGATGGATTCATGTCGCTTTGGCGGCGAATGGATTGTCGTTGGACTTGGAGACGAAATCCTCGACGGAAACTTTCGACGGATTGGCTTGACGCGCGACGCTCAACAAAATACCGACGCAGGTGAGCATCGCGAGCAGATTGGAGCCGCCGTAGCTGATGAACGGCAACGGCAGGCCTTTATTCGGCAGCGCGCTGGTGACGACGCCGATGTTGATGGCGGCCTGCAAACTGATGAGCAGCGTGATGCCGGTGGCGAGCAGCGTGCCAAAGGTGTCCCTGGCGTGCAGCGCGATGTAAAGTCCGCAGAGAGCAAGAATGACGAACGCAAGAATCACCGCGAGCGTAGCGACGAGACCGAGTTCCTCGCCGATGATGGAAAAAATAAAATCGGTGTGATGCTCGGGCACAAAGCCGAGTTTCTGCCGACCGTTGCCGAGGCCGAGGCCGTTCCAGCCGCCGGAGCCGAGCGCAATCATCGCCTGATACGCCTGATAGCCGACGCCGTCTTTGTTTTGCTCCATGTAAAGCCAGCTGAAAATGCGTTTCATGCGCATCGGATCATGCAGGATGGAAACGACCAAACCGGCAATCGCGAGGATGACGGGCGGAACAATGAATTTCCATTGCACGCCGGCGAGTAGCAAAATCGACCCACTGACAGCGGCGAGCAGAATCGTCGTGCCGCGATCCGGTTCAACGAAAATCAAACTCAAAATCCCGCCGATGATGGCCACCGGAAAAACAATGCCCCATTTGAAGGTGGACATGCGGCGCTGGAACCGGTCGCCATACCAAGCAAGCGCGATGATGAGGGCGATTTTACCCAATTCGGATGGTTGGAAACGGACTCCATGAAGATCAAACCAGCGCCGAGCGCCATTGATTTTCCGACCGATGTGCGGCACGAGCACCAGCAACAGCAACAAAAAAGCCACGCCAAAAATCGGCCACGCGTGTTTTTTAAGCAATTGGTAATCAAACGCGGCGGCAGCGACACAGAAACCGAAGCCAAAAACGCACCAGACAAGTTGCATCATCAAATAATGCGTCCCGACCTGCGTCATGCTCGAGCTATAAAGCATCACCAGCCCCAACGCGAGGAGGCTGGTGACGCAAAATGCCAGAGTGGTGACGGCGACTTTCATTTCAACTTGTCAAAAATCCAGCCGCGCCACGAACGGCTTACTTCGCCGGAGCGGGCGCAGCCGGAGCGGAAATCGGCGGCAACGCAGGCGCCGGTTCAGCCGCCACCGGCACGGGCGCAGCCGGAGCCGCCGCTTCCGCCTTCGAGGGGATTTTTAATTTCTGACCAACCTTAATTTTGGTCGTGCTCAAACCGTTCGCGGCTTCAATCGCCTTGACGGTCGTGCCGTTCTTCTTGGCAATCTTGGTCAGCGTGTCGCCAGACTTGACCGTGTAGCTCGCAGTGCCGACATCGCCAGCGGCGGAAATGGTCGGGGCGGCGGAATCAGCCGCCGCTTTACCACCAGCGGGAATGACGAGCTTCTGACCAACTTTCAATTTCGTCGGGATTACGCCGGGATTGGCGGCCTGCAACGCTTTGAGCGTCACGCCGTTTTTCTTGGCGATCTTGGCGAGCGAATCGCCTTTGACGACGACATATTCCGAGCCGCCAACCGGCGCGACATCCGGCGTCACCACAGGCGGCGTCACCACGGGCGGATTCGTCACGACCGGCGGCATCACCACGGGCGGATTGGAGGCTTCAATCGGCGGAAAATTGGTGTCCATCGCCACGGCGTTCGTGTCCACCGTCGGCGGATTCAAATCGGTGTCCGGCTTCTCGCGCTTGCAGCCCTGAATGAGCATCGCGGTCAGACCGGTGACGCTGATGGCGAGCACACAGAAGACGGCGAGCTTGAGGCGCGAGCGGCGCGCGCTTTGTTGTTCGAGCAGCGAGCCTTTGGGGACGAACGGATTTGGATTAGTCATAAGTTTTAGCGGTGGCGTTGTTGGTTCGAGGAATTTTTAGTTTTGAGTTTGGCGCAGCGGAACTTTTCCCCGAAAAATTTCGCAACGCGTTAAATTGATTTTGTTTTTCGAGCCGGACGACAATCCTCCGTAGGAAAAATTACCGGCAGAAAGATGAACTTGTGAAACACTCTTGCTGACCGGCATGCGCCCTGCCGCTCTGCCGCAAATTGTTAGCAACCGCGCGCCGTTTCCGCAAGCAACAAAGCGCGATTTCTCGAGGTTTTTTTGGCGGTTCAAAGCTTTCATGTCACCGGAGTTTCAGCGTTGCCAACGCCACCACCGCGCAGAGCACGCAAAGAATAAAGAACCGCATCACCACCTGCGATTCGTGCCAGCCTTTCTTTTGAAAATGATGATGCAGCGGCGCCATCAGAAAAATTCTTTGTCCCGTGCCGGTGCGGATGCGCGTAAATTTGAACCAGCCCTTCTGCAAAATCACCGAGACCGCCTCCGCCACGAACACGCCGCCCGCGATGACCAGCACGAACGGCTGATGGATCAGCACCGCCACGATGCCGAACGCGCCGCCGAGCGCCAGCGAGCCGGTGTCGCCCATGAACACCTGCGCCGGATGACAGTTAAACCACAAAAATCCCAGCCCCGCGCCGAGCAGCGCCGCGCAAAACACCGTCAACTCGCCCGCGCCGGCGACATACGGAATTTGCAGATACGCCGCCGCCTTGATGTTGCCGGCGAGATAGGTGAAAAACAAAAACACAAACCCGACAATCAGCGTGCAGCCGGTCGCCAAACCGTCGAGCCCGTCGGTCAAATTCACCGCGTTCGAGCTGCCGACGATGGCGAGCGCCACGATGATGACGCCGAACACCGCGCCGATGTGCAGCGGATATTTGTAGAACGGCAGCATCAGCGTCGAGACGAGATTGCTGTGCCAGACGCTTTTCACGCCGAGCAGATGCAGCTCGCTTTTCGCCGGCAGATTCCACAAATAAATTCCCACAAAAATCGCCAGCGCAAACTGCGTGATCAGCTTCACGCGCGGAGGCGTGCCGCCGCCGGACTGCTTCAAAATTTTCGCGTAGTCGTCGTAAAAACCCAGCCCTGCCAGCACCAGCACCGAGAGCATCGTGAGTTCCACCTGCGCGTTCCACTGCGCCCAGAGCATCGTCGACAGCACGAGCGACAGCACGATGAGGATGCCGCCCATCGTGGGCGTGCCTTTTTTGTCCACGACATGCTGCACGCCGGCTTCCTGCGCCTTGTCCGCGTATTCCTGGCCGAACCGCTGCGCCTTCAGCCAGCGGATGACGCCCGGCCCGAGCCACCAGCAAAACACGAGCGAAGTGATCGCCGCGCCGGCGCTGCGCACCGTGATGTATTTGAACAGGCGCAAAAACGCCAGCCGCGACTCCCATTCGGAGCCGTGCGCCCAGTCCAAAATGTATTGGCTCAAAAGATAAAGCATTTCAATTTTTCAAAATTCAAAAAACAAACTTCTGAAATTCATTTTTTGGATGAATCCATTATAAATTTATCCAACGCATCGTCTGCTAATTCTTTTTTCTGTTTTATTGTCGTCAGCTCTTTAGTGCTCAAAGGTCTTACCGTGCCATCTGGCTGCCGTCTGAACATTTCAAAATCTCCATTTTTCGGAGAAAAAACAGCAACAGATTCTAAAACGCCATCACGATTATTATCGGATTCAACCATTTCCAACTTACCGTTCACAAAGTAGGCGCGTGAAACAGTTGCCAATTCCCCATGTTTGTTCTTGCGGCTCACAATTTGGAGCACCTTCAATTTCCCACGACAGATAGTTTCGATTCGAACAACTGGTTTTCCATCAGCTCCTGTTTGCTCCGAAACTTTAGTAGTGATGTCATCCACGATGTTCGTAGTCGTGATGTCCGCTCCAAGTGCTGATAAACAAAACAAACACAAAATGATAATTGCTTTCATAAATTTGTGATGGTTTAACATTTTTATTTCTCCGCCTTCAGCATTTCCGCAATCCGCTCCAGCCGCGCCGCGCGCGACGCCTTCAACAGCACCACGTCGCCCGGCTTCACAAAACTCCGCACCACGCCCAGCGCCGCCTCGACCTCCGCAAATTCAAACACGCGCATCAGCCCCGCGTCGCGCGCCGCCTGCCCCGTGACCGCCGCCATCTTGCCGACCGCGAACAACTGCCCGACCGCCAGCTCCGCCGCGCGCCGCCCGACCTCCGCGTGTGCCGCCGCGCTGTGCGCGCCGAGTTCCGCCATGTCGCCGAGCACCGCCACGCGCCGGCCCTGCAACGGCAGGCCGCACAGCGTTTCCAGCGCCGCGATGGTCGAATCCGCGTTGGCATTGTAGCTGTCGTCCAGCACGCGCACGCCGTTCGCCTCCCAAAAATTCAGGCGCATCTTCGCCGGCTGACATTCGGCCAGGCCGCGCGAAATCTCTTCGCGCGTCAAACCCAGTTCCGCGCCAATCGCAATCGCCAAGAGTGAATTCACGGCCTGATGTTTGCCCAGCAAATTCACGCGATACTCGCCGGAAAAATCCGGCGCGGCTGTAGCGGCGGTCTGTGACCGCCGTGCTTCTTCATCTCCGCCCCGGCGCTCACAGAGCGCCGCTACAGAAAACGTCACGCCGTTTTTATCCAGCCGAACTTTCTTCGCGCACCAATCGTTCTTCTCACCAAAACCAACACGGACAACTTGCGCCTTCGTCCGCGCCGCAATCTTATCCGACCACTCGCTGTCACCGTTCAAAAATAATTTTCCATCCGCCGGCAGCAATTCCGCAAGCCAGCCTTCTTCCTGCGCCACACCAGCGACATCGCCAAAAAATTCCAGATGCTCGCGTCCGATGCTCGTGATGACGCCGAACTTTGGCGCGATCATTTTCACCAGCGGCGCGAGTTCACCGGGATGGTTCGTGCCGGCTTCCAGCACGGCGGCCTGATGCGATTTCTCCAGCCGCAACAAGGTCATCGGCACGCCGATGTCGTTGTTAAAACTCGACTCGCTCCACAGCGTCGAAAATTTCTGGCGCAGCACGGACGCCAGCAGTTCCTTCACCGTCGTCTTGCCATTCGAGCCGCCGACCGCCACGACCGGTAAAGTAAATTCGCGCCGATACGCTGCCGCCAATTTGCCGAGCGCCGCGCGAACATCTTTTACCGCCAGCAACGGACAATTCAGCACGAACGCCGGAACCTTTTTCTTCTCGACGACGATGGCCGCGACGCCTTTCACCGCCACTTCGGCAACAAAATCGTGGCCGTCAAACTTGTCACCTTTGATGGCAAAGAACAAATCGCCCGCTTTCGCCGCGCGGGAATCGGTGCAGACGGCTTTCACTTCCGCGTCCGCCGCGACACCGATGATTTCGGCACCGCAGGCTTCGGCAATCCATTTCAACGAGCGCGTTTCCACAATTTTATTTCAGCAAAAAAGTTGCCGTCACCACCGCCGTGATGGTTTTCTGGCGCGAGCTGGTGTCGCTCTCGCCCTGCCAGCTCGTCGCGACGCTGTGCAGCGGCGTGATCTGAAAAATTCCCTGATCGGCGCTTTGCAAACGCGCGATGCTGCGGCCGCCTTGCGATGCGATTTGCTCGGCGCGGGCGCGGGCATCCTTCGTCGCATCGGCGAGCATCTCGATCTTGGTCTCGCCGGATTTAGTGTAGATGAACTGCGGCGGCGACACGGTGAAAATCACACCCTGCTCCACGAGTGGCGTGCTGTCGAGTTTGTCGAGTCGGTCCACGTCGCTAGATTCCACGGACACGGACTGCGACAGCTTGAAACCTGTCGTGCGCTGCGACACAAAGCCGTCCGGCGCCTTTTGCGTAGCCTTCAATTCCTCAATATTGATGGGCGAAAAATTGGATGCCACCCCGGCGTCGCCGAGAAATTTCACCACCAGCGCGCGGTTTGCTTGAATCTTGTGCTGCGCGTCCAGCAGCGTTTCCGCCTCGACCTGAAAATTGCCGGACCAGATGGCGAGGTCGGACTCAATACTCTTTTGCACCGAACCCTTGACGGCGACGAACTGCGAATTTTTAATTTTCATCCACGCGCTCGTGCCGAGCATCGCGGACAACACCAGGCCAGCGGCCAAAAACAGGCCGGCCAGCATACCAAAAAGTTGGGGGCGTGATTCGTTCATAAATTCAAAGTTTGCGGGTGGCGTTTTCCACGATGAGCGCGGACGGATTGTTGGTCATGCGGCTGGGATCGGGCAGAATATTCAAATAACTGGCACAACGCTCGGCGATGTCGCGGAACACCGGGCCGCAAACTTTGCCGCCGTAATAACCTTCCTTCGGCTCGTCCATCACAACGGAGATGCAAAGTTCGGGATTGTCCGCCGGAAAAAATCCGATGAACGATGAAATATATTTACCCGGCGCGTAAGCACCGTTCTCCGCCTTTTGCGCCGTGCCGGTTTTGCCGGCGACGACATAATTTTTTAACGCCGCGTCGGGCGCAGTGCCGCCTTTTGTCGGCACGGTTTTCAGCGCCTCAACCATGTCCAGATAAGATTTTTCGCTAATGACCTGACGAACGCGTTCCGGCGCGTAGCGCTGCACCACCGAGCCATCGCGTTCCTGAAGTTGTTTCACGATCATCGGCCGCATCAGCACGCCGTGGTTGGCGATGGCCGCCATCGCGTAAAGCATCTGCAACCGCGTCACCGCGACGCCATGGCCCATTGGAATCTGCGCGATGGAAACCTTGCTCCAATTTTTCACCGGATACAAAAATCCGCGCGCCTCGCCCGGCAGCGGAATGCCGGTGCGCTGGCCGAAACCGTAATTCCACGCGTAGTCGTAAAGGTTTTGCTCGCCGAGCCTGATGCCAATTTTCGCCGCGCCGATGTTGGACGATTTCGTGATGACGCTTTTCACCGTCTCGTTGCCGAGGCTTTCGTGATCGTGCAGCACGCGACCGGCAAAGGCAAAATGTCCATTCTCGCAAAACACCGGATCGCTCAAATGCGCGATGCCGGCATTCAATGCGCCGGAGACGACGACGATTTTGAAAGTCGATCCTGGTTCAACGACATCGGTCAGCACGCGGTTGCGCGTTTCCGGCGTGATGGTGTTCGGCTGGTTCGGGTCGTAATTCGGCAGCGACGCCATCGCCAAAATCTCGCCGGTCTTCGGGCGCATGACGATGCCGGTGATGCTGCGCGGCGTGTGTTTTTGCAGCGCGTCAGCCAGCGCCGTCTCGACGATATGCTGCACCACGGAATCCACCGTCAGCACGACATTCAGCCCGTCGCGCGGATGCACATCCTCGTCGCGCAACGCCACCAGCTCGTGCTGCGCGCGGTCGGTCTCGGTGACTTTCCAGCCGGCGACGCCGCCCAATTGCTTGTTCATCGCGAGTTCCACGCCGTCGCGCCCGACGATTTGCGAAACCAGCCGACCGCTGATTTTTTCTTCTTCCGCCGCGGGAAAACCGATGACCTGCGACGCCAGCGAGCCGTTGGGATAAACGCGCATCTGGTCGGGCTCGGTGAAAATCGCGTGCTGGCGGAGGTTGCGGACAAATTCCTTTTGCGAGCGCGGCAATTTTTTTTCGTCCACCCCAAAGGTGAGATTCGTCATCGCCGTGACAACTTGCCGCCAGGTGTCGTCGGAAATATTTTTGGCGAGCCGGACATAATGCAGGTTGTTCGTGACGATTTCGCCCTTCGCGTTGCGCGCGAGGCGCGGCGTGAGCTTTTGCGCGAGCTCGTTTTCGTTGAGCTGGAGCAGCGGCGCGATGGCGCGGGCGACGAGCGGCTGAAAAGTGCCGATGATCGACGGGTCGGCGCAGATGGTTTTCACCGGCACGCTCGTGGCGAGGATGTTGCCGTTGACATCGAGGATGTCGCCACGGCGCGGTGCCTGCCAGTATTCGTGCTGCGTATTTTGCTCGGCCTTGACGCTGAGTTCGTCGTGACGCAACACCTGCAAATCCACCAGCCGGTAGCTCAATCCGGCAAACGCCAGCCCCAGAAATGCGAGGAGCAGCAGCGCGCGGCGGATTTGTTGCTTGTTGGTCATCCTAAAAACGGCCAGCCGCCCGTGGCGATCGGTTCCTCAACCAACGGCGTCACGAGCGGCGGCCAAAATTTATTTTTGTTTACGGCGTGAGTTCGGTCACCGGCCGCTGGGCGAACTGGCGTGAACTGTTTTTTTCCGGCGCGACCGGCGTTTCTGTCAGCCGCACGACCTGCATCGGCGTGGCTGGCGCGAGGCCGAGATTCAGCTCCTTCGCGCGGCGGTCAATCATCACCGGCGAATGCAAAATCGAAATCTGGTCGCCGAGGCGCTTGTTGTCATTCTGCAACTGCGCGAGCTTCGTCTCGCGCTGGCGAATCTGCTGGCCGAGCCGGTAAATCTCATTCTTCTGCCAGACATAGCCGACCGCCGAGCCGCCGATAAGCAGGCACAAAAACGACGCCTTCAGCGCCGGCCCAAACCGGATCGCCGCCGCCTGATTTTTACGATTTTTGGCCATTTTCTATTTGTAGCGTCGCTCTGTGAGCGTCGCATTTTTTCCGGCGGTCACAGACCGCCGCTACAATCAAATTTTCTCCAGCACCCGCAACTGCGCGCTTCGGGCGCGCGGATTTTCTTTCAATTCAACTTCGCCCGGCAAAATCGCCTTGCGCGAAACCCATTTCAGTTCCGGCACAATCGGCGTTCGCAATTCCGGCACGTCCACTTCGCCCGGAAACGTGTAATCGCGAGTCTTTTCGCGCCCAAATTCTTTCACCACGCGATCTTCCAGCGAGTGAAAGGTAATCACCGCCAGCCGTCCGCCCGGCTTCAAAATTTTCACCGCCGATTTCAGTCCGCATTTAAGCGAGCCAATTTCATCGTTCACCGCGATCCGCAACGCTTGAAAAATCTTTGTCGCCGGATGCGACTTTTTTCCGTGACGCGGCGCGAGTCGCTCAATTAAATCGGCCAACTGCTTCGTCGTCTCAAATTTTCGCAACGCGCGGTCGTGGACAATCGCTTTTGCAAACCGGCGCGAATCGCGCTCGTCGCCAAATTCCCAAAAAATCCTCGCCAGCGGTTCCGCGTCTTCGCCGTTCACCAAATCGGCGGCGGTCAGTTTTTGCCGGTGATCCATCCGCATATCGAGCGGCCCGTCTTGCATGAAACTAAATCCGCGTTCCGCGACATCCAGTTGCGGCGAACTCACGCCCAAATCCAGCAGCACGCCGTCGCAACTTTTTTCCGCGACCCAGTCCGCCAGTTCCGCAAAATTTCCGCGCCGGATTTCAAACCGCCCGGCAAAATTTTCCGCCAGTCGTGCCTTGGCGGTTTCAACCGCGACGCCATCGCGATCGCACCCAGACAGCCATCCAGTCGGCGAACTCGCGGCCAGAATGCTCGCCGCGTGACCAGCTCCACCGAGCGTCCCGTCGGCGTAACGGCCGTGCGGGTGCGGCTTCAGCGCGGCCAGCACCTCCGCCGCCATCACTGGTTTGTGAATGAATTCGGGCACTGCGCATTTTCAATCAGCCCGCAACAGGCGTTCACCCATGAATTCCCAGGCCTGCCGCGCGGGCGGCAACGCCGCTGCCTCCGGTTGCGCGACGGTGCGGGACTTGACTGGCACCACTTCTATGTCGGCGTCCGCCAAATCGTTGTGAATCACTTTCACGGCATCGAGCGAAAGCTCGACCTGAACGGCGTTGAGGGTAGGCGGTGCGACCGGTTCCGGCGCCCGAAACGGATTTAGCTTAGTCGCCCAACCTGCGGAGCGTTCAAGCTTCGCGGCGCGAGCGGTTGCCAGCGTCGGAATTTTCTGCGTTTTGGCCGCAACATAGGCAGAATACTTTTTCACTTCTGGCGCGATGGCGAGCGCGGCCTCTGCGGGTTTCGGCGAAAAAGGATTTTTCTCACCGTTGAATTTCGGCAGATAGACACCTTTTTTCTCGCGGTAGGCCACTTTGCCGCCGCCGCCAAAAAATGTTTTCCCTGCACCAAGTAGTTTTCCTAGGTTCATATTTTTTATTCCATGAATTTGAAGGCTTCGTGCGCGAGCATTGCGTCCGCCGCCTTGACTTTTTCGTAACGAGCCGGACTCCAAATTTCAAACCGGTCAAGCAGGCCGACGAGCACCGCCTCAACCTTGATGTCCGCCTTGCGCACCATTTCGTCGGGGATGCAAATGCGGCCCGCCTTGTCGAGCGTCACCTGCGCGGATTCGCTGCCGATGAAACGCTTTAGATAAATTTTCTTCTCATCGCCCTTCGGCATCGCATCAATGTCCGCCATCAACTGCGCCATCTGCGCCGGCGGCAACACACGGAGGCAGATGCCAGCATTGTGCTTCGGCCAGAGCATCATCGTCAGCTCGACGCCGTCATCCTCCGGCCGCCACTTCGCCGGAATCTGGACGCGCCGCTTCTCATCCACTCCGTGCCGGAAGCACGAATTATAGACGGCCAGCGAATCTGTTTTGGCGTCGCTCATTTTTATTCACCGAGATTCTGAAAACGACAGAATCACCCACAACGACCCATTATTACCCATAATACCCCACCACTGTCAACGGTTTTATGGCTCCGAAAGCGGTATTTATTCAAAAGTTATTCACAATTTGCCGGCGATGTGAATTGTCAGCCCCCGCCCCGCTCCGTTACGCTCGCTTGGTGCGAACCGTTGATTTCCATTTTGATTTGCCGCCGGAATTGATTGCACAGCAGCCCGCCGCGCGCCGCGACGGCTCGCGCCTGCTGGTTTTAGAGCGGAAATCGGGAAAAATCGCGCATCGGCAATTTCCCGATCTGCTGGAATTTCTCAAACCCGGCGATGTTTTGGTGCTGAACAACTCGCGTGTCATTCCCGCGCGTCTGCACGGCGCAAATGAGAAAACCGGCGGAAAATTTGAAATTCTGCTGCTGGAAGAAAATGCTCCGAACGACTGGTGGGCGATGATGCGACCGGGAAAACGCGCCAAAATTGGGACACAAATTCGATTGCAAGAAAAATCCGGCGCGCTGACGAATATTTCTGCGACAGTCACCGCCGGGAACACCGAAGGCCACCGACGTTTGCAGTTTTACGGCGCGAGAAATTTGTTCCACGAACTTGAAAAACTAGGCGAAATGCCGTTGCCACCTTACATCGAGCGTGCCGCCGAAAAAGCCGAGGACAAGGAACGCTACCAGACCGTTTACGCACAAGCCGCCGGCTCCGTCGCCGCGCCGACCGCCGGTCTGCATTTCACGCCGGAAATGCTCGACAAAATCCGCGCACACGGCGTCAAAACCTGCTTCGTAACACTGCATGTTGGCGCGGGAACTTTTTTGCCGGTGAAGGTGGAAAACATCTCCGAACACAAGATGCACTCCGAACATTTTGAGATCGGCGAAGAAACGGTTTCAGCGATCAACGCCGCAAAAATAAACGGCCACCGCGTCATCGCCGTGGGCACCACGGCCACGCGCACGCTGGAAAGCGGCGCGCGGCTGAACGCTGGAAAACTCAATGTTTATGAGGGCAAGACCGACATCTTCCTTTTTCCACCGGCGGAATTTCAAATCGTGGACGCGCTGCTGACGAACTTTCATCTGCCGGAGTCCACACTATTGATGCTCGTCAGCGCGTTCGCCGCGCCCGGCGAAAAGACGCGCGGACGCGAGCTGATTTTGCAAACCTATGCGGAAGCTATTCGCGAAAAATACCGGTTCTTCAGCTACGGCGATGCGATGTTGATTCTGTGAGCTCAAAACCAAAAAACAGAAACTCAATGCTACCTTTCGTCTTCGTCAACATGGCGATGACGGCGGACGGAAAAATCGCGACCGCAAACCGCGCCGTCCACTCGTTCGGCAGCAAACGGGACTTGGCGCATCTTTACGAATTGCGGGTGACGGCGGACGCGGTGCTATGCGGCGCGCGGACGGTGGAAATTTCAGAAACGATCCTCGGCAACGGCGGCGAAAAATTTCACAAGCAGCGGCTGAAAAACGGACTGGCGGAATTTCCCTTGCGCATCATTGTCAGCGGCAGCGGCTCGATTGATCCGGCGGCGAAGATTTTTCAGAAACGGTTTTCGCCCATCATCATTTTGACCACTGAACGCGCTTCAGCCCGGAAACTCGCACAACTCTACAAGCTGGCTGATGAAGTCAAAATCTGCGGCCAAACGGAAATCAATCTCCCTGCCACACTCCGCTGGCTGCGAAAAGAATTTGGCGTAAAACGGCTGTTGTGCGAAGGCGGCGGCGAAGTGAACGAGGCTTTTTTCCGCAAAGATTTGGTAGACGAAATTTGCCTGACGATTTGCCCTAAAATCTTTGGTGGGCGCAATGCTCCGACGATTGCGGACGGATTGGGGTTTAAAACGCTGAAGCAGGCAGAACGGTTTCAAATCCACACGATTAAGCAGTTTGAAGGCGAGTTATTCACAACACTTTTCCGCCTTTAAACAAACGAGTTTAAGCAATTCACCCGCAGTTTTTTCAATAAAACCGCAGATAATTGAGATTTTCACCTCGTAACTCGACTAAACACTCCGTCAGTCTAACTTAATCTTGATCCCCTCGCGCACCAGCAAACTCCGCTTCCAGTCCAATCCGCCGGAAAAGCCGCCGAGCTTTTTGTTTGCAGCCAGCACACGATGACATGGAACTAGAACCGGTATCGGATTCGCGCCGCACGCACCGCCCACGGCACGAACGGCTTTCGGCTTGCCAATCGCTTGCGCGACTCCGCCATAGCTACGGGTTTTTCCGGGAGCAATTTTCAATAATGCGCGCCAGACGTATTTTTGAAATTCAGTTTTTCCCGACCAGTCAATCGGCGGAAGCCTTTTTGCCGGGTGACCGGCGAGAACATTTTTAAGCGCCGCCACCGTGGCGCGATGCCAGCCACGAATCTTGGCGGAAACGATTTCGTCTTTCGTAGCTTGTGAGGTCACTTCACGCACAGATGGAAAATCCAATTGCACCAATCCCTGATCTGAATAGCGGGCGATGAAGCTGCCATCCACCGTGGGAATGGAAATTTTAATCAGCGGATTTTTCACGGACTTTAGTTTCGCGCGGTTTCGAATTCAATGCTTCGGCACTAGCACATAAAACAGGCCGAACAGCGCGACCGAAACGATGATTACCAGCCAGATGAAACGATTGCGCGCGACGCGTTTCTCGTAGCGCAGCGGACGCAGCCCATGCACGCCGCCAGCGGCAAGATAATTCACCAGACGCGGATTGCTCGTCGTCGGGCCACGTAGATGGTTGCGCCAACGATTGAACAAGGCCGGTAAATCATATTTGCGCACACCGAGGTCATTGAACAGTTCCGGCGCTTCTGCTTCCGTTCGCGGCGCAATTTTGGCGACTTCTTCAAAGACTGGCTCACTTGGTTTTGGCGGCGGGACGGGCAATGATTTTTCAACCGTTCCAGAAAAAGTCTGACCCGCTGGTCTGGCGGTGGAACGGAATTTCGGCTCGGATTTGTGGGCAACTTGCGAATCAAGCTTCTTAATCTCAGCTTCGAGAGCGGCGATTTCCGCACTTAAAGCCTGCGCTTTGTCAGAAATCAGGTCGGGCTTTTTTTTGAGTAAACCCATGCTGCCTCACTTCCGCACCAGAATCGCGATGAAAATCCCCAGCGCACCGATGGCCACAAGCAGCAATGGCCAAGTCATCGCTAGTCCAATTTTGCAGAGCTGGCCGAACGGCAGTTCCGCCAGCGACGGCACGGCGGCGACCGGAGAATTTTTGTCCAGCGGCGCGGCGGCGTTTTTCGTCTCGCCCGCCAGCGCGGAAATTTTCAGCCGCGCAGAATTCCATTCCATCCGCGCATTTTCAATCGTCGTCAACGCCCGCGTGAGTTCCACCTGAAAATTTTCCTTCGTCCAAGTCGTGTCGTTGATGGACTGAACCTTCGCCAGCGCCGCGCGAAAATCGCCGACCGTCTTGACCATCTGCTCCGCGTCACGGCGCGCAACAAATTCCGCCTCTTCCAGCAAACCCAATCCGCGCGTGAGATTTTGGACGACTTCATCGCGACCAGTCTGAAATTCATTTTGCCGCCGACGTAATTCCTCCAACCCGGCGCGCTCGCGTTCGAGTTCTTCCTGCGCGCGCTTGAGTTCGACCAGCTTCTGCTGTGCCTCGACCACCTTGCGGTTCACGTCGTCGGACGTCGGCGCGCGACCATAGCCGGCTGCGGGCGCGGCAGACGGGGATTTCTGCGCGAGAAAATCGGTGTCAATAAATTCGGTGGAATCGTATTCGCCAGCCATGCGCCGATTCTAGCCGTGCCGGTAAAAGTGTAAAGGGGCTTTGCACTTGCCGCTTGCTGGCAGACGGGCATAGCCGATAACTTCCGGGTATGAATTGGCGCAATCGCAATGTCCTCATGCTGGTTTTATTTTTTGGTTCCGGCAGCACGGCGCTCGTTTACGAGGTCGTGTGGTCGAAATTTCTCTCGCAGATGTTCGGCAGCACGATTTACGCGCAGACAGTCGTCCTCGCAGTATTCATGGGCGGACTCGCACTGGGAAACAACCTGCTGGGCCACCGGGCGGACCGGTTGCGGCAACCGTTACGAATCTACGGCTGTCTGGAAATTTTCATCGGTCTGTATGCCTTTCTATTTCCGACTCTGGATCAATTCGCCGACGCGGCTTTCGTCGCCGTCGGCAGCCACATCGCGGAAAAACCCCTGCTGCTCCTTTTCTGGAAAGGACTCTTGAGCGTGCTTCTTCTTCTTGGTCCCACGATACTGATGGGCGGCACATTGCCACTCATCGGCGCATGGCTACAGAAATTTTCGGGCGATGCCGGCCGCCGTTCTGCATGGTTCTATTCTATCAACAGTCTCGGAGCGGTGGCGGGCGCGGGTCTGGCAGGTTTCTGGCTCATCCAGAATGTCGGCCTGGTCTGCACGTTGCAAATCACCGGACTGGCAAATGTGATTATCGGTGTCACTGCGGCTTGGATAAGCCAGTCTCAAAACCAAATTTTCCCCCGCGAAGACCAGCGCCCAACGGAGGTTAGCGGCGAACCAACTGCCGGTCTGAACTGGCGGTTATCCTGCATGGTTGTCGGCTTGACCGGCGCGGTTTCCATGGCCTTGGAAGTTCTAGCGTCGCGCTCTCTGGCAATGATTTTTGGTTCATCGCTGCAATCTTTCGCTGTCGTGCTGATGGCATTTATCCTTGGCATCGGGCTGGGTAGCGCGTGGATCGCGTCGGCACGCCGGAAAATTCCCGATCAAAAAATGATCGTGCTGCTGCTGTGTCTGGCTGCGGCGTGGATCACGCTGCTGGTGTTCAATCTGGAACGCTGGGTGGATTTCTACCGCCTCGCCCGCGCGGGTATTGCCAGTTCGTCCGTCGGTTATTTTTATCAGGAAGTTCTCACCATCAGCATGGCGTTGGCGGTCATCGGCGTGCCGGCGGCAGCCATCGGCGCGGTGTTACCGCTCATGATCCGAGCGGCGGCGGGGAATGATTTGCACCTCGGCGGCCGCATCGGCGCACTACTGACAACCAACACACTGGGCGCGGTCGGCGGCACGCTGGTGGCCGGATTTGTGCTGATGCCTTTGATTGGTTTGCGCAATGCCTACGGCGTGCTCGCACTGGTGCTGGCCATGGCTGCATGGCTTTTGGCGCTGCATTCCCGTTGGCGAGGTGGCTGCGGTATCGCTGCCATTGCGGCGGGATTTTGTATCTGCCTGCTTATTTTTGGCGGCGAAAGCTGGCGCTGGGTGATGAGTTCCGGCGTGTTTCGGGCTCATGAGTTGGAATTTGATCCCACGGCAATGAGCCAGCGCAAACAGCACATTAAAATTCTTTTTTACGAGGATGCGGCGGACGCCACGGTTTCCGTCGAGGATAGCGATGGCGCTTTTGCCACCAAGGACCGCAGTCTCCGGGTGAATGGCAAGCCCGATGCCAGCACTGAAGGCGACATGAATACCCAGATGCTTCTCGCGCATCTGCCCATGCTTTCGCGGCCCGAAGGAAAAGACGTCTTTGTCTTCGGTCTGGGCTCCGGCGTTTCCGCCGGCGCACTCCGTTCTTATCCGGGCATAACCAACATCGTCATCGCCGAAAACTGCGAGCCGGTGGTGCGCGCCGTAAAATTTTTCCGGGAAGAAAACCGTGACGTGCTCCATGACCCGCGCACCAAGCTCTGGCATGAAGACGCTCGCACCGTGCTCAAATTGAGCCCGCAAAACTATGACGCCATCGTCTCCGAGCCGTCCAATCCGTGGACGGCCGGCATCGGCAGCGTCTTCAGCCTCGAATTTTACAAACTCTGCGCCGCGCGCCTCAAACCCGGCGGCATCATGGTGCAATGGTTTCACCTTTACGAAATGCACGATGGCATCGCCGAACTTGTCCTGCGCACCTTCACCTCGGTTTTTCCCAACGTTGAAATTTGGGATTCCTGTTATGGCGACATTATCCTGCTCGGCTCGCAGCAACCGTGGATTAGCTCGCCGGAAACATTCGCCAAAAACTTTGCGGTTCCCGGCGTCCGCGCTGACCTGGACCGACTCGGAGTCAACTCACCCGAGGCGCTCTTTGCCCGGCAACTCGCCTCGCAACGCACCGCCTTCGCCATCCCCGGCCCCGGCCCAATCCAAAGCGACCTATTTCCCGTGCTGGAATATGCCGCACCGTTTGCGTTTTTTCTGGGGAAAAATTCCAGCCTGCTCGAAAAATTTGACGAACGCACCCGCCAGCAACTGCTGGCATCAACCGAAAAAACTTCGCGGCTTCGCTCGCTTCAGCCGGAAACTGTGCAAGCGGTTTTTTCAAGATTCGGATCCGCGAACACCGAACTCCTTTCGATCATCCGCCATCAACCCGGCAGCGAAAATCTGCCCTGTGCCCTCAATCCATCCGCGCCCCGCGTTCCCCAAATGCCCGCGCTTGGCCTAAATAAATTTGCCTTGAGCAACAGTCTCGCCCTCCTGGCCAATACCCCGGATCGTGCCGCCGAAGGCATCGCCCAGATCGAATTGATTCTCAACACCCTGCCCACCGGAACCAATTCCGACGCCGCAAAATGGGCAACGCTGACCGCCGCCGCGGCCCTCGGCATGGGCGACGCACCGACCGCCGCCCGCCTTTCCAGCATCGCCCTCAAGTTCAATCCCGATGACGCGATCGCCCCTTATCTCCAGCGCATTCTTGCCCGAGCCAACGCGCTGACATTGCAAAAGTAAATTCGACGAGTTCCATCCGCCGTGGCAGGATGTTTGTGCGAACAAATGTCCGCGACCCACACAACCGAACTGCGCGTCACCGGCATGACGTGCAACAACTGCGCCCGCAAAGTCACCGAAGCCGCGCAGAAAGTCGCCGGCGTCCACAGCATCAGCGTCAGCGTGGCGACCGAACGCGCCAGCGTCCGCTGGCATTCCGCCGAAGCGAAAAATGTTCCCGAAATTCTCGCCGCCATTGCCAAAGCTGGTTTTGCGGCGAAAGAAATGCCCGCCGTTGCTGACAACTCCAAGCAAAGCCACTGGCAATGGAATTTGATTCTCGGCCTCGCTGTCACCGCCGCGCTGATGATCGGCGAATGGGTTTTTCATCTCATGATGGCGGATTGGTTCCGCTGGCTATCCTTTGCACTCGCCGCGGTCGTGCAAATTTTCTGTGGCGCGCAATTTTATCGCGGCGCATGGCGGCAAATTAAAGTTGGCCAGTCCAACATGGACACACTGGTCGCGCTCGGCTCTACCACGGCTTTTGGTTTCAGTTGCTGGGTTTTGTTCCGCGGCAGCAGCGGGCACATCTATTTCATGGAAGCCGCCGCCATCATATCGCTCATCAGCTTCGGCCACTGGATTGAAGCACGCGTGAGCGACAACGCCAGCGGCGCGCTGAAATCACTGCTGAATCTTGCGCCGCAAACAGCGAGGAGAATTCAAACAACCGTGCCCGATTCGGCAAAGAGTTTTGATCTCCGCAGCTTCAAGCCGGTTGCGGCAACGCAAACGACGGAAGTTGAAGTTGCCATTACCGAATTGCAAACCGGCGACCGCATCGCGCTTCGCCCCGGCAACCGCGTGCCGGTGGACGGCCTCGTTCTCGAAGGTGAATCCGCCGTGGACGAAGCCATGCTCACCGGCGAATCGGTTCCGGCCGACAAAAAATCCGGCGGCGAATTATTCGCCGGCACCGTGAATCTCAATGGTCGCCTCGTCATGCGCGTCACCGCCACGGGCGAAGCCACTGCGCTCGCGCACATCATCGCCGCCGTGCAACGCGCGCAGACCAGTCGCGCCGACATTCAGCGCCTCGGCGACCGCATCAGCAATGTTTTCGTGCCCATTGTCGTCACCATCGCGCTGACGGCGGGCGTCTTTTGGTTCGTCTATTCCGGCGCGGAAAAAGCTTTTGTCATCGCGGCCGGAATTTTGATTGTCGCCTGTCCCTGCGCGATGGGTCTCGCGACACCCGCCGCCATCATGGCCGCCGCCAACACCGCCGCGCGCCGGGGAATTTTGATCCGCGACGGCGTGGCGCTGGAAAAGGCCGGCAAAATCACGGCGGTGATTTTTGACAAAACTGGAACGCTGACGATGGGCAAGCCGGAAGTGGCGGCGGAACAGGAATGCAGAATGCAGAATGCAGAATGCAGAAGTTTGGCGGCCGCGCTCGCAAGAAATTCCACACATCCCATCAGTGAGGCGATTGCCAAAATTTCTTCGGACAAAGTTGAATTTGCCGAATGGAAGGAAATTCGTGGCTGTGGCGTGGAAGCCAAATCGGCAATGGGCAATGGGCAATGGGCAATCCAACTTGGTTCGCTCCGCTGGCTGAAAGAATCCGACGTGGATTTGGCGGCGGGCGAAAAATTTATCGCCGAATGGTCACAACAAGGTGCAACGATTGTCGGCCTCGCAGCCGAAAAAGAATTGCTAGGTTTATTTGCCGTGCGCGATTCGCTAAAAGCCAACGCCAAACAAGTTGTCGAACAACTTCAACGACAAGGTCTGAAAACATTTCTCCTGACCGGTGACAACGTGCTGACGGCAGCGAGCATCGCCAAGCAGGTGGGCATTACGGCGGAAAATGTTTTCGCCGAAGTGCGGCCGGAGCAAAAGGCTGAACTCGTGAAAAAATTACAGGCGAACGGCGAGCGCGTGGCGTTCGTGGGCGACGGCATCAACGACGCGCCCGCGCTCACGCAGGCCGACCTCGGCATCGCCGTGAGCCGCGCGAGTGACGTGGCGCGCGAGGCGGCGGACATCATTTTGCTGAAATCAGAAATCGAGGCCGTGCCGGAAGCGCTCGGTCTGGCGCGCGCGACGTTGCGGACGATCAAACAAAATTTGTTCTGGGCGTTTTTCTATAACGCGCTGGGCGTGCCGCTGGCGGCGATGGGTTTCATCAGCCCGATTTTCTGCGCGGCGGCGATGGGCGTTTCCGATTTGATTGTCATCGGCAATGCGCTGCGGCTTTTGCGCTGGCGGAAGTGAACCGCTCCTTTCCCGACGAACACCGTCACTCGTGAAATGGATGCTGGCAGTTTCCCGGTGAACGCTGTCACTCGCCCGGCAGACATCGCCACTCGTGTTATGACCGTTGGCGGTCTTGTTTTGGCCATTGTCACCTTCCCGATGAGCATTGGCGGTCGCCCGGCAGACATCGCCAGTCGTGCTACGACCATTGACTGTGCCGTTTTGACCCTTGCAAGTCTCCCGATGGCCGCTGTCACCTTCCCGACGGCCATTAACTGTCTTGTTTTGACCACTGCAACCCTCCCGAACGTCTGTAAAATCAAAAAAATGCAACTTTTTTCACTTTTTTTGAAAGATTCGGGGTTTTTGCTCCGTATTGGTGAGTGACGGGAGTGAATTGCTTCCTCAATCAGTTAACCAACAACAAAACAAAAACTATGAACATAAAACAGCAAGCTCATACGAAGATGTTCGTCGCCGTGCTTGGCGTCCTGGACAACTTCAAAACCATCTGGCTGGCCGTCGCCGCCTTTGCCAGTGCTCGCGCCGCCCTCGCCGCCGCCATTGCGGACATCCGCGCCGAGGAACTGAAACAATCCGGCACCACCACCGGCATCACGGAAAACAAACGGCTCGCCCGTCAGGCCATGTGCAACGCCGCCGCCATTGTGGGTGGTGCGGTGGCAGCGTGGGCGGAAACGCAGGGCAAGAATGACATCTTTGACGCGGTGGATTTCAGTGCGCCCGATTTGCTCCACCAGACCGAGGCTGATTGTTTGACCAACTGCACCGCCATCTACAACGCGGGCAATGCGAACATCGCCGCCCTCACCGCCGCTGGCACACTTGCCGCCGCCGACCTCACCGACCTCAACACAAAAATTGGTGCGTTCAACACCCTGCTCACGTCACCGCGCCAAGCCAAGGCGGGCACGAAAGCCGCCACGGATTTGCTGCCGGACAAGATTGACGCGGGCGACCGCATTTGCGAACGCCAGCTTGACCGTTTGATGGAACGCTACCAGACCAGCAACGCGGATTTCTACGGTGCATATCAAGTCGCGCGCATCATCGTGGATGCTGGCGGCGGTTCTGCCACGCCACCGACCCCGCCAACTCCACCCGCGCCACCGCATCCCTAAAAGGTAGGGCTGACCTGCCGGTCAGCCCATTTAATTGGGGCGGCGCAGCAACGCCGCCCTACCAGAAAACGCGACAGCCTCCAGAAATGGAGGCTGTTTTTTTGTTACGCGGGTAATCGCTGGCCGTTGGCGAAGGTGTAGGGAAGTTTTTTGAAAAGTGCGGAACGCTCCCGCTTGAGCCAGCCCGCCGTCCAGTGGCGCATGAACATCAGCAGGTTTTCCCGCCCACGCCAGCCGGGACGGTTTAAGCCCTTGTGAAAATGTTTGTGGCGCGGGTAAAGATAATGCGCCTTGGCCGCGAGGCGTTCGGCAAAATTATCCGGCAACTCCGCTTTGAGAAACCGTTCCACCTCCTGCACCACACATTCGGCCACCCATTCCGGCGTCAGCAACGTGTCGCGTTCCAATTGCGTGGGTAATTCGATGGTAGGGCGGTGCTGCCGCGCCGCCCCATTTCGTTCGTCGCTGCGCGACGAACGGGAAGTTTGGGCCGCGCGGCAACGCGGCCCTACCGGGGTTTTACGCCGCGCCTTCGACGAGGGCGATTTCTTCGGGTGTGAGTTGGTTGTTTTCATGCGCAAACAAATGGTGGAACGTCCGCCCTCACCTGTGTCCTCTCCCCCGGGGAGAGGATTTCCGCTGTCACGTTTTCCGTTTTGCCAAACGTCCTCCGGCCAATCCAGTCGCAGGTATTTCCAAAAACGCGGCGAACGGTTCTCCCTCTCCTTGGGGAGAGGGCCGGGGTGAGGGAGGACGTGACACTCATTGGCCGCCCTCCACCAGTTTGATTTCCTCTGCGGTCAAACCGTAAAGCTCATAGACCAGCGCGTCAATTTGCTGGTCGGTGGCGGTGACGGCGTTTTGCAGCACGGCCTTTTCCGCATCCGCCGTGGCCGCGCGCAGCTTGGGCATCAAGCCCAGCAGCTTGTCCACCAGCACCACCAGCTTGTCGTGCCGCGATTTGTTGTTTTCAATCGGCGGCATAGGAAACGCGAGCAAATCTTTAATTAAAACTTTTGGGAACGCTCCCTTAAATGCGTTTGCCGATGTGTGCAAATTGTAAAATGAAAGCAGACGCGAGTTTAACAATGCCAAAAGAAACTTCAGGGCAACTTTTGCGTTTGGTTTTAGTCTCAATCCATCTACCGAGTTTGAGAATACAAATGGCTCGTTTGTGATTGATGCTTGGATGCAGCCATTCGCGGTAACTTCACGAATCAAAATGCGCTCACCTTGAAACCAGTCTGGAGTTCGCGGCTCGGCGAGCCATATCCCGTAATCAACCCAGCCGCCTTTCCAATCAAAGTCGAACCGCCTGACCTCGCTTCCACCGACCAATTTCCGATGCGTGCTTTTCTTCTTCGACTCGGCGTGAAAACATCTTGAATCAGATTCTGGGCCTTTTTGCGACGGCTTACCTTTGCCTTTTTGGTAAACTTTGATTCCCCAAACAGCTTCTGAAACTTGGTCGAATCGTCCATTTGATCCAGCCACCTTTGCAATCAGCTTATCCACTTGTGGCTCGCGGTATATCGGGAAAATGTTCGCAGAGTCATTTGTGATACGAGAGAACGGAAGGAGATAATTCTTTCGTGGAGTAATATCCCACCGTTCGATTTCGACTTCGCCAACATTTTTCACTCCTTTGCGACAAGTCATCACAATGGTTTCAACTGTCGCATCTTCAAACACGTCTTTTGGAGCGATTACGATGTTAATTGGTTGGAGCGATGCACAAAGCAATTGCCGGAATTTAATATTGTATTCCGAAGCAACCCACGCTGACGGAATAATTACACCGAAATACGCACCTTGTTTTAGCAAGCCGTGTGAGCGTTCTGCAAAAATTGGATAGGTATCAATTTGATACTCCGCCGACTGGAATTGATTGCGCAGATATTGAGTTTCATCTTCTGACAGAACTGCACCATAAGGCGGATTGCCGATGACGGCGTCGAAGCCGCCGGCTTTCAGGATGGACGCGAATTGCACCGGCCAGTCGAAGGCGTGAACGCGCACGAGGTCTTCGGGCATCATCGAGAAATCGGAGGCGATGAGGGAGTTGCCGCACTTGATGTTGTCCGTCAAGGGCGGCAGGAGGGCGATGTCGGTTTCATCGGCCAGCAGTTCGCGCTGGCGCTGAAGGGTAGTGCGGTTTTCGTTCTCCAGCATCTTGAGGTAGAGCGAGAGCTGGGTGACTTCCACGGCGGCGGCGTCCAAATCCACGCCGTAAATGTTCTGGGTGAGAATCTGTCGCTTGAGCGCGACGGTCAGATGAACGTCGCCGGTTTCCGGGTCAACCCAGCAAAGGGCGCGATTTTTCTTTTTCCAATCGGCTTGGAGCTTGGTCATTTCCTGCGGGCCTAGATCCAACATTTTGCCAGGCGGGTTCAACACGGCGCGTTTATCGGCGGTGAGGCGTTTCTGCCAGTGTTCGCACACGCGCTCAAACGC
>CAIXFY010000075.1 GCA_903918885.1 uncultured Verrucomicrobia subdivision 3 bacterium
GCGGCTTTCTTGGCGATGAGCGCGTCGGTTTCTTTTTGGAACTGGCGACGTTCGCTGTGGCCGAGAATGACGTAACGCACGGAGAATTCCTTCAACATGCCCGCGCAAATTTCGCCGGTGAACGCACCGAAATTGTTTTCGCTCATGTTCTGCGCGGCGAGCTTGATGTTCGAGTCGAGAATAGATTTGGACACTTCGCTCAACGCGGTGAACGCGGGGGCGACCACGACATCCACTTCCTTGACGCCCGCGAGGTCGCGCTTCAGGTCGGCGACGAGGGTCAACGCCTCGGCGACGGTTTTGTTCATCTTCCAGTTACCAGCAATAATCAGTTTGCGTTCTTTGTTCATAATTAAATTTTCAAAAGCCACAGAGACTCAGAGAACACAGAGAAATCAATTTGAAATGCTCTGTGCGCTCTGTGTCTCTGTGGCAAAATTTCATTTCTCCGACAAGGCTGCGACACCGGGCAGCACTTTCCCTTCGAGGAATTCCAGCGACGCACCGCCGCCGGTTGAGGTGTGGGAAACTTTTTTGTCCGCGCCGAATTTCTTTGCCGCCGTCGCCGTGTCACCACCGCCGACAACGGTGGTTGCGCCTGCCGCTGTGGCGGCAACGATGGCATCCGCCATCGCTTTGGTGGCTTTTTCAAATGCGGGAAATTCAAACACGCCGGGAGGGCCGTTCCAGATAATCGTCTTGGCGCGGGCGATGACCGTCGCAAACAGTTTGGAAGATTCCGGACCAGCATCCATGCCTTCCAAGCCAGCGGGAATGCCGCTCGCCAGCGTCGCGCTGCCCACGTTCGCATCGGGACCGAACTTATCACCGGTCACCCAGTCCACCGGCAGATGAACTAACTTGCCCTTGGCTTTCGCCTTGGCGAGCAGTTCGGGAACAATCTTCGCGCCTTCGGCATCGAAAAGTGATTTGCCGATTTCCATGTTGTCTTGAACTTTGCGGAAAGTGTAAGCCATGCCGCCGCCGATGATGATTTCGTCGGCCTTGTCCAAGAGATTGTTGATGAGCTGAATTTTGTCCGCGACTTTGGATCCGCCGAGAATGGCGAGTAACGGGCGCTTCGGGTGGTCGAGCACCGCGCCAAACGCGTCCAATTCCTTCTTCATCAAGTAGCCACAAGCGCGCTGCGGGAGTTGCACGCCGGTCATCGAGCTGTGATCGCGATGGGCGGTGCCGAACGCATCATTGATATACACGTCGCCGAGCTTTGTGAGGCTGGCGCGAAAGGCTTTGACCTTTTCGGGATCGGCTTTGAGTTTGCTGCCGTCTTCCAATTTCACTTTACCTTCTTCTTCAATGTGGAAGCGCAAATTTTCGAGCAGGATGACATCGCCGGGAACGGCCTTCGCGCAGGCGGCTTCGACTTCTGCGCCAACACAGTCATTGAGAAATTGCACCGGCTTACCGAGCAGTTTGGCGAGCGCGTCCGCGACCGGCTTCAGGGAAAATTTCTCGATGCGCTTGCCGTCCGGACGGCCGAGGTGGCTCATCAAAATCACGGACGCGCCTTTTTCGAGCGCGTATTTGATGGTTGGCAGCGCGGCTTCGATGCGCTTGGTGTTGGTGATCGCGCCGGTGACTTTGTCCTGCGGCACGTTGAAATCCACGCGGATGAGTGCGCGTTTGCCTTTCAAATCCAGATCTTCAATGAAAAGTTTGGCCATAAATAAAAAATAAATTTCTTCTTGCGAACAAGGCCGCCCAGCTTATCAAAGTTAGTTGGCCAGTAAAGTGAATTTGATTTCAGCAACATGGCGGTCGACGTTCGCTTCCCGTGTTCCGCACTTGATTTTCCGGCGCTGGTGACGCAACTTGGCCGTCACAATTCGGTCAATCATTAACAATTAACGCAAACATCATTTATGCCACACGAACTCCCTCCCCTGCCCTACGACAAGGCCGCTCTCGAACCCCACTTTGACGCGCTCACGATGGAAATCCATCACGACCGTCATCACAAGGCTTACGTTGATAATCTCAACAAGGCCATCGCCGGCAACGCCGCGCTGGAAGCCAAGTCGCTCGAACAAATCATCCGCGACTTGAGCGTCGTTCCCGATGCGATTCGCGGCCCGGTGCGCAACAACGGCGGCGGTCATTGGAACCATTCTTTCTTTTGGAACATTCTCGCCCCGAACGCCGGCGGCGCGCCGACCGGCAAACTCGCGGACGATATCAAAGCCACGTTCGGCAGCTTCGAAGATTTCAAGGCGAAGTTTGAAGCGGCGGGCATTAGCCGTTTCGGCAGCGGCTGGGTCTGGCTCGTCAGCAACAACGGCAAGCTGGAAATCGTTTCCACGCCCAATCAGGACAATCCGCTCATGGGTAAGGCCGTCGCCGGCTGCGAAGGCACGCCGCTCATCGGTTGCGACGTCTGGGAACACGCCTACTATCTCAAGTATCAAAACAAACGCGCCGACTTCCTAAAAGCATTTTGGAACGTGGTGAACTGGGCGGAAATCTCCAAGAATTATTGAACCGACTTTACGAAAACAAAACGCGCCGACGGAAACGTTGGCGCGTTTTTTGTTTGTTGTTGGATGGCTTACGGCACCACCTTCACCGCCGGGTCGCTCCATGCGCCCTTGCCCGCGCTGTTGATGCCGCGCACGCGCACCCAGATTTTTGCGGCACTCGGCAAACCCAGTAACGCCACCTTGCTGTTCGTCACCGTCTCCGTCGTCTTCCAGGTCGCGTCGCTGAACGGATCCGCGCTCGTCTGCACCTCGTAAGATTTCGCGTTGCCCGGCGGATCCCATTGCGCGTCCAATTCGCCCGCGTTGTCCCCCGCCGTGAGCGACAGGTTTTGCACCTGATCCGGCACGGACTGCGGCGACCGCGCCGCGCGCACCGACAAGCCCGCGCTCAAGATTTTCGATTCATCACCGTTCGCCATCAAATCCACATAGGCCGCCAGTTGATTGGCCGCCGCCGCCATGTCGCCGATGGCGTTGTCCTTTTCCGTCGTGGCTTGCATGGACGCCTGCGCCGCCGTGTCCGCCGCCGTGAGTTTGGTCTGCGCCGTGGCGATGAGCGTGCCGAAAGCCGCCAGCGTGATGGGCGGAGTCGGGAAATTCGCGTTGCCCGTGAGCGCGGTCTTGAGACTGTTGCAGGATTGCACGGCATCACCATCCGGCACGCCGCTGAGGGAGAATTTTACTTTTGCCATAATTATTCTTTCGTTTGCTGCGTTCACTGCGCCAGCCGATATCGGCAAAACCGTTTTGCCCGCATCGAAAACCATTTTCATCATCCCGAACTTCCCGTCCGACGCGCCGGACTTGAATCTCGACGCGTCCGAAACCATTTCCGACGCCGCGAAACCCGCTTCCGGCGCATCGAACCTCCCATTCTTCGCGTCGAAATCCGCGTCCGATGTCCCGGAACCGCCGTTCGACGCGTCGAAACCCGTTTTCGATGCTCCCAAAACCTTTTCCGATGCGTCGAAAATGACTTTTTACGCCTCGAAAACCGGTTTTGATGCTCCCGATTCCACCGCAAACTACTGGCAAAGAGCGATTTGCGCTAAAAAGCGGCCAAAACCGATGTTTTGACCCGCAAACCGACCCTTTAATTGAGAATGTCCGCCGCCGAAGAAAACCGAACAGACTTTTTGAATATATTTTTGGCTGCTGATGGGGAGCGCGCCCGCCTCGGGTGCCGTGAACCGCGCCCTCGCGGTTCACCGAGCGGACGGAAACGGTGACTGGTTTGTGAATTTTCCGTGCGCCCGTGTCCGGCGCGGGGGCGCGCCAGACAGCAGCCGGGGCGGCTGCGCTCCCGGGAAAACCGAACAAAGTTTTTGAAAAAAGTTTCAGCCACAGATGGGCGCGGATTAAACACCGATTGCCCCCTCAACCGGCCTGCGGCCACCTTCTCCCCCAATGGGGGAGAAGGCTGGGATGAGGGGGACATTGCGCAAGACACGGACTACGCGAAATGGTGCGGTGGAAAACAATCCCAAAGGGATTGCAGCATTCAGCCCAGGGTTGGAGCGCAGCGACTACCCTGGGTGGACGAGCAAAATGATTTCAACCCTGAAAGGGTTGAATGCGGGGACGGCGGAGGGGATGCAACCCTTTCAGGGTTGGGGCTGCTGGGGACGGTTCCCTAGGGTAGCTCGTGCCGAGCAACCCTAGGCTGAAAGATTCAATCCCGTTGGGATTGGCTCCGGGAGCAGCTCCGGAACTACGCGGAGTGTCTTGGAGTGCGCCAGTCCTCTGGCGCTTTGGGCGGGCGGGCGACGGCAAAAAAGACCGGACGAAGTTTACGATCAACCCCCACTTTTTTGTCGCACTACAAATTTGAAACTAAAAATCATCTCATGCCAGTGTCGTCAATCAAACCCATGTCCCGCTTGCTGGAATCAAAAGGCGGAAAGGAATGCAACACAGATACGGTCGGCGAAACCGGCATCTGCGAAGGTGGCGGAAAATGCCCGTCAATAACGACAACTTTTTTGCCCTCGGTGCTAGACCCCAAAAATGCATCATAGTCTGACTGCTTGATAAAAAAGGCACAGCCTGGCCCCTTGTCAAACATGTAATAAACGTTCGTGGTTGATGTCTGGCCGGCCGAAGCAACTGTGTGAGTCTGGGCAGGGATCACAACACTAGAAACGGGTCGGTCACTCTTGCATCCAACAAGCGACAAGAAACACATGGCCGGTAATAATCGCACGGTATTCATAAAGACGAAATGATACCTAGACGTAGAAAGCAGCCACCGCCGACTCGTGGCGTGAACCGCGATAGCGGAACGGCCAGTGCCAACGGCGGTTGGCTGCCGCCGTGGTTCCGCCGGTTTGGCTTCATGGTGTCGACTTTATTTCGGTGGTTCATATTTGGCAATCCCTTTCCCGTCGGGCGGGCGGCGGCAAATAAGACCGGACGAAGTTCACGACCAACCCCGACCATTTTGTCGCACGATAAATTTGAAACTATATGATTTAACAATTATTGAATTCCCGATTTTATCGCGGTTTCAGGATCAATTTCCGTTAGAGCCAAAGCCACACTCCTTCTCACGCCTTTTTCTTTATCCTTGAGCATCTCCACCAACTTTGGGATCGCAGGCTTTGCATCAGCTCCACACGCACCAAGCGCCAAAGCTGTATCTCCTCGAACCATGCGGTTGGAGTCAGACAAGCATTCTATTAGCGCGGGAATGCACTGATCTGATTTAGTATGCATATTGCCTAAGACATATGCTATGCCCGCGCGCACTTGGGGATCAGCATCTTTTAATTTTGGCAATAGCCAATCAATCGGCACGTCGGCATTTGTGCCGATACAGTTCAATGAATAAAGAATGTCAACACGCGCCGCCGGATTCTGCTCGTAAATATTAATCAGCGATGAAACTGCGTTGGTAGCACTGGCTCCTAAAACTCGAAATCCATTTGACACCTCATTTCCATTTGATCGAAAATCATGTCCCTTGGAATCTTCATCTCTCAATAATTGCAACAATGTTGGAATCGCATTGCTTCCGGCTTGGTTTACGATTTTGTCTAGCTCATGTAATTTCTTTCCATTATTCGCAAAAACTTCTTCTGTGTTATCATACTCCTTCAACCAGACACTTAACGGTTTTCCTTGATATGAAAACTCGCGGACTTTGGATTTTTCTATTACCACCGTTGCCGTTCCAACCGCAAGCAATATGGTTATCCCCACAACAATTGCTGTCTGTGCTTTAGTCCATGCCATAATCTTTAATGTTCCTTTCACCAGTGTTGTTATTGCAGATGTCGTCGCCGCTCCCTTGGCGGCAATCACGGAGACTTTGGCCGCCAACGCCATTGGCGCGGCCTGCACGGAATTTTCCACCACGGCGGTGGCAATGGCGGTGGCGCCAAACTTGATGCCCTGCTTGGCGAGGAGGGCGCGGAGTTTGTTGAGAGCGCGGTTCACGCGCACGCGGGCGGCGTCTTCGGTCACGCCCAAGGCCGCGCCCACGTCGGCCAAAGATTTGTTCTCAAAAAAGCGCAGCAGCACGGCGTCGCGGTCGGCGGTGCGCAGGGCGTGCATGGCTTCGTCCAACACGGGCGCGAGCTGTTGCCACGCCTCGTTCGTTTCGTTCGGCGTCAGGGTGGCTTCCATGTAGGCTTGGTGTTCGCGTTGCTGGCGGCGGCGGTTTTCTTTCAGCGCGTTGGCCGCCGTGAGCCGCGCGGTGTGGTAAAGCCAGCCGGTCAAGACGGTCTGGGCGCTGAGGCGTCCGGCTTTCTGCGCGAGGATGATGAAGACGGCCTGGGTGACTTCGCCGGCGAGCGTGTCGTCGCCGGTGAACCGGCGGGCGGCGGACCAGACGAGATTGACGTGGCGCGTGACGAGCGTGGCAAAGGCGGCTTCCTCGCCGGTGCGGGCGAAGCGGGTCAGCAACTCGTGGTCGGTCAATTCAGCCATTCACGAAATAATGTCCGCCGAACGGGAAAGCGAACAGATTATTTGCGGAAATTTTTTGAATCGTGCCGCTGCCAATGTGCGGGTGGCGTGCAAATTGATTTGCGCTCAATCCGGCATGGGCTAATTTGTTCCCATGATTGTTCCGTTGTCGAAAATAAATCTCCGGCAGGATGAAGACGGCGTGTGGATTGCCAAATCAGCCTTGCTGCCCGGCTGCCACGCGCACGGGCGCGACCGGGGCGAGGCCACGCTGCGCTTTCAACAAGCCGCGAAAGAGCATCTCGAAGCGCTGCTCGAAACCGGCCGCCCGATTCCCGAAGCCTTCCGCGATAAATTCATCCTCGCCGCCTGAACGTGGGAAAATACCCCTCATGGAACTGCCGTCAACTTGAACGCCGCCTGCGCGAAATCGGCTGCGAACTGCTCCGAACCGCCGGTAGCCACCGGCATTATTCAAATCCCTTTCGTCCCGATCGGCTGATTACTTTTGCATGGCATCCGGGCGACGTGCCGCGTGGCATCATCGCCGACATCGTGGAAGACCTCGGCATCACCCGCGAAGACTTTTACTTCAAGAAATTTTGAAGCCGCGCCGTCGGCGCTTCAAATCCCCCGCGTATTCACGATCTTGTTCCCTTTGCCGAGAACAATGACGCGCGGCTTCCATTTCTTCGCCTTCTTTTCGCTGGCGGTGGTGTAACTCATGATGGTCAGCACGTCGCCTTTCTTGCCGAGATGCGCCACTGCGCCGTTGAGGATGATTTCGCCCGTGCCGCGTTTGCCGCGGATGACGTAAGTTTCCCAGCGATGGCCGTTGGCCATGTTGCCGCAGAGAATCTTTTCGTATTCGTGCAGGCCGCATTTGTCCATGAGGTCGCCGGAGATGGTCAGGCTGCCTTCGTAATTCACATCGCCGCCGGTAACGGTCGCGCGGTGGATTTTGGATTTGAGCAAAAAAACGTCCATGAGTTATTTCAGTTTGAGAAAGTTTTGCAGAATGGTGCGCCCGCTTTCGGTCAAAATGCTTTCCGGATGAAACTGCACGCCCCAGATGGGCAGCGTCTTGTGTTTTACGCCCATGATTTCGCCTTCATCCGTCTCGGCGGTGATTTCCAGAACGTCTGGTATCGTATCGCGCTTGATGACGAGGCTGTGATAGCGGGTAGCAAGAAAGGGATTGGGCATGCCAGCGAACAGGTCTTTGCCATTGTGTTTAATCGGCGAAACTTTGCCGTGCATCATGCGGTAATTCACGACGACTTCCGCGCCAAACGTGTGGCCAATGCATTGGTGGCCGAGACACACGCCGAAAATCGGAATGCCTTCACTGGCAAAAGTCTTGATGACGTCATTGGACAAGCCAGCTTCGCGCGGCGAACACGGTCCGGGCGAAACAAGGATGCGCTCCGGCTGGAGCGCGCGAATTTGTTCGAGAGAAATCTCGTCATTCCGCCGCACCTGCAAATCCGCTCCCAGCTCGCCCAAGTATTGCACGAGGTTGTAGGTGAACGAATCGTAGTTGTCTAAAACCAGAATCATCTTCGCGTCACAAGCTACTGGAATGTCGGAAAAATGAAAGTTTTTAGAAAACCGTATTTTCGTTTGCAATAATCTAAATAAGGAGCAAGCTTAAAATTGAGCCGTAGGAATTATTTTACTTATGAAAACAACCAGCCTTCTTCTCGACGCTTCCCTGCTGGATGGTTTTTCTGAACCGGAATTGCTCAACTCCCTGCCCGATGGCACTTACATCACGGATACCAACCGGAAAATCCTTTTTTGGAATCACGCGGCGGAACGCCTGACCGGCTGGCGCGCGGACGAAGTGGTTGGTCGTTCCTGTTTCGACAATCTACTCTGCCATGTGGACAAAGATGGCAATTGTCTTTGCGGCCACGACACCTGCCCGCTGCACCGGAGCATCGTCACCAACCAGCCGAGCACGGAGTCGCTTGTCCTCTTTGCCCAGCGTAAATCAAAGAACCGAATGCCCGTGGAGGTTTCCGTCGCCCCGCTCACCGACGCCAGCGGCGAAGTCGTGGGCGGGATCGAAGTCTTTCGCGACCTGCGCCACGAACTGCACGATTTGCTCCGGGCAAAAACCATTCAAGAACAATCTCTCGTCAGCCAGCTCGCGAGTGACCGGCGCGTGGAAATACAAACCGTTTATCAGGCACGCGAAATGGTCGGCGGCGATTTCTACCGCATCGAACAATTGAGCGCGCACCGCTACGGTCTGCTGGTGGCGGACGCTATCGGCCACGGCATGGCTGCTGCGCTTTACACCATGCAACTGCGGATGCTCTGGGACGATCACCGCGATAAACTGAACACGCCGGCGTTTTTCATGCGAACCATGAACAAGCGGTTGCACGGGCTCGTGCACGAAGCCGGATTTTTTGCCACGGCCACCTATCTCGTTTATGACGCCACTTGCGGTTACCTGCGCTGCGTTCGCGCCGGCCATCCCTCGCCCGTGATCATTCGCCGCGACCTCAAAGCCGAAACCATCGGCCAATCCCAAAGCGCGCTCGGCATGTGGCCGGATACGCAATACACCGAGTTCCACGCGCAACTCGCGCCCGGCGACACGCTCCTAATGTTCACCGACGGAGCTACTGAAATTTTTGACACCGAAGGAAACCTGATTGAACAAGACGGCCTAATTAAAATGGCCAGACAACAAATGACTAGTTCCCCGAATGGCGAAATAAACCTTAATCGCCTCAAGGAAAAACTCCTTGAGGCCAGCAACCAAATCCATCTGACCGACGACCTGACGCTGTTGAAACTTCGCCGGTTGATGTGATGTATTACGCCGCAGAATAATCAGTCTCTTTTCACGCTGGCACGCAGCACTTTCACGGTCTCCGGCAATTTGTAGTGCCGTTTCAATCCTGAATCACCCAACATTCCCGCCGGCACGCGGGCGATGAATTCTGGAAAACTTTTTTCCACGCGATCTTTCAGCGATTTCTGGCCGGCCTTGGAAGCCCAGAACTCGTCCTCGATTTTGGTAAGCGCAATGGCTGCCTCGTCGTTGGTCATGTTCTCCCGTTTCGCCAACGCCCAAGTCATTTCCGGATCACCGGGCAACGCCACGGGGAATGACACAAACTTCATCGTGATTTCCTGCTCATCGCTCAGCTCGTTGCTGGACGGACGCACAGGAATCCGGCTATGAAACTGCGTGCCGTCCGGCAACGAAACATCCACGCGCAGACCCTTGCCGTCTTCGTTTGGCTCAATCTCCAAATCGGCGTCACCAAAGCCGGCAATGAGCTGCTGCTTCACTTCCTCCAACGTTTTCGGTTCCAGATCCGGCAGTTCAATGCGCTCGCAAAATTTCTCAAATGAATGGACGCGGTTCTTCACGCGCAACTCGGCTTCGCAGGCAGAATAAATTCTTTCCGCCAGAGCCGGGTCGGGCGCGATTTTGGGCAACACGCTGCGGAGCAGACTCAACAATTGTGCCTGTTCATCCTGTTTGGATTTTGCCGTTTGTTTTTCTTTGGCCATAAATTTCAACCTTTGTTTTTATTCATCGCCGCCGTGAACCAATCCACCGCCGCCGGTTTCGCTGGCTGCGCCGGACGCGGGGCGGTGGGCGAGGTGCGCGTGCCGCTCGTGCTTGCGCCAATGACCGGCGCGGCTTTCATCGAGAGCGCGATGCGTTTGCGCGGCAAATCAACTTCCGTCACCGTGACCATCACGCGCTGCGAAACTTTCACGACTTCCGACGGATCTTTGATGAAGCGATCCGACAACTGGCTGACATGCACCAACCCATCCTGATGCACGCCGATGTCCACAAACGCACCGAACGCCGTCACGTTCGTCACAATGCCGGGCAACTTCATGCCCGGCTTCAAGTCTTCCATCTTTTCCACGCCGTTTTGGAAAGAAAACACTTCGAACTTCTGACGCGGGTCGCGACCGGGCTTCGCGAGTTCGCCGAGAATGTCCGTCAACGTCGGCAAACCAACTTTTTCCGAGACGTATTTCGGCAACTGGATTTTCTGGCGCAAACCTGCATCGCGCATCAGATCGCTTACGGCGCAGTTCAAATCTTTCGCCATGCGATCCACCAGTTCGTAACTCTCCGGATGAACCGCGCTCGCGTCGAGCGGATGCCCGCCGTCGCGGATGCGCAAAAATCCTGCCGCCTGCTCGAACGCCTTTTCGCCGAGACGCGGAACTTTTTTCAATTCCGCGCGCGACTTGAAGGGGCCGTTTTCGTTGCGATACGCCACAATGTTTGCAGCGAGCGCAGGGCCGAGGCCGGAAACGTAAGCCATCAATTGTTTGCTCGCCGTGTTCAGTTCCACACCGACGCCGTTCACGCAACTGATCACCACATCGTCGAGACTGCGCTTGAGCGCGCCCTGCTCCACGTCGTGTTGATACTGGCCGACGCCGATGGATTTCGGGTCGAGCTTCACGAGTTCCGCGAGCGGATCCATGAGGCGACGACCAATCGACACCGCGCCGCGCACCGTGAGGTCTTGCGTGGGAAATTCTTCGCGCGCCACGTCGGACGCGGAATAAATCGAAGCGCCGCTTTCGTTCACCATCACCACGGGAATGGTCGACGGCAGCTTGAGCGCCTTGATGAACGTTTCCGTTTCGCGACCCGCCGTGCCGTTGCCGATGGCGACGGCCTCGATTTTGTATTTCTTGATCATGCTCAACAAGGCGACGGCGGCTTCGCGCACTTCACCCGCGCTGGAAGTGGTCGGATAAACCACGTCGTTGTGCAGCAATTTTCCCTGCCGGTCGAGGCAGACAATTTTGCAACCCGTGCGAAAGCCCGGATCAATCGCCAGCATATTTTTGCTGCCAAGCGGCGAGGCGAGGAGCAACTCGCGCAAGTTATCCGCGAACACGCGAATCGCTTCTGTGTCCGCGCGCTTCTTGGTTTCCATGCGCAATTCGACCTCGATGGCCGAACCGAGCAAACGCTTGTAACTGTCTTGCACCGCCAGTCGCACTTGTTCAGCCGCAGGATTTCTAGCTTTTACGAAAAGCGGCTCGATTAACGCCAGCGCGGAGTTTTCTTCTACCGCAATCCGCATCATCAAAAATCCTTCCGTCTCGCCGCGCCGGATGGCGAGCAAGCGGTGGCTGGGAATTTTTCCAACCGGTTCGCTCCAGTCGAAATAATCTTTAAACTTCGCCGCCGCTTCGGCTTTATCGGAAATGACTTTTGATTTCACGACGGCTTCGCTCCAATAAAGTTCGCGCAATTTCGCGCGTGCGGCCGCGTCGTCACTGACCTGTTCGGCGATGATGTCGCGTGCGCCCGCCAGAGCGGCATTCACATCCGCCACGCTCTTTTCCGCACTGATAAATTTCACAGCTTCGGCCTGCGGGTCAGTTGTGGTTTGCTGTTGAAACAACAAATCCGCCAGCGGCTCCAATCCCTGCTCCTTCGCAATCATCGCGCGCGTGCGGCGCTTCGGACGGAACGGGAGATAAATATCTTCGAGCCGCGTGACGTTTTCGGCGCCAGCGATGTCTGCCTTAAGCGAATCGGTCAAAAGATTGCGCTCGGCGAGCGATTTCAAAATCGTTTCGCGGCGATTATCCAAGTCTGCCAGGCTGATGAGCCGCTCGCGAATACTCGTCACCGCAACTTCGTCCAGCGAGCCGGTGGCTTCCTTGCGGTAGCGGGAAATGAATGGAACCGTTGCGCCTTCGGCGAACAATTTGGCGGTGGCGAGCACTTGACGCGGCTGAACTTTGAGTTCGCCGGCAATTTTTAGGATGTGAGCTTCGTTCATTACAATCGCGGGCGCATGGTTTAGCGAAGGGACGGCAGCGTGTAAAACGGAAACGAAGAAAATCTACCGTCACCACCGCCTAAGTTTTCATCCCAAAACTTGATGGATCAAATCCGCCGGCACTTTCTGCCCCCAGCGGACCTTGCCGATTTGATCAGCGAGGACAAATTTCACTTCGCCCGCGTTCACCTTCTTATCGAGCAGCATCGCGGCGAACAGTTTCTTGCGGCGGGCGGAATCCATTTTAATTTTCACCGGCAAGCCAGCGGCGCTGAATAATTGGTCTATCCGCGCCGCATCGCGCGACGACATGCCGAGAATTTTTTGCGAGAGCTTTGCCGCCGCGACTTGACCAATCGAAATTGCCTCGCCGTGCAGAAATTTCCCGTAGCCGGAACTGTTCTCGATCGCGTGGCCGATGGTGTGGCCGAAGTTTAAAATCGCGCGGAGACCGCTTTCCGTCTCGTCCTGACCAACGACATCCGCCTTGATTTCACAGCAACGCGCAACGACGCTGCGCAGCATCGCCGGGTCGCGTTGGAGCAGCTTGGGCAAGTTGCGCTCGATCTGTGCAAAAAGAATCGCGTCGTAGATGATTCCGTATTTGATGACTTCGGCCAGACCGGAAATGTATTCGCGGCGCGGCAAAGTTTTCAGCGTGTCTAAATCACACAACACGAGGCGTGGCTGGTAAAACGCGCCGACGAGATTCTTGCCGGACTTGAGGTTCACGCCCGTTTTGCCGCCAACCGAACTGTCTACCTGCGCCAGCAAACTAGTCGGAACTTGCACGAACGGGATACCGCGCAGATATGTCGCCGCGACGAAGCCTACGAGGTCGCCCACCACGCCACCACCGAGCGCGACAATGAAGGATTTACGTTCCAGCCGGTGCGCTGCAAGCTGGTCGTGACATTTTTCAACCATCGCCAGGCGCTTGGATTTTTCCCCGGCGGGAACGGTGATGAGCACCGGTTCAAGGCCCGATGCGGCCAGTGATTTCAGTGCGGCTTGGGCGAATTTTTTACCGACATTGGAATCTGTGATGACGGCGCAACGCTGGCCGAGCTTGAGCGCCGCGCATTCCGCGCCAAGACGCGGCAGCAAGCCGCCACCGACTTTGATCTGGTAACTCCGATTGCCGAGGGAAACGGGAACGATGCGCATGGCGAAAGGATAAACAGCCGGAGCCGCGTGTCAAAATTGGAAATTTATTTCCCGATGCAAAAGGAGCTGAAGATTTTATCGAGCAAATCCTCCGTCGTCGTCTTCCCCACGATTTCGCCGACCGCGTTCCCGGCGATGCGCAAATCAAACGCGATGAGTTCCAACGTCATCCCTTCGCGCAAGGATTGCGCCGCCTGTTTGGCGGCCGTGCGGGCACGGTTGAGCGCGTCCTGATGCCGCGAGTTGATAACCACCTGCAACATCTCCGCCTTGATTTCGCCGGCCCAGACGAGCGATTTGATGGCGTCCTTGAGCACTTCTATCCCCTGCCCGCTCACGCTGCAGACGCCAATGACTTTTGCCTCGGTAGGGCGCGTCACTCCGTGCGCGCCGTCGTCGGGCAGAGGACTGCCCGCCCTACCAAGCAATTCCAGTTTCCTTGGCAGATCAATTTTGTTGAGAACAATAATTCGTTTCTTTCCGGCGAACTCAGCAAAATAATTTTCATCCGCACCGGTCAGCGGTTCACTCGCGTCGAGCACGTGCAAAATAAATTCTGCCTTTGCCAGACTTTCGCGGCTGCGACGGATGCCCTCGACTTCAATCTCGTCGCGCGCCTCGCGCAAACCGGCGGTGTCAATGAAGATGACGGGCAGACCGCGGATATTCGCAGTTTCCTCAATCGTGTCGCGCGTCGTGCCAGCGATGGGCGACACGATGGCGCGGTCGTGACCGAGCAGTTGGTTGAGTAGGCTGGATTTGCCTGCGTTCGGCCGACCAATGATGGCGGCGCGGATGCCGCGACGAAGAATCTGCCCTTCGTTGGCCGTGGACAGCAGTTCGTCCATGAATTTTACGCCGTCATCAAGACGCTGGAGCAACTGCTCTTTGGTTTTTTCAGGGATGTCTTCCTCGGGGAAATCCAGATACGCCTCGACGTGCGCCATCGTCAGCATCAGGTCGTCGCGCAATTGGTTAATGCGCTGTGAAAATTTTCCGGCGAGCTGCTCGTTGGCAGCTTCCAGCGCGAGTTCCGTGCGCGAATGAATCAAGTCCGCCACCGCCTCGGCTTGCGCGAGGTCAATGCGGCCATTGAGAAATGCGCGCTTGGTGAACTCGCCCGGCTCGGCCATGCGCGCGCCGGCGGCCAGCAGCGCGTCGAGCACCAGCTTGGCGGGCAAAATGCCGCCGTGACAGGAAATTTCCACCGTGTCCTCGCGCGTGAACGTGCGCGGCGCGCGCAGGACGGCGAGCAACACTTCGTCAATCGTTTTGCCGTCGCGGACGATTTTGCCGAATTGAATCGTGTGCGTCGGCGCGGCGGAGGGTTTCAACGAACTTTTTCCAACGGGCGAAAAACACTTGTCGGCGAAGGCAAAGGCATTTGCGCCGGAAAGGCGCACGACGGCTAGTCCGCCTTCTCCGAGCGGCGTGGCGATGGCCGCAATGGTGTCGTCAAACATGGCGGCAGTTGCCAAGCTGGTTTTCCGCGTCGCGGCCCTGCAAAAACAGCCGCGCCTTCTCGTAGCTTTTCTTGTGCAAATAATGCAGCAGCGTCGGATCGGTGTCGCGCGGCAACTGCGCGGCCAGTCCGTCCAGTCGTGCAAACATTGGCAGCAGGTTGGGTTTGGGATTCGCGGTGGCAATGGTATTCACCGTGGCCGTGAGTTCCGTCAGCGCGGAGAGCAATTGCTGTTCGACCGTTGGGTTCATTGGAACAGGCTGGGAAATTTGTGTGTCAGATAGGAATGTTTGAAATCCACTTCGCCCAGCAAATACAGCGCCGTCAACACGCGAACGATGCCCGAGGTCAGCAGCACCACGATGATGGCGGAGAGATACAGACCGAAGGCATGCGTTGGATCTGGCTGCATCACGCGCGGGATGCCTTGATAAAGAACCCAAATCGTCAGCGTCAAGCCCAGCGCCCAAGTGACCCACGGACTCATCGTCGGCCCCGCGTCCAGCAGCCGCACCAGAAACAGCGGACTGAAACCATACGCCACCGTTTGAAACGACCGCCGGTAGGTGCAGCGGCTTTGAAAGGTCTGGCTGATGGTCAACAGCAACAGCGCGGTGACCAAGACCATGGCCAACAACAGTAACGCCTGAATAACTTCGTAAGTGATGACCGTGTGCGGGGTGAATTCCTTCAGCTTTTGAAAGCGCGGCTGCCATTTGCCCCAATGCGCCAGCCCCCAGCCTTCAGCGGCCGTGACAAGGACAACCATCGGCAGCAGGTAGAGCAAAAAAACTTGCGCAAAACTGCGACCCGCTTGGGCGATTTTATCCCACGCCACCGCTGGCTCAAAAATTAAAAATAACGCCTTAATCATCTGCGCGCAGAATATAATCCGCAATCCGGTCGTTGTCAGCAAAATCCGCTTTTATCCACACGCTGCGCGTGCTTTACTCCGCGCGTGAAAGTGGATCTCGGCATCTGGAGCAAGCTCACGCAGGCGGTCATCGCCCTCGTGGTCATCGCCGTCTTGATTCTCATCGGCATGACTTATCTGCCGCTCATCCACCAGAACGAGCGGATGCGCCGCGAAATCCTCCGGCTCGACACCGAACTCCAAAAGCAGGATTCCGTCTCCCGGCAACTCCGTTCCGACATTGACGCGCTGCGGAACGACCCCGACACCGTCAGCCGGCTCGCCCGCGAAAAACTCGGCTACGCCAAGCCGGATGAAACGGTCGTGCGCTTTGAAACGAATTCTGTCAGCGCCGCCCCAAGATAAAAGCCGCTCCGGTTTCCCGAAGCGGCTTCGCGAAAGCAGGTTTCCTCACACCGTCATGATTTCTTTTTCCTTATGCGCCGCGTGCGTGTCAATTTTGCCGGAATAATCGTCCGTAATTTTTTGCAGATCTTTTTCCGCCTGCTTCTTCGCGTCCTCGGTCACGCCGCTATCGTGCGCGTGTTTCTTAAACAAATCCATCGCGTCACGACGGATGTGGCGCAGGGCTACGCGGCCGTCCTCGGCCATTTTCTTGGTGAGCTTCACGAATTCCTGACGGCGCTCCGTGCTCAATTCCGGAAAGGACAGGCGCAACAGTTTGCCCTGCACCACCGGCGAGATGCCGATGTTCGCCTTCTGGATGGCCTTCTCAATCGGCTGGAGCGCGGCCACATCCCACGGCGTGATGACCAACATGCGCGGCTCCGGCGAACTGATGTTCGCCAGTTCGCGAATGCGCATCATCGAGCCGTAGACTTCCGCCTGAATATTTTCCACAAGGCCGGGCGCGGCCTTGCCGGTGCGCACGTTGGCAAATTCGTTGACCACCGATTGCTCGGTCTTGGTCATCTTCTCTTCCGCTTCCAGCAGGATGTCGTCGAGTGTCATAGTGCAGCCAGCGTAACAAAGTTCATTGCGCCTGTAAAAATCTTTCCGCCTCGGCGTTCGTGCAATTTCGCCGCACGCGCGTCACGGCCATGCCCACGACCGGCGGATACGCTTGATCCGCCTTCATGCGCGGCTCGACGTATTCGATGATCTCGAACAGCAGCGCGTTCGCCGCCGCGTAATCGAGGCCGGTCAGCTTCGTGACGTAGCGCGTCGCGCGGTCAATCAGCTTCAAATTCGATGGCACAACCCAGATCATGTAATTTCCCAGCACGCGGCCGAGCCGCACCATCGTGCAGGTGGACAGCGCATTCAACGTCAGCTTCGCCGCCACGCGCGTCAGGATATCGAGGTGGAAATGATTTTCAGGAACCGGAATAAAAGCGGATTCTAGTTTTAAGTTCTGAGTTTGTAATTTTGAGTTTCCAAATGAAATCAAACCCGTCTTCGCGCTGGCGGCGTGCGCGGCGGCGAGTTGCCCCAGTTGAAACGCGCCGTCTTCGCCGTCGGCGACAATCGCTACCGCCGAATCGCCCCGCCCTAGTTGGCGATTATTCGCGCCGTCCAGGCCGATGCGGAAGCGCAGCAGTTCCGCGCGGCTGATTTTACGGATAGTTTCCAGCGTGCGCGAAAGCTTGTCTTCGGTCACAAGGTCGCGCGCTTCGGCCTCGCTCCACTCGACGCAGCGCGGTTCGCGTCGGATGATTTGCCGCCACGCGGCGGGCGTTTCCGCGCACGGCAAAAAAAGGAACGCCCACGATTCCGTCGCCGTCGCGTCGGCGAACTTGCGGAACGGCGGCGTGCAATACGTCGGCGAGCGTTCGGTGGTGTCCGTCAGCACGTCAATGCCCAGCCAGTCGGCGAAATAATTATTTTTGCCGCCAGCGCGATAAACCGATTCCTCCAGCGCAACGAGTTTCGCCAGCGGCGCGAGGGTATCTGGCGATTTCAGGTTGGCGTGGAGTTCGGTGAGTCCAGCCAAAATATTTTCCGGCACGCCCGCAGAATTTTCGCCGAGCAGTTCGCGCACAACCATTTCCATGACGGTGAGCAGGGCGCAAAGCTGGATTGAGGTCGCCTGCATCCGCGTCGAGCCGGTGATGGCCATCGGCCCCGTGGTGAGATTGATTTTTTCGATGCGCGCGTCTTGGATAACTTCGCGGCTGCGCTCGACGTGTTCGCACAGGATTTCGTCGGGATTGTTGTAAACAAAATAAACCTTCGCGCCCGCCTCCACGCCCGCCCACGCCGTGCCGATGACGAAGGAGGTTTCGCCGCCCTCCGTGATGGCAAAAACCACGTCTCGCTCCGAGACGCCGAGGTCGTTGATCTGCTTTTTGCCAAATGCGGTGAAATCCTCAAAGCCCTCGACCGATTTGATCAGCGCATAATCGCCGCCAGCCATAACGCTAAAAGTGCGGTTCTCCAAATCGGAATTTTTCCGTCGTTGCCAGAAATCGCGCCAGACGGAATCCAGCAAAATGCTCAAGCGTCCGGTCGATCCGCAGCCGGTGAAAAAAATCCGTCCGCCGTTTTTCAGCGCGCGCCGGATCGTTTCCTTGATCTCGTCCGCGCGTCCCGAGGCGACAAATGTGCGAAAAGTTTTCACGACATCGTCGTCGGCATCGAACAGTAGCTTCAGCGCCGTTGCGATGTCTCGTTGCGCTACTTCACTCAAATCGGCGGTGACGGGATGCGACGCCTCGGTGACAAGCGCGCCGAGTTTGAACTGGCCGCTGATTTTTAGAAATTCTTCCGAACGACGTTGGGAACTTTCGCTCATGGCGGGCGATTTAATGAAATTGCCAGTCGCCTGTCACGCCGATAGCTTGGTGTCCGTGCTTTCCACGCAACAGATGGCCGCGCTGAACGCCGCGAACTGCGAAGTCGCGTTCGACAACCGCACGCGCCAACTCTACGCGACGGACGCCTCGCCCTACCAAATTGTCCCGTCGGCGGTGGCGTTTCCCAAGTCCGCCAAGGAAGCGGGTAAAATAATTCAAGCGGCGCTGGTTGCGGGCGTCCCGGTCACGCCACGCGGCGGCGGCACAGGCTTGAGCGGCGGCGCCTTGGGCGACGGCCTAATCGTTGATTTCGCCCGCTACAACCGGGCGATCTGGGATTTCAACAAGGAGGCAAAAACCGTCCGCGTCGGTGCAGGTGTCGTCCTCGATCAACTCAATCAATTTCTCAAGCCCGCAAAATTGTGCTTTGGACCGGACGTGGCAACGAGTTCGCGCGCCACGCTGGGCGGAATGATTGCGAACAATTCCTCGGGAGCCTACACGCCGGTTTACGGAACCACCGGCCAGCACGTCCGCGAAATTGAAATCGTCATGGCCGACGGCAAGGCCACGCGCATCGGCGCACACCTGCCCTCACTGCAACACCAGCGCAACATCGTGGACGACCTGCTGCAATTGAACGCGCTGCAGATTGTGGATCAATTTCCGCCCGGACTTTTGAAGCGCTGGCCGGGCTACGGCCTTGCCCGCGCGCTCGATCAGCCGGGTAACCTCGTTCCGATTTTGTGCGGCAGCGAAGGCACGCTCGCGGGAATTTTCTCGGCGGAACTCAATCTGGTTCCGTTGCCGGAGGAACGCGGCGTGGCGCTGCTGTTTTTCTCCAGCGTCGCCGAGGCGCTGCTGGCGACGACCGCGCTGCTGGATTTGCAACCGGCCGCCATCGAACACATTGACCGGCCGCTCTTCGACCAGACGCGTGGCCAACGGGAATTTCAGGCCGTCCGCGATTTGCTTGGCTTAGATACACAGCCGTGCGAAGCCATTTTGATCGTGGAATTTTTCGACGGTGCGAAGGATAAACTCGTGCAACTGCAAAAACGCCGCCTCGGCCTACGCCAGCTGGTTTTGAAATCCGAGCGTGAGCGCGACCTCGTCTGGGCGATGCGCAAGGCCGGCTTGTCCTTGCTGATGAGTCTCAAGGGCAACGCCAAGCCCGCATGTTTTGTGGAGGATTCCGCCGTGCGCCCGAAGGATTTGCCCGCGTATTTTACAGGTCTGCAAGATTTGTTCAAGCGAGTCGGCGTGAACGCCTCGTTCTACGGCCACGCGGCGGCGGGTTTGTTGCATGTGCGTCCAGTGCTGGATCTACACCACGCAGACGACTTGAAAAAATTCCGGCAAATTGCCGACGAAGTCGCGGCGTTGGTAACGCAATTCAATGGTTCGCTTGCGGCGGAACACGGCGTGGGCATGGCGCGGACAGAATTTTTGAAAGAACAGGTCGGTCCTGAACTTTACCGCATAATGCGCGAGATCAAGTCCGCGTTCGATCCGAACAATCTTTTCAATCCCGGAAAAATTATCGGCGACGGGCGTTACAAAATTGACCGGCATCTGCGACAGGGGGCGGATCGCGAAATCATCCTGCCGTTCGAGCCGAAGCTCGCTTTCGCCGCGCACGACGAATCGTTCGTGGCAAATTTGGAACAATGCAATGGCTGCGGCGGCTGCACCAAGTGGACGCCGACGATGTGCCCGACTTACATCGCCACCGGCGAGGAGGGTATGTCCACGCGCGGTCGCGCAAACCTCATTCGCGCCGCGCTGGAACGGCGCGTGACGGGAGACGCGCTGCAATCTGAAGAACTCCATTACGCGCTGTCCAACTGCCTTTCCTGTCGCGCCTGCACGAGTGAATGTCCGTCCAGCGTGAACTTGCCGCTGCTCAAGGCGGAACTGCTACATGCGCGGACAAAAAAATCGCATCTGACCAAACTTCAGCGGCTCGTCAGCTCGGTGGATCTCATCGGCCGCATCGGCACGAGTGTGCCAGGGTTGGCGAATTTCCTTTTTGATTCGCGCTCGGTGCGACATGTGTTTTCCAAAATGTTCAACCTTTCTCCAGAGCGTCCGACGCCGACATTCGCACGCGAACGCTTTGACCACTGGTTTGCAGGGCGTAAGAATTCCGCCTTTCCACGTCGCGGTAGCGTAATTTTGTGGGACGACACTTTCATGCGCTACCATGAGCCGCACATTGGCAAAGCCGCCGTAGCCGTGCTGGAGGCTGCGGGTTTTGCTGTCACGTTGGTGAAGCAAAGGAAATGCTGCGGACGTCCCGCGTTCAGTGTCGGGCATCTCGACGAGGTGGAAAAACTCGGCACGCATAATCTCGCGCTGCTCGCCGCCGAGTCGGGAACTGCGCCGATTATTTTTCTGGAGCCGTCGTGTTATTCCATGTTTGCGGAGGATTACCGCGAATTGGATTTGCCGGAAGCCGGGCATATTGGCGCGCGGTGTTTTTTGTTTGAAGATTTCATCGGCCAACTTTTGGAACGCGAGCCGGACGCACTAAAATTCAAGCCGCAGGAGGAGCGCCTCGTCATCCACGCCCATTGCCACGCAAAGACGCTGACCGATCCCAAGGCGATGCAGCGGCTCGCCGCGCGGCTACCCGGTCGCAACGCGACTTTACTGGACTCTGGTTGTTGCGGCATGGCCGGCGCGTTCGGCATGATGGAATCGAAATACGAACTTTCACTGAAGATCGCCGCGCCGCTGATTGAGCAAATTCGGCATCAGCCTTATGGAACAACCACCGTGGTCTCCGGCACGAGCTGTCGTCATCAGGTGCAACACCTCATTGCCACGCGCACTAAGCACATGGCAGAAGTCATTGCTGACGCTTTAGCGTGAGATTTATTTCACCTTCCGGCACAGGTCTTTCAACGCTTCGGGTAAATCAGGATAATTGAATCTGAATTCACTGGCGAGAAACCGCTCCGGCGTGCAACGGGAACTCATCAGCACCAGCGCCGGCTCGGCGTCCATAAACCACGAACCTAGCCGCAGCGCAAATTCCGGCACGCACGGACTCCACGGACGCCGCAGCACCTGCCGCAATTCATCCATAAAAACCTCGTTGGTCACCGGCCGAGGAGCGACCGCATTGAAGACACCGAAAAACCGTTCCTGTTCCACCACGGCGACAAACATCCGGACCAAATCCGCGAGATGAATCCAACTGATATATTGCTGCCCGCCGCCCGCCGCGCCGCCGAGAAAAAATTTGGTCAGTCGGCTCAACACCGGCAAGGCGCCACCTTCCCGGCCCAAAACAAAACCGATACGTAACGTCACTTTGCGCGTGCGCGGCAGATCAACCGCAGTGAACGCCGACTCCCAATCGCGGCAGATTTCCGCCAGCGCGCCCGCGCCGTTCGGCTCGCTCTCATTGCAAACATGATTTTTCGTGTCGCCATAAAAACCGGTCGCACTCGCTTGAATCCAGACAGACGGCGGCGATTGCGACTTGGCGATTGCGGCGGCGAGTGCGTTCACTGAATTGACGCGGGAAGCCGTGATTGAACGGAGATTTTCCGGTGAGTGCGGGCAATTGATATTTTTTCCGGTAAGATTGATGACCGCCGCTGCGCCTTCAAGTTCGCTTGCCCAGTCGCCCACGGTTTTGCCATCCCACGCCACCTCCGTCACGGCATCGCTGCGTTTGCCCGGCGAGCGCGTCAGCACGACCACAGCATAACCACGCCGTAAAAGTTCACCGGCCAGCGCCTTGCCGACAAAGCCACTACCACCCGCGATGACGATTCGTTTCTGACTCATGGACTATCTTTGTAACTCAAGTCGAGGCGTGTTCAAAGCGGAAAGCGGATTGATTTTGAATTCCTGCTGCTCCAACAACCCAAGCCAGTAGGCGATGAGTTGCTGAACTTTGGCGAGGTTCAACTGCTCGTGCAGCGGTGGATATTTTTCCAGATTCGCCTGCGCCAGTTTGAACAACGCGGCAGACGGACGCAGCCGCTGTTTTTGCAGATGCACAAACGCGCCGGCGAGCTGGATGAGTCCCTTGTAAAAATCGCCGTTCGCGCCGCGCCGATCCGGCAGCCACAAATCTTCCAGGATGTCGTGCGCCTCGTAAAATTTTTGCCGGTTGAACAACGCGAAGTAACCGGCGTAACGCGCATCCACCCCGTCGGCAGAAAATTGCCGCGCCAGTTCCGCGATGCGTTCGTGTTTGTTCACGCGGCCAGTTTATGGCCAAAGCCAAAAGTCTAAAGTCCAAACTCGCCGTGCAAAACCCGTTTTTGGACATTGGACTTGAGACGGCGGACTTGATTTGCCACTCTGCGCACATGTCGAAACCTGCATTGGGACGCGGTCTGGGCGCGCTTTTGGCCGGCAGTCCCGCCACCACCACGCCGCCAACGGCGGTCACGCCCGTCGCTGCGCCTGCTCCCCTGCCCGATTCCCGCGAACGCGTCCTGCGCGTGCCGCTGGACAAGATCCGTCCGACGGCCATGCAGCCGCGCAAAAATTTTTCCGACGAGGCGCTGAAGGAATTGGCCGATTCCATTCGGGAACAAGGCATCGTGCAGCCGCTCATCGTGCGCGAGCGCAACGGGGTTTTTGAACTCATCGCCGGCGAACGCCGCTGGCGCGCGTCGCAACTTTTGAAGTTGCCGGAAGTGCCCGTCATTGTTCGCGAGGCGGATGATCGGACGGTGCTGGAGTTGGCGCTCATTGAAAATTTGCAGCGCGAAAACCTGAACGCAATTGAAGAGGCGCTCGGCTATTCGCAACTCGCGGAACAGTTTCAACTCACGCAGGAACAAATCGCGCAAAAGGTCGGCAAAAGCCGCGCCGCCGTGGCGAACGCGACGCGTTTGCTAAAATTGCCGGCTGCAGTTCAGGGTTATGTCCGCGAAGGCCGGCTGTCCGTCGGCCACGCAAAGGTGATTCTCGGCTTGGCGGATGAGAAGTTGCAGACGCTCGCCACCGAACGCGCCATCAAGGATGCGTTGAACGTGCGACAGACAGAAGGCTTGGTTGCCAAGCTGCAGGCGCGCGGTGGCAAAATCACGAGCGAGACGGCGAAGAGCAAGGCCTTCGTCCCGATTGATTCCAACATCGCGAAGCTGGAAGAGAAATTGCGCGAGAAATTCGGCACGAAGGTGCATTTGAAATACGTCCATGGCAAAGGCGTGGTGGAAATTTCCTTCTTCAATGACGACCAGCTGCAAAGCGTGCTGGAAATTCTCGGCGTCAACGCGGACTAAATTTTAATTCTTCATGATTCTCGAAATCGTCAAATACGGTCATCCCGTGCTGCGCAAAAAAGGCGAGCGCATTGAAACCATCACGCCTGAAATCAAAAAACTCATCGCCGACATGTTCGAGACGATGGAGGCGAACCACGGCGTTGGCCTCGCCGCGCAGCAAGTCGGCGTCGCGAAACAGCTCACGGTGATTGATGTGCGCGCGGTGACCGACCGACCGTCCACTTTGGAGCTCGACGGCAAACCGGCGGACGTCGCGAGCATCATGCCGCTCGTCCTGATTAATCCCGTCATCACGCCCGCAGGCGAAGCGGCAACCGGCGGCGAAGGCTGCTTGAGTTTTCCGGAGATTTTTGCCGACATCTCGCGCCCCGGCACGGTGGATGTGCAGGCGCTGAACGCAAAGGGAAAACCGATTTCATTCCGCTGCGGCGGCTTGCTGGCGCGCGCGGTGCAGCACGAGACGGATCACTTGAACGGACTGCTGTTCATCGACCGGATGGATAAGAAAACGAAGGCGGAATTGCAGCCGGAATTGGACGAGTTACAAGCCATCACTAAAAAAGCGCTGGCGAAAAAGTGACAGGGAAATTTAATTTGCCCAGATGTTGCCTGCAGAGCTGACGGGCATGAATTGGTTGTTCCCTAGATATTGCAGTTCCACTGCCGCGCCTTTACTGCCGACGATAGAATTGGTGGTCACCGTGCCAGGCTGCGGGCTGACGCTGGAATACAAAATCCCGTTGGTCAGGCCGCCGTTCTTGCTGGCTGCGCCCGCGAAATGGCTGCCGTCCGCGGACATCCACGCGCCAGCCCACAACTGGGTGCTTGTCGTGAGCGTCGTCCAAGTCGTCCCCATATTCGCTGAGGCGTAAAGCAGTCCGTTACTGACGCCAGCCACGAGCCGCGTGCAATCACTGGAAACCGCCAAGCAACCCAAATTGCCTGATGGCGCGGAGATGCTTAACCACGTTGAACCACTATTGGTGGAAATTGAAATGCCGCCGCTGATTTTGGCTAGATTCGTGCCGTCGCCGGAACACGCAATCTTGCCGGTGAAAATTTTACTACCGTCCGCCGTGCAAGCCACAGTGTTGCCCGTGACGTTATTGGAAACCCAGGTTGCTCCGCCGTTGATTGAACCCCAAATAGTGCCTCCAACTCCAGTGGGCGCGGCGTAAACGATTTGTCCGTTCGCCGAGCACGCGATGGAATTCCACGAACCGGCGAGCGGGCCAACCCGATTCCAATGTTGACCTGCATCGGTAGAACCATAAATGCCGGTGAAATTTCCCACCGCATACAACCGTCCGCCGTCGGACGAGGCGGCCACGCCGAGACAATCGCTGTTCGGCAACGTTGCCACCGGCAGACCAAGCAGGTAGCAGTTCTTGTAGCTGCAAAAATTTCCGAAAATGGACTGCCCGGAGTTGACCCGCGCCTGCCAGCCACCTGGGCCAGCGCCCGCTACCCGCACGATGTCGTCAACAAGTAGCGAAGACGACGGCGGCAGATTCACGGCAGCAAATCCGGTGTTGAACACAAGGTAGCCGGTGTCGGCTGTGGCGTTGGTGGCAACGCTGTTGACCACCAGCCAACCGACCAAACCGTTGCCAAAAAAACTGCCGGTAAAATTATTCGCGCGGTTCGTGAAAGTGTTCACTCCGTTAAAATTGTTTGTGCCGGTGGTTGTCATTGGACCGCTAAAATAATTCGATCCAGCGAACGACTGGCTGTGATCCAACAGGGCGACGTTTGGAGAAAGCCGCGCGTCGGCTACGGTTCCGAAAGTCAACTGGCTTGCGTTCAGGCTGTTCAAGGCCGAACCATTGCCGCTAAAAGTGCCAACAAAGCTTCCGGCAAAAGTGTTGGCAGCGTTAGAAAAATTCAGCGCTCCGGAATACGCTCCCGCCAATTGGGCAGAAGGCAAAGTTCCGCTCAATTGCGTGGTGTTGAGACTGCCCAGCAGGTTGCTCGCGCTGGCGGCGAAGATGGCATACGGAACCGGCAAAATCGCCTGGCGCGGAGTGAGCGCCGTAAAATTCGTCGCACCAGTTGAACGCACGGCGAGTTCAAGCCAGTTGGTTCCGCCGGTGAAGACACCCGTGCCAAAATCCAGTGTCACGATGAAAAGCCCGTTGGTCACAACCACGGCGGAATTGGTCAGCAACGGACTGACCAGACTTCCGTTCGTCACAGAATTATAAACGGCAAAGCGGAAATCATAGCTGGCATTGGCGGGCGCGCCGGCATCATTCAAACGTCCCTGGTAAGTGAAGGCCGTTCCCTGCGCAGAAAGTTTTTGCGCCAGGCCAAGCATGAGCAGCAACAGAACAATTTGGATGCGGCAATTCACGGCAGTATATTGAAGTCTGACCGGCGGCAATTCAATGCCGAATAAGAATCATTTTGTCGCCAGTGCCGCAATGATTTCGGGCGGCGGTTGAAGCTGATTCAGCGTATTGGTTTCAGGCGCACCGGCGGCAACCCACCATTGGAGCAATTGAATTTCGCCGGTGGTCAATTGCGGTTTGCCGGATGGCGGCATGTGGTCGTCGTGATCAATGGGCAGGAGCAAACGTTGCACCAGCGGGCTTTCGGCGGCGTTGCTTGGTTTTAAAATTACACCATTTTCGCTGCCGGCTAAAATTGCTGAAAATGAGTCAAGCCGCAGACTGGCCTTAGATTTTTGAGATCCGTGGCAGACGACACATTTGTTTTTAAAAATTGGCTCGATGACACCGATGAAAATTGGCAGCTGGCGCAGTTCGCTTTCCGAAAGTATCTTTGTCGGAGGTTTTGTGGCAGACAGGCCAAGTAATTTTTTAAACGGTGAAGGCGCATAACGGGTAAGATAATCGCTGCCGTGAGTCAGTGAGCCGCCCAGATGTCCTGCCGCCATCAACAGCCCGACCGTAAAAAACAAAACCGCACGATACGCAGTGACACGGCGACGCTGAAAACAAATTCCCGCAACGGCGGCGGCCAACGCCGTGGCAATGCCCAGCCATTTGTGCCATGCGAGAAGTTTTTCGTCATAGCCGCCGGCGAGTGACAGCAGCCAGCCGCAAATGGCCGTGACTACCGCCAACGGCACGGCGAACGCGAGAATGAAGCCTGCGCTGGCGGCGGCATTTTTGAATTTTGGCAGGAACGCCAACGATTCCAAAACGGCGAGCGCGAAAAGCATACCAATCGGCAGATGAACCAGCAGTGGATGCAGGTGTCCGAGGAAAAGAAAAATTTCGGGTGGCTGGTGCAAGCGAATGTTCTAGGACAGTTGCTAAAAGTGGTGCCCCGGCACGGACTCGAACCGTGGACCAATTGATTAAGAGTCAACTGCTCTACCAACTGAGCTACCGAGGCAAAAATGACGGCAACGCAATGCCGTGAACGTCTATTCTGGCAGAGGTAAAATTAGAGGCAAGATTTTTTGGCGCGTTTCGCTGGTTCATTTTGATGCGAACGCGAATCATCTGCAAAGGCCTGTCCGCACATTATCCGACTGGTGCAATCTTCATTTAATTGTAGTTTATAGAAGAATACCCATGATGTCTTTTTTGACGCGTTAGAAATTTTACAAAGTCGAACGGATGAAGCTGGCTGTAAACCCATTGTCACTGCCGCGTGGACCTTTTTATAAAAGTTCCATCACGGTGATATTTTTAACCGTTTTCCATCTTACCGCAACGAGCGTCTGGGCGCTTAATCCAATTCTGCCACCGGGCAGCAATTTTGATTTGAGCCATTGGTATCTCCAGTTGCCGACTTCGAATAATATTCTCACCGGCACCAGCGGCAGCATTGATTCTATTCAAACAGCCAGCCTCATGGCCGGGGCCACTAATGCCTATTTTTATACTGCCCCGGATGGAGCAATGGCGTTCTGGGTGCCAGATAACGGCGCTCACACCGGCGGCTCGGCACACCCACGCAGCGAGTTGCGCGAATTGGCAAATGTCAATGATTCATCGGTGAACTGGACGCTTTACGGCAGCAATGTGATGACCGCCCAATGCAAGGTTTTGCAAGTGCCAGCGGACACCCAAAAGGTGTGTATCGGTCAAATTCATGAGCCCAACACCATGCCGGATGGAAGCGCCGGGGCGAACAATGAGCAAATGATCATGTTCGATTTGGCCAACCAGACCATCTATGCAAATATAAATCTGGATGGAGATACGAATTCAAGTTTCAGCACTGTTTTTATTTCCGGCACAGGTGTTGCAACGAATAAGACCATCAATTACACCATGTCGGTGGTAGAAGGCTTGCTGAAAATTATCGTCAACAACGTCACGAATTCATGGAATCTTTTTAGCGGAAGTAATTATCAGGGTCACATCGCTCAAAACTGGGATAGAACTTCTAGCAATACGGTTTACTTTAAGGCCGGCGACTACAATCAAACCGGCAACGCCTGCAACTGTTCCACCGACGGCGCAAAGGTTTATTTTTATTCGTTGAATTTATTTCACTCCCCCATCATCAGCAGCCAGCCCACCAATATGGTAGCTCAAGCTGGCAGCAACGCCGCTTTCACCGTCAGCGCAACTACCAGCGGCATCTTGAATTACCAGTGGATATTTAATGGAACCAACAGTCTGCCAGACATGACCAACGCTACGCTTACCCTTTCCAATGTATCGGCGGCAAACGTTGGAAACTATTCCGTGATTGTCAGTGACAGTGTGATTTCCTACAACTCTGTAACCAGCTCGGTCGCGACATTGACCGGGGTTTTTCCGCCAGTTGTTACCGCACAGCCAGCCAGCCAGTCCGTGAGCATCGGAAATAACGTCATTTTTGCCGCCAACGCTATCGGCACGCCGCCGATCACATACAGCTGGTGGTTCAATACCAATAATTTTGTCGCATCCAGCACCAACAACTATCTGACGCTTGCCAATATTTTACCCGCCAATGCTGGACAATATTTCGCAGTCGTATCAAACGCCTACGGCTCCGCCACCAGTTCGGTGGCGTCGCTCACAATCATTGATTACGTTTCCAGCACCAATGTTTATTTGGATGACCTGTGGTTGGATGGCGACCGCACCAATACCAGCCTACCAACAAATTCGGCTTGGTATGCGTCCCTGCCCGCTTCGCTTTTTGCCACAACCAACGCGTTGACCGCATTGCCTCCCAACGCGACCAATGCCACCGCTTTCTGGTGGACATATTTTACGACCAATCCGGCAAGCCCGGCGCAATTAAAAGTTGGCGATACACTTCGCGTCACCTTGGCTTTTACGTCCAGCGGAATCAATCCAACCAACAGCCAGAAAGGGTTGCGCTTTGGACTATGTAATTCAAGTTCAAGCGCCCGCACATTAGGCGATGGCGCGCTTCCGAATGGTGTTAATGTGACAGGTTATATGCTCAACGCGAACTTCGGACAAGTTTTTGGCGGCAGCCCGACGATGCAGTTTTTGGAGCGAACCAATCTTCCGGACAGCAATCTCATTTCAACAGTGGCCGATTATTTTTCATTAGGTTCCGGCGGACCGACCAATAGCAGTCCCGGCTTCAGCAACAACACGCCGTATGTCTTGCAATTTTCCGTAAAGCGCAATGCCAATTCGATGGAGTTATCAGCGACATTCACTAACAGCACCGGCTGGAACGCAGCCTTTGCCGTCATAGACACCAACGCTTTTATCAGCCCGACTGCTTTCGACACATTTGCCATTCGTTGCGCCACCAACGGCCAGACCGCGACAAATTTCACCTTCACAGAATTCAAAGTTGAGTTGCTGGCCACCAACAATCACCCGCCAGTTTCCGGCTCCAGTGCCGTTAGCACCACCATGAACTCGCCGGCATCAATTGCGGGAATCAGTCTGCTCGCCAACGCCTTTGATGCCGATGGCGATGCCGTCAGCTTAACGGCTGTCAATCACTGGACCACCAACAATGGAACGGCCTCACTTGCCAACGGAATCATCACCTACTCACCGCCGACGAATTTTATTGGAAGTGACCAGTTGAACTACACGCTGACTGATGCACGAGGTGCCACAAGCACCGGCTATATTTTCCTCACCATCGAATCCGCCATAAAAATCAACCGTGTCTCGCTCACCAACGCGGCAATCCAAATTCAAGCAGGAGGACTGCCTGCAGGAAGCAATTTTACGGTTTTGGCTAAAAGCAATCTGAACGACACGGCTTGGATCCCAATCGCAACCAATTCAGCCGACATCAGCGGCAATGCCACATTCATCGACACCAATATGGCAAGGCGTTTTTTTCGGTTGAGGTATCCATGACACCCAAGTCCTGCGTTACGATTGCGATACTTGATGGCAAAGCATCAATGGATAATTTGAGTGCCACCAAATTCCTGATTTGAAACTTTCTTAATCCGCGCTAAAATCTTGGCCATGAATAGTAAGGCTCTGCTGGCGGTTGTATTCGTGGCGACGTTCGCGTTGTCGCGTATGCCAGGATTATTGCCGCCAAATTTTAGCGCGGCCTATGCGTTTGCCTTTTGTGCTGGCGCATTTTTTAGCGGCGCGCTGGCTTGGTGGCTGCCACTCGGCGTGATGTTCGCCACGGATATTGGGCTGAATTTTTATTATACGAGCCAAGGCGTCAGCGTCTGGGATTTGCCGAATCTGGAAAACCAACTGTTCAATTACGCGGCTTTTGCTGTGCTGATTTCTCTCGGTCGCCAGTTCAAAGGGCAAAAATCTTTTTTCAAAATGGTCGGCGGCGGATTATTGGGCGCCATTTTGTTTTATCTCATCACCAACACTGCATCCTGGCTGTTTAATCCGTTTCACAATCCCGAATACACAAAAAATCTAACCGGCTGGATTACGGCATTAACCAAAGGCGTTGGTGGCTATCCCGCCACGTTGGAATTTTTCCGCAACACACTGCTCAGTGGTGGATTGTTCACCGCCTTGTTTTCGGTTTCAGAAAAATTGACCAACGAATCGCCCGCTGAAAAAAACTCCGGCCAACGCGAGTCTGAAACCGACACGGCGGCAGAACCAGAGGAAGCGCAGGCGTGAAAATCGGCGTGATTTCTGACACGCACGGCTACCTCGATCCGCGTGTCCAAACCATTTTTACCGGCGTAGATCACATCCTGCACGCAGGCGATATCGGCTACGCCTCTATCATCATTGAACTTGGTTTGATTGCGCCGGTCACGGCCGTGCTGGGCAATTGCGATGACAACATCGGCTATCGAATTACCGAAACCGTTGAAGTTGCGCGGAGAAAATTCCTGGTCCACCACATCGTGAATCCATGGGCGCAGTCGGAAATGCTTGAAGGCCGCATAGCGAAGGAAAAGCCGGATGTGGTCGTGTTTGGCCATACGCACCAAAAATTCGCCGAGACCATCAACAATATTCTCTTTATAAATCCCGGATACGCTGGCAAGCCTAAAACGGGCGTGGTGCGAAGCGTGGCAATTTTGCATCTCGATGGCGAAAAAATCCGTCCGGAGTTCTTTGTTTTGAGTTGATAGATTTCGTTAAATTCGGCAGCAGTAAAAAATCGGGCGATGAATTCCGTTTTGACTCAAACCACATCTTGATTGTCGCTTTGTTGGACAAGAAGCGCCAAAACACCTGTTATTTTGGGCTTCTTTTTGGTATGGAGACTGCTACGTTTGAATTGGTAAACAATTGATTTATGCCGTTACGTTTGAACCAGCTTGAACCCTTGAGAAAGAAATTGGGTTTTACTTTGATTGAGACGGTGATTTCAGTGGCGATTCTGGCGATGGTTATTTCTGGTTTGGTTTACGGCTATGTGCAAGCCAACCGCGTAGCCGAATGGAGTGCGATGTCGCTGGCTGCTCAGTCTTATGCCAGTCAAGGCGCTGAACAGGCACGCGCGGCGGACTGGCGTCCACGGGATCCCAAGCCGGCGTCAGGGTCATCGACTGGCCCGGGAACTATGGATGAGTTGCCGCCAACGAATTACACCCAGATTGATTTTATGGATGTTCCGTTCAAAGGCCAACCCACCAATACCGACTTTGGCTTTTGGGAGACGAACAACATAACCATAACAACGGTGCAGGCCAATCCTCCGCTGCGTCAAATTCGTTCAGATTGTATTTGGACTTATTCCGTTACCGGATCTAAGCACACCAATACTGTGATTTTATTGCGAGCGCCCGACCAATGAAAACCATCATTCCAGCTTCACAAAAACGGCCGAAAGTTTTCTGGCTCGCATTTTCACTGGTCGAGCTGATGGTCACCATGGGGGTTTTTTCATTGCTGATTATTGCGATGGTTTCAGTGCAGCTGTTTGCCGCGCGGGTCTATACGCTGGCAGCGACAAAACTGATTGCCTGCACCGGAGGGCGGGAGACGATGAACATGCTGCGTGACCAAATTCGTTCCGCTAAGATTGTTTATGTGGGCACTTACAGCAATTCGCAATTCGCCGTCATTCCATCGGGGCAATCCCAAGTTGGCAATGCTCTGCAAATCTGCCCAAGCAACACCGTCGGCGCATCAAACTTCATCGTTTATTACATGGATCCCAGCCGGACCAACATGTGCAGTATTAGCAATGGCGTTGTCAATGTTTTGGCCACTTGTATCACCAATTACAACTGCTTCTGGGCAGAGGACTATCAGGGCAATGTTATGACAAATTATTTAAACAATCCGGTTATCCGCATGCAGATGCAATTTGTTCAGTGGGAATACCCCATTGCTCATGTCGGTGGCAGTGGAGCCAACGCATATGACTATTACTATTTGCGGACACGCATTACCCGCCGGTCCAAATCTTGATAACTTGCCATGAGATTATTTTCACACACCAAAAAAAATGGCGGCCAAGCAGGTTATGCCCTGATGATGATTTTATGCTTTTTGGCAATCAGCCTGATTGTTTTTGGCGTTATGTTATGCTGGGTGTATTCCAACTCCAAAATTGTCAACCGAAACAATCTTTTTAATCAATCAGAGGCCGCTGCCGAGTCGGCGGCCGAGATCGCCGTAACAACGATGCAACGTGATTTTACTTACCAAAGTTTGAACCCAGTGAATTCGTATGCGACTCAAGTTCCCAACCAGACCGGATGGCCTCAGCAATTTAAAATCAGCGACATCAATGGAACGACAAACCAGATTACCGTGTCCATCGGCACCACCAACTGGGTGGTATTAAATTCCCGGTATGCCGGATTATACGGTCTGGGTCAGACATGTATTGTCACAGCGGCGGCATCGCCCCTAAATGTCGGCAACATAGATCTTACTGCGTATGTGAAGGAAGAGATATGGTTTGGAGCCATTCCACTGTTTCAGTTTGCGATTTTCTATAACATGGATTTGGAATTTAATCCCGGTGCAGCCATGACTATCAATGGACATGTGCATTCCAATCAAAACATCTATGCCACTGGATCCAGTTCGGGTTCGCCGCTCACATTCAGTGACATTGTTGAGGCCGCATTAAGTTATCAATCTTCACCGAATCCGAATGACCCACAAAATGGCAGCCGTTCCGGCAACGTGAACTTTACAATTGGAACCAACAACCCCCTCTCAAATGTGGACTCTTTGATTCTGCCCATTGGCACAAACAATTCTGCTTCAGCAGTGGCCGCCATTTTAGGCCTCCCGCCAAGTGCCATCGCCGCACCCAATCCGGCCGCCTATTACGAATCCAACCAAATTTATTTCTTCAATGAGGCAGACATCATTGTTTCCAATGCCTCAAACGGAACCAATATTACAGTTTACTACCAAAATCCTAACAACTCAAGTTCCCCACTAACGACGCTGCCAAAGGATGTGACCAATATTGTTAGCTCAGTGACGAACACTTATTACTCGTTTCTGACCAATGTGTCATTTTATGATTATCGCGAGCAGGACACGATAAAAGCACTTCAAATAGATGTATCAAAATTTAATAAATGGCTCACCAACCAATCCGGTGCGGGCGGATACACTTTGAATGCCAATCAAGCCGCTGCCGTAGGGACTTTGAGCAAGGGGCATGGCATTAATTCCATCTACGCTTATAACAACATATCGCCAGCCGCTGGCATCTCTAATAATCCAGGCATCCTGCCGGCGGTGCGAGTGGTGAATGCCACCAATTTGCCTTCCGCCGGGCTCACGGTGGTGACACCACAACCGCTATACGTAAAAGGCGATTATAACACCACCACGAACGGTGTAAATTTCTCCAAGACTCTTGGTGGCACCACGAATAACACCGTGCCCGCCGCCCTCATCGGTGACGCCATTACAGTTCTTTCGGCCAACTGGAGTGACAACAATACTGCCGCCACCAGCATTGGTTCGCGCAATGCTGCCGCTACCTGCATCAACGCCGCCTGTCTGGAAGGCATCGTGCCGACTAGTCAGGATGGCCTCGGGACTTGGTATTACAGCGGTGGTGTTGAAAATTTTCTGCGTCTGCTCGAAAACTGGAGCGGCATCACACTTACATACAATGGCTCCATCGTTGTGATGTTCACCAGCCAATACGCTACCAATTTCTGGCCGGGAACGGGTTCCGTTTACAATCCCGCAACTCGTAGTTGGGGCTTTGATGTAAACTTCAAACAGCAGAACAATCTACCGCCACTCACTCCACAGGTTCGCGCGATGATCCGTGGAAATTACACGGCATATTAAAATAGATTGATTCGAGGGATTTTAGCGCTAAAAGATTTTGCCTTCGACCACGGCTTCTTCCAATCGAATGTTCCAATCACGGCACAACCGAAACACGGTAAAACCGTTGCGTATCGCCACCCGGGGTGTCGGCAAATGTAAGAATGGAATTCGTTGCTTGCTGCGTTGCGCCGGAGTTAGTCCAAGCAGCGGGATTAAGTGCTGTAGTATATTGCAACTGATAGTTTAAACCACTCACCGCACTCCATGATACGTTTACCTGCGAGCCGGCAAGCGAAACATATTGTATTACAGGCATCGGGTAGGCTTGCCGAACAGTGTAGTTAAATGTGTCACTTACAAAAATCAGGCCATTAGTTGTCAGACAAATGCCAGTCGGACGATTAAAATGTGCTGCTCCGGCAACCCCATCATCCCCACCGGAAACTGCCGGTGAAAAAACTGAAGGGTCTTCCGATTCCGCTGCAACCGTGGTTGTCACCCAGTTGGTTCCTTGCAAGGAAAGTTTGCGAATGGTGTTGTTGCCAGTGTCGGCCACATACAAGTTGCCCGCAACATCAGTAGCAATGCCTTGTGGAAAATTAAACAGCGCGGCGGTGTTGGTTCCGTCAACAAAAGAGTATATTCCATTGGCTCCGGCGATGGTAGTGACCACCCAGTTCGTGCCTGAGTTGCTTATTTTGCGGATGTTGCAACTTCCACCGTCAGAAATAAAAATGGTTCCGTTAGCTTGGACGGCAATACCAAAGGGCGCTTGAAATCTGGCCACACTGTTGGATCCATCTTTGTATCCACTTGAATTTGCTTTGCCAGCTAAAGTTGTGACCACCCAATCCGAGCCTGAATGGATGAGTTTTCTGATTGAGAACCCTTGAGTGTCAGCAACGTAAATGTTCCCACTGGCATCAGTCGTTATTCCGCAGGGATATTTGAATCCGGCGTTGCTGTTTGTGCCATCGCGACTGATATTAACACCACTTTGGCCTGCAATGGTTGTGACCATCCAGTTTCCGCCGACCGATGAAATTTTTCGGATGGTAGAATTTGCGGTGTCCGCTACGAACATATTTCCGGATGAATCCACCGCTATCCCTTGCGGGTTATTGAACAAGGCCGCGCCGCCAGTGCCATCGCTGGCACCAGCAATTCCGGGAGAACCGGCAATCGTCTCAACCTGCCAGTTTGAGCTCACCAAGGAAATTTTTCGAATTACGGAATTATCTTGATCCGCCACAAAAACATTGCCGCCAGAATCCACAGCGATGCCTTGCGGATTGGCGAAAAGTGCGTTGGTGCTGATGCCATCGCTGGCACCAATAGTTCCAATACTGCCCGCAATGGTCATCCAGTCAAAAACTTGGGCACGGACAGACATCGATAAAGACATGACTGAAAACAAGAAGATATTTTTAAACAGCATAATGTGGTCAATTTATGACAGCTCACTAACCAGCGTCCAATCTTTTTCGCTCCGGTTAAACTAGCACCCGTCATGCCAGCAGAATTTCGCTAAAATCAATGGATCTCCAATTTTCAAAAACATCAATATCTGGCGCAGCAACTGCTTAAGCCATGCCAAGAAAATTTGCAGCTTGCAATCATAACCAGTAAAACGATAAAAAAAGACATGGGTTTCACTCTTCCATTTGCATTTGGAGCCTCAAGAAAAAAACGCACTCACATGATGGCGGTGGATTTGGGCAACCGAACCACCAAGGCCGTGCTGCTGGAAAGACGCGGAGAGCTTCTGGCTTTGACGCGCTACGCCCTGCTCGATGCACCTGTGTTTGAAAAGAAAATTTCCGTAGATTTGCTCGCCGACCATCTTTACTCCGTGGCGAAGGCTTTGGGCAGTGAGGCAAAATTCATTACTGCCACCGCAGGAATTGCTGATTCACTCATCCGCCAGATTGAACTGCCACAGATGCCGCTGGACGAGATGCGTCATATCCTGAAGATGAATCATAAAAATTACATGCAGCAGGATTTGCCGAACTACGCGTTTGATTGCTATGTCCTGCCGCCGCGGTTGGACACCAAAAATCCGCCGCCCGCGCGTGAAATTGGGGTAGCGGCAAAAATAAAAGTGCTGGCCGCTGCCGCCAAGCAACAGCTCGTGGATGATTTTGTGCAGGCTGCAAAAATCGCCGGACTAACGGCGGATGGGTTGGTTCCCACACTGCTTGGCCCCATCAATGCATTTGAAAGAGCCATGCCGGAAATTTTCGCCAAAGAAGCGGTTGCGTTGGTGGATATTGGATTCCACAACACCTCGGTTTGTGTTTTAGATAATGGTGAGTTGGCCACCAACCGGACGATTAGTATCGGCGGCGACCAAATAACCAGTTCACTGGCCGAAGAAATGCGCATCAGCTACGCGGAGGCGGAGGGTATCAAGGTGGGTATGGCACCCGAAATCGAGCCGAGCTTGCTGATGCAGATAACTCCGCTGGGTCGGGAAATCCGCGCTTCACTGGATTTTTTTGAGCATCAAAATGACCGTCCGGTTTCACAGGTTTTTGTGAGTGGCGCGACCGCTCGGTCGGAAATGATTCTGCAGATGCTGAATTCAGAAATTATGATTGAATGCAAGTCTTGGAATCCAACCGGGTTTTTACAACTGGCTCTGCCGGGACAACAGACGGTGGAAATGGATCAGGTTGGCCCGCAATTAGCGGTGGCCATTGGTGCAGCATTGGCAGTTTATTGAATTTTATGCCCATACGAATCAATCTGATGAGCGAAGTCCTCGCCGAGGAGGATTTGAAGCGACGTGACCCGGTTAAGCGGGCAATTTACGTTGGCGTATTTTTGGCGGTGGTTATGCTGGTGTGGTTTAGTTCAGCTTGGTTGGAATATAAATTGACCCAGCAAAGCCTGACTCGGGTGCAGGATGAAACGGGATTGCGCACAAATGAATTCAACCACGTTCAGATGGATTTGAAAAGAATTGCGGACGGCCAAAGACGCCTAGATTCCTTACAGCATTTGAGCACGAACCGCTTTTTTATGGGCAATCTCATGAACGCGCTCCAACAGGTTTATGTGCCTGGCGTGCAATTAGTCCAAATCAAAATTGATCAAGGCTATATCAACAAGCCCGGGTTGCCGGACAAAACCAATGATTTGGGAACGGTAATGCGTGGCCGCCCGGCTACCAGCACCCAGATGGTTACACTTCTGATTCAGGCAAAAGATTCCAGTTCGACGCCCGGAGATCAGGTGAACGTTTATAAAGATGCCTTGAGTCGGCTGCCATATTTCAAGTCCAGCATGAACCCGACGAACGGAGTTAAGCTTACCAGCTTGTCCTCGCCTCAGATATCGATGGATGGAAAACCTTATGTGCTTTTCAACTTGGACTGCCGGTTTGCTGATTTAACCAAATGAAAAGATTATCTCCAGAGAAGCGAAACAAATTGATCGCCGTTGTGGTTGCCACACTGGTCGTCATCGGCTTGATTTATTATTTTTTAATCGGGCCGGAAATTCAAGACAAGGAAAAGCTCGCCAAGGATGTCAAAGCAGCAATCGCCAACCTTGAGACGATTAAACAAACCATCAAGCGGGCGAACGTGATCGCCGGAACCTTGGATGCCATTCAGACTGCTTTGAACAAGGCCGAGGAAGACACCGCCTCGGGCGACTTGTTTGCGTGGACTTATGATTCGATCCGCCGAATGAAAATGGGATTTCGCGTGGATATACCAGACATCGGACAGCCAACTCAATCCGATGCGGATATCATCCCCTCTTCCGCATACCGGCAAATCAAAGTTAGAATAAGAGGCTATGGATATTACCATGACATCGGAAAATTTATCGCCGAATTAGAAAACCGATCGCCTCATATCCGCCTAGAAAATTTGGTGGTTGAACCCGATACCAGCGGCGCGGCCGGCGCGGTTGAAAAGTTGCAGTTTCGCGCGGAATTAGTGGCTCTTGTAAAACCAACCAGTTGAAACCGTGAAAGCTAAATCAATCAATTTACTGTTGCTCGTTGCACTGATTGCAATGGGATTCGTGGTTAATGTCGGTCGTGGCCAGACAAAATCCACTCCATCTGTCGCGCCGCGGTTTGAGTCGGTTTTTGTCGTTCCCTCCACCATCAAAGATGGCCGTGATCCATTTTTTCCGGAATCCACAAGGACGTTTGAAAACAAAGTCGTTGCCAGCACGGTGTTTGAAATTACCTCACTAAAGTATATGGGGCTTTCAGGAACCCAAGGCCGTTTATTCGCAATCATCAACAATCATACATTCACCGTCGGCGATGACGGCGACGTGATGACCACCTCGGGGAGAGTTCATATTCGGTGTGTTGAAATTAACGTCAATGAAGTGATGGTGGAAATCAACGGGCAATTGCACCGCATTAAATTGGAAGCCAAATGAAAACAATTGCCAAAAACGCGCTAAACTCATATTGTCAAACAAGGAGCGGAATTAAATCTTAATCATACAGAAACCAACATATTCACAGTTATGAAAAACCAATTTATTGCCCTGCTAATCGGGTTAGCCAGCATTTTTACCGCCGCAGCTCAAACCAACTCCACGGTGGCGGATCAAACCAACGCACCCGGCATGGCTCCCGTTGCCGTGACATCTGACACAAATACTGTGCCGGCAGTGCCGATGGAATCACCATCCTCAAACAGCACCAACCCAACGCCAATAACTGCCGATAGCCAATCTGCCAGCACCAATTCCGCCCCGCCCGCAGTTAGCGTTGGCATTCCGCAAATCAAGTTTTCCGACGTGCCGATCACGACGGCCATAGAAAATTTGGCGCGCCTTGCGGGCATCAACTACATGATGGACCCAAAAATTGGTTATGGTTTGCCGGACGCAAATGGACAGGTTAAAACCGAGCCGGTGCTTTCAATTCGTTGGGAAAACATCACCGCCGAAAGCGCGTTGCAGGCATTACTGGAAAACTACGGACTGCAGATAGTCAATGACAAGCACACTGGGATTGCGCGCATCACTTTGAAAGACCCCGCCGCCCCACCCCCGCTTTTTACCAAAGTGGTTCAGTTAAAGTATGCCGGTGTTTCAAATATTGTTGATTCAGTGCAATCCGTTCTTACCGATAAACGCAGCAAGGTGCTGACGGATACCCGCACCAGCCAGTTGGTGGTGGTGGCCACCGATCCGGAACAGCAAGCCGTGGATGCCTTGATTTCCCAGCTTGATAAGCCCACGCGCCAAGTTTTGATTGAAACCCGCCTTGTAGAAATCAATTCCAATCCGAAATCAAAAAAAGGTGTTGATTGGACCGGCACACTTCAGGAACAGCATGTCACTTTTGGCAATGGCATTGGCTCCGGCACTTGGACAACGACATTCCCAGGCGCCTCGTCTGGTAACAATGGTGGCGGCGGCACTCTGGATGGTTCCGGCAACAGCCAGAGCGGTTCCATCATCAACCAAGTCGGCGGTGGTGGCTTTTCTTGGAACACGAAAAGCGGGATGACTCCGGCGATTGGATTTTTGAGCGCCGATGGACTTAGCGCGGTGCTATCGTTTTTGAACTCATCAGCCGATGCACAGGTTGTGTCCACGCCTCGAATCGTTACGCTGGATAATGAAATGGCAAATATTGCCGTCACCCGCACCTATCCCATTTTCCAGGTCAGCGCTGGCAGCGCCAATGCCGCTGGCGGATCTTCTGTCAATTACAGCAATGTCGGCACCACCCTTAAAGTTACTCCGCGTATTTCAGCCAATGACTACATTTGGTTGCATGTCCAACCCGAGGTATCCAGCTTTTTTGGAAATTTTCAACAACAGGTTGGTGGCGGCCAAGGCAACACCTCTTTGACCTTGAGCGCACCGGTCTTTGATTCCCGGTCGGTTGAAACCAAAGTTTTAGTGCCCAATTCCAACACCCTCGTCATCGGCGGTCTGGTCAAGGACAATCCCCGCGCCGGTTACACCAAAGTTCCGCTGCTCGGCGACATTCCCGCGCTGGGCTTGCTGTTTCGCAGCGAGGATAAGGAAATTGACAAGGATAACCTCCTCATTTTCATCACGCCAACGATTGTCAAAGATACCGATTTTCAGACCTCGCATTCGGGTGATTTCTTGAAATCAAAACCGATCACGATGAAAAGCCCCATGAATCCAAACGGCATTTGGGAAAGCCCCGTGCGCACGGGAAATTGGAGCGATCCCGTAACGGATGCAGCCAAGTAAAACAGAATGCCGCCCGCTGGCGACACCCCTTCGGACAACAACGTAAAACATTATCTCCCTATGAAAGCTGAAATACTAAAGCTTCTGCGCCGGACTTGGTGTCCGTTCAAAATCAACCAGCCGTGGCTGGCCAGCCTGCTGCTGGCTCTGGCGCTCATCCCTGACGCGCAAGCCCAAACCACCGTGACCACGCTTGCTGGCGTCAATGGTTTGAACAGCATCGGCACGTCGGGCTACCGCGATGGCATCACCTACAACTACGCAGAATTTAATGCGCCCGCTGGCATTGCCCTTGATCCGTCCGGCAGCATGCTTTTTGTGGCCGACTATAATAATAGTGCCATTCGCGTGGTGGATACTGTTGGCAGCCGGGGCTCCAGCTACACCTGGACCGCCTACACCAACACCGACGGCATCAACCACCCCATCGCCGTCGCGGTGGATTCCTCCTATAACATTTTTGTGCTCAACCACGGCACCGACGCGCTCGGCACCAATGGCTCACTTTTGGAATACAGCGGCGCGTATTTGTTGGATTATGGCCTCAATATCTTGATCGCCACCAACGCCACCAAACTTACCAATGCCGTCGCCATGGCGATGGATAACACCACCAACATTTACGTCATCATCAAGAGCAACACCGTCATCCGCGTCAGTTCTCCCGGGGTAACAACCGTCGTCGGCGTGATTACCAATGCCGGAACCTCACTGCGCGGCATCGCCGTCACTGATAGCGGCCAGCTTGCGCTCACTGATGCTGGCAATAATGGCATCTGGTTGATGACTCCCGACAGCGCTGCCCCGACCAACAGCGCCGTTAAATTTACCGGTTTTCATGGTGCGCACGACACGAATGGGCCGCCCGCTTACGCCGCCTTTAACCGCCCGGAAAATATCATCAAAGCCGGTGGCGGTGTTTTGGTGGTGGCTGATCGCTACAACAATAAAGTCAAATTGATTGACACCAACGGCGTTGTGACCCGGCTTTACGGTGTTAATTCCAACTATTGGGATGGCACTACTTTGGGTTGGCAGGATGGCACAGTGAATCCGAATGAAAAAATTGAACAATTGGTGAAGCCTCGGGTTCAAGGCCGTCAACCCTACGGTTTGGCCATGGGACAGGACAGCACGATTTACATCACCGAGGAATATTACCACCTCTTGCGCGAAGCCACCGGCACGGGATTGTTGCCTCCGACCCCGCCCCCGCCAGCCGACCCCTCCATTTTTTCAATCACAGCCACAAATAACCCACCGCAAATCACCTTGACCTGGTTGGCGGTTGCTACGGCCACAAATTACAACATTAAACGTTCAGAAGGGCCGGGAACTGAAAAGCCTATTGCCAGCACCTCTGGCCTCAGCTATACGGATACTAATGTCTTCATCGGAAAAACATATTATTATGTGGTGTCGGCTTCCAATGCGGGTGGCGAAAGTCAAAACTCACGGGAAGTCACCAACATGGTGCCATATTTTCCGGCGGCTACCCCGCAAATTGGTTATGTAGACTTCCCACCCACTGCAACACCGGAATATACCTCAGTGTTTCATCCGGTTTCCGTTTATACGATGAACAATAACACTCCGATAATAATTGCAGAGTCGGATGGCAGTCCGGTCAACTATTATTTTATGGAGACCCCGACCAACGATTTTACTCCGACGAATTTCCCAAATTCCGCCGTTCAAACTCCAAGCTACGTCGATGGTCAGAATGATGTGTCTCTTTGGGATATTTATGGCACGATCCAGCAATACCCCGATGTCACCGTTTGGGCGGTTGCTCCAAGCCAAACCAATTTGATTCCCAGCAGTTCTGTGTCAAAAGCACGGTTTCGCTTTGTTGCTGGCAACCCGATAGTCAGTGGCAAAAATGGTGCACAATTTACAATTTCCGACCCCGCTACGCCCGGAGCTGACTTTTATTACACCGTTGATGGCTCTGATCCCTTGATTAGTTCAAACCGCTTCCATATTCTGCCCCTTCAGGTCAACAATGGATTTTCCATCAAAGCTGATACGCTTTTCAAAATCAGGGCATATTACGCAAATTACCGGCCCAGCGACATCGTCAGCAATTTGTTCACCATAGCCAATTATCACAATAACGCTATCAGCTTTGGTTTTGCGGACGGCGAAGCCTCCAGCGTGTTTCTCGCCTCTCCTGGGCAAACTTTCTACGCGCCGGTGACCCTCACCACGGTTGCTAGTCCGACCATTTTGAGTCTGCAATTCAATATCGCGATAACGAATGCTACAGCAACGAATCCTGTTACTACGTTTAGTTTTCAATCCATGCTCGAAAAGCCGTTGCCGGGTGTGACAACGTTGTCGAATGGTATTTCTGGGACAATTTACGAACCGATTCCGCCAGCAATGTTTGTGTCGTCTGCCTCCGTTCCGAACGCAATTAATTATGACGGTTCCACCAGCTTTAGCAGCTTGCTCTTTACCAATAGCAACCTAGGACTGCTGGCTGTGGGATGGTTGGAGCGTGCGGACGCAACCAACCTGTTTAACACGCATAGTCAGTCGCTCATCACTTACTCGCAGGCTCATGATGACTTGTTCCCCACGCCGGTAAATCCAAACGGCGTCATTATTGGTGGTTACAACATCCAGATTCCCGTCAACGCCCACTCTGGGGACACCTATAAAATTCAGATTGGTCGTCCATCCGCCACTTCCGACGGGATCGGCGCAGCGGCTTCAAAGGTTGTCACCATTGATGCACCGACCAACGGCGCGACTGCTGGCGGCGCTCCCATTAGCGCTCTCAAATATGTGACGGTGACCAATTTTATCCCCTATCTGGCTGGCAGCGTTTACCCGTTCCGCTGGTTCAACGCTGGCGATTTTGGTTCCTCCAACCTAGTAGCCGGCGATGTGGCTCAAGTGTTTGACGCAGCGGTTTACCAAGTGAATTCACCAGTGTCTCAGGCTCCCGGCAGCGATTTCTTTGACGCCATGGATTCCTGCGGCAACCTTGGCGTGCTGGACACCAATCCGGCTGACCCGAATTACAATTATTACACCAACGCGCTTACGACTCCGACCACAACTGTTCTCTTTGATGGCAACGATACCACCATCAACCAAGTTGCCTTTGGCGATGGCAATCTGGATGTGAGCGACGTTTATGTTACCTATCGCCGCTCGTTGGATCCGTCCCTGACCTGGTTCCGCCGTTTCTGGAACAACGGTCAACGCGTAGCTGATACTGGCATCATCAATCATTCCGCCAACCTCACCTCCAAGGCGTTCACCAGTGGCTCAACCCCTCAACCCAAGGTCTCGCTAAACTCTCCATATATCGGCGCCGCACCCCAAGTTAATTTCAGCGCGGGTGACATCATCGGCGCGGCTGGCCAAACGGTGCAAATCCCCATCAACGCCACCATTTATGGCCAATATCCCTTGCGCCTGTTGATGCTAAATCTCACCGTTACTCCTTTGGATGGATCGTCCGCCCTGACGAGCCAAGTGCAATTCACTCCCAATCCGGCTCTGGGCACGCCCTACACTGTTGACTCTAAAGGTAGTGGTAATTACTCAGCCGTTTGGCTTAAAAATGCCATCTCCGGACTGATTGGCAGCACCAACATCGGCACACTGACAGTCACGATTCCCGCCACGGCTTCAGCCAACGCCGCTTATGCCGTGCATTTCGACCACGCCTCGGCCTCACCCAACGGACTTGGCTCATTCCCGAAACAGACGCTGACTGGATTGATTACGCTCAACGGTCGAACCAATTCCGTTTACCAAGATGGCATTCCTGATTCTTGGCGGCTGCGCTGGTTCGGCACAACCAACAACCTCCTTTCCCTTTCCAATGGCTGTCCGTCCGGTGATGGCATCAATAACTTCAAGAAATACGTGGCCGGAGTTGACCCTAATACCGCCAACAATTTCCCGAGCTTGAAATCCAAAGCACCGCTTCCGAGTGGCTCCAGCTCGGCAATTCACTGGCCGACGGTCAACGGTAAGCAATATGTCATCGAACGCTCTGCCAGCCTGTTCCCCGGCACTTGGTCGGCCATTTCTACCAACACTGGCACGGGCACGGACATGGAATACGATGACAACTTTGGCAGTGCGGTGAAGTTCTACCGCGTGCGGATACTACCGTAAGTTTTTTGAAATTCAAAACGGCGCGTTCACAAGACGCGCCGTTTTTTATTTTCCGCTTCCCACCCGGCGCAGATATTCGTAAGAAAAAATTCCAGTATTGTGCCCGTCCGCCCAGACCGGCTGAATAGCATAGCCTCCAACCGTCAACAGCCTGACGAGTCCAAATGAATTGGCGGTATACGGCTTGGCCGGATTTTTGTAGAGATTGCCCAAAATATCCGTCTCGCCCTTGCAACCAGCGCACGGACAAGCCCGCCGCAAATTTTCCAGCGGGATAAAATCTTCGCCGCCGTCGTCCCACTTCACGGCAAGTTCCATTCCGATGTGCTGAATGTCCAGAGGTCGCATGCCAATAGGTTATTTTCTCAATGCGCATCCGTCCACACATTCCGATTTCATTGACTCGCTGTCCGCAGCCGGTAATCTGATTTTTGTTGAATTCTGATGCAAACAGCACCAAGCCGCGCCGTTCCGACAGCGACATTCCCAGTCTGCCGGAATCCTACCGCACCATTCCCGTGCCAAAACATTTCAGCTTTTGGCGCAAGCTGCTGGCCTTTTCCGGTCCCGGCTATCTGGTCGCCGTCGGCTACATGGATCCAGGTAATTGGGCGACCGACCTCGCCGGCGGCTCGGCTTACGGCTACACGTTGATGTCGGTCATCATGATTTCCAGCCTGATGGCGATACTGCTACAAATTCTCGCGGCGCGTCTGGGCATCGCGACGGGTCGCGATTTGGCTCAAGCGTGTCGCGCGGAATATTCGCGTCCAGTCAGTTTCAGTCTGTGGGTGCTGTGCGAAATAGCGATTTGCGCGTGCGACTTGGCGGAAGTTATCGGCTCGGCGGTCGCGTTAAATTTGCTTTTCAAAATCCCTTTAATCATCGGCGTCATTCTCACCACATTGGACGTGCTAGTGGTAATGCTGTTGCAGAAACGCGGCTTCCGTTATCTCGAAGCACTCGTCATCGGCCTCATCGCGCTCATCGGCATGGGGTTTCTGTTGGAATTATTTTTTTCGCAACCAAACGTCGCCGAAGTTTTCAAAGGCCTGATTCCGTCATCGCAAATCATTTCTAATCCAGGAATGCTCTTCATCGCCATTGGTATCATCGGCGCGACAGTCATGCCGCATAATTTGTATCTCCACTCGTCCATCATCCAGACGCGCAAATACGAACAGAATACGGAAGGCAAACGCGAGGCCATTCGGTTTGCCGCGATTGACACCACCACCGCACTGACACTGGCGTTCTTCATCAACGCTGCGATCCTCATCGTCTCGGCGGCGACTTTTTACACGCGCGGCCAGCACGACGTGGCAGAAATTCAGGACGCTTATAAATTGTTAAGTCCAACGCTCGGCGTCGGCGTGGCGAGTACGGTCTTCGCGCTGGCGCTGCTCGCTTCCGGCCAAAACTCCACACTCACCGGCACGCTTGCGGGACAAATCGTGATGGAAGGATTTTTGAACCTGCGCCTGCGCCCATGGCTGCGACGGCTCATCACGCGCGGCATCGCCATTGTTCCCGCAATCATCGTCACCGCACTTTACGGCAATAGCGGCGTGGCAAAACTTTTGATTTTTAGCCAGGTCATCTTGAGTGTGCAACTATCTTTCGCCGTCGTGCCACTCGTGCTGTTCACCAGCGATAAAAAGCGCATGGGCGAATTTGTCAATCCGCCGTGGCTCAAATGTCTCGCCTGGTTCGTCGCCGTCGTCATCGCCGTGCTGAACGCCACCCTGCTCTACTACACGGTGCGTGATTGGATAAAATAACCGACCCAGTTATGTATAAAAAAATTCTCATTACGCTCGAAAACGGACCAGCGGACGCCACCATCATTCCGCACGTCGCGGAATTCGCCGGCCATTTTGGCTCAGAAATTTTGTTGCTGCACGTTGCTGACGGTTTTGCCGCACGTTGTTTTGAACAATTAACACTAGCCGAGTCCGAGGAAATCAAAGAAGACCGCGCCTATCTGGAAAAAATTGCCGGAGAACTTCGCGCCAAAAAATTGGTAGTGAACACACGGCTGGCTATGGGTGATCCACCCGCCGAAATTTTAAAAATTGCCGTCGAGGAAAAATGTGATTTGATCGCCATGACCAGTCACGGTCACCGTTTTTTTGGTGATTTGTTTCACGGCAGCACCATCACCAAAGTCCGCCACGATACGCAAATTCCCCTGCTCGTCCTGCGCGCGAAGAAAATCTAACATAGCCGATGCAACGGTGGCCTTGCCACCCACCCGACCAAGGCAGTAATATAAAAATGTTCGCCTGCCTTGCCGATATGCACTACTCACCCACATCAAGCGGGACGGAAATCAGATTTGCTCCTGTATGTGACGTCTGCTCGAGGAATGTGCAAGGGTTTCTCGTCAATTTATATTTGGTGCTAATTTTAGGTGCTCTGTTGTTGGCTCCCACCTTGACTTACGGGAATGCAACTGGGTGTCCTCTATATCCTCCGCGGCTTCCTCCGATCACAGACATCACAACGCTCCAGACACTTTACGTGGACGATTATGGCGCGAACGGAACAGACCAGACGGACGATTTCACGAACATTCAGAACTGCATCAACGCGGCGGTGGCGAGCAAGCAGGCCACGGAAATTCGGTTCACTGCGGCCGGAACTTATATTCTAAACCTCAACGGTGGTGGTGCGCTGTCGCTGAACGGAGCCACCAACATCATTTTCAACGGCAACGACGCCAATATTCTGATCGAGAATATCCAGACCAGCCTGCTGTCCGTCCAGAATTCCGATCACGTCATCGTGAAAGGGTTCACCGTTGATTACAATCCCCTGCCATTCACGCAAGGAACCATCACCGCCATCAAGCCGAGTTACGTAACGGTGCAATTGATGCCCGGTTTTCCAAGCCTGAACCTGCCGCAGTTCACCAATGCCCCGCAGAACAATCTTTTCTTTCGCGACCCAAACCATCCCGGGCGACCCAAGCGAAATTGCAACAACAGTCCCAGCATCCAAAAATGGACGGATCAGGGCAACAATCAGTTTAATGTTTATATAGGCACCGACACCCAGACCGCCTCGGTCGGCGATGGTTGTATCATTACCGTGCGCGGCAATGGCCGGCCGCAGGTCATCGTCAACAGTTCAACTTGGGTCACGGTAATGAATTTTACGGCCTACACCACGCCGGCGGCATTTTTGAACAGCCTAGATAGCGATTACACCGGTTTCATCAATTGTCAGCTCCGACTGGCGGGGAATCGCTGGCAGACGGCGATTGCAGATGACGCGCTGGCCATTCGAGGTGAACCCGGTCCGTGGTTTGAGAACTGTTACTTTGAGGCGAACGGCGATGATGGGGTTACGTTCAAGGGCAGTGGCGCACAGGCCACTTCAAAAACTTCTCCGACGGTTTACACGCTCACCGGATACGGCGGCAGTGGGGCAATTCGGCTGGCCAAGGGCAATCATTTGGTCGCCTATAGCCCAACCAACGGCTTGCCGCTCGCCGAAGCCAATATCGTGAGCGTGACCGGGTTAAATCCCTACACCGTCACCATCGACCAGTCGCTGGGCGTCGCCGCTGGCATCACCACCAACGATGCGGTCTGGTATGACACGAACGCTATGTGCAATAATTTTTTAATCCGAAACTGCACCATCAAAGGCTCCCGCCGATTCGGTATCACCATCAGCAGTGTCAATGGCGTCGTCGAAAGCAACTACATTGAAAACTGTCAGTCCCACGCCATTGTGCTGTCTTTTGTTGACTTGAACAACGGCTTTTTAGCCAAGAACATTACCCTTCGCAACAACGTCATTAACGACGATTACCTGCAATTGACCGACCTCTTTCCCGCCGCCCATTCAATGGTCACGTCCTATATTGAAATGGCCGATCGAACTCAATTTGCGCCTTGGGAGGCACAGGAAAACATCCTGATAGAAAACAATTTTTTTGAATCCACCTTCAGCCGCAATTACCTCACCCTCCTCTGCGCGACCAACGTCACTGTTTGCAGTAATGTTTTCTTCACCGATGACCTGATAACGACCAATGCGGTTTATGCCGTGGAAGTCCGCCAGTCTTCGCAAGTGGATGTCACCGGCAACACGATTGATGACCCGCGCCTTAATGTCGGCAACGCTATTAAGATATGGGATTCGGCCAGTCAGGTGTCAGTGCAGAACAACACGGTGGTGTCGGCCGTGGTCACCAACTTATCACCGCTGGTTGACACTTGGATCAACAGTTCCGCACCGACCACTTCCTATGGCAGCAGCACGAACCTACAGGTGCAAAACGGAACAATCCAGCAGATGGGCTTGATGAAATTTCCCGGCGGTATCGGCACCAATGCCATCCAATGGGCAAAACTCAAACTGGCAATTTATAATCCAACTCAACCTTGGGTTAATCCTCAGATTTATGCCGCCGCGAATGGAGCTTGGAGTGGAACCGTCACTTGGAACACCCAGCCTGGCATCGGAAGCTTGCTCGCCTCGAACACGGGAACTTTCACATTTCAAGATGACATTCCGTATGCCGCCACCCTACCGTTTGACGTCACCGGCTTCGTTCAGTCCCAAGGCACGAATGCGATTCCGTTCTACCTCTGGTGCAGCGCCACCAACCAGGCAGCGCTGGCGGCTAGTGAAAACACTACTTACAACGGCCCCGTTCTTTCGGTAAAATTATCAAGTCATTTACCACCGACATTCACAGGGTTGCAAATATTCGCCGGTTCGCCGCAACTCACCGGCACGGGTTTGCCCGGACGCTTCTACGTTTTACAGGGAACCACCAATCTCTCGACGCCAGTCTGGACACCACTAGCAACCAACGCCGTTGGCGTGGATGGAATGTTTGAGTTTAATGGTTTACCCGTCAGCAATGACACTCAGCATTTTTACCGAACCACGGAACAACTGTTACCATGGTATCCGTAAAACTGCTTATACCTCGACTTCAAGCCTGCCGCTAAAGCAAGCGACAGGTCTTGAGTGGAAACTATTTAGTCACGGGTCGGCTTACCCCTTTGAGCCGCTCGCGCACCATGTCGGCGCGAATCAAATCGCGTTCCTCGGCTGACAGCTTGTCGGAAATCTGCTTCTGCAAATGCGCCGGCTGCGTGGTCAAAAACAGTTCATCCACCAGAGCGCGCTTGGCACCCGGAAACAAATTCAAATCCACGCCCAGCCGCAGTAGCGAAAGCAGGTTCATCGTCTCCTTGGATGAAATGCTGTGCGCATTGGCCAGAATGCCGTAGGCGCGGCCGATGTGGTTGTAGACCGTCTTCGGTTTTTTTTCCATCAGCGATAGTCGAGCATTTTCCTCGTGCTCGATGATTTGCGCCAAAACCTTTTCCAGCCGTTCGACGATACCGGTTTCGCTTTCGCCGAGCGTCATCTGGTTGGAAACCTGAAAGACATTTCCCAATGCTTCCGTGCCTTCACCATAGAGCCCGCGCACCGCGAGGCCGAGTTTGTTCACCGATTGGATAATCGGATTGATTTGCTCGCCAAGCACCAACCCCGGCAAATGCAGCATCGCGCTCACGCGGATGCCGGTGCCGAGATTCGTCGGGCACGCAGTCAGATAGCCGAGTTCGTTGTCGAAGGCGAAATTCAGTTTCTTCTCCAACGCGGAGTCCATCTGATCAATGGCGTTCCATGCCTCGCGAATTTGAAAACCGGGCCGCAGCGCCTGCATTCGGAGATGATCTTCCTCGTTGATCATTACGCAGAAGGATTCCTCGCGATTCAGCACGATGCCGCTGCCGACGCTTTTTGCGGCATGTTCGCGGCTGATGAGGTGGCGCTCGACAAGAATCTGCTTATCCAGCGGGGTTAAATTATCCATGGACTCCGCAAAGGAATCAGCCATTTCCGGCAGCGCGCTTACTGCTGGCAAAATGGAATCCAGAATCTTCACACGTTCCGGCTTTTTGGCCCAGCCAGGAAATGATGACTCGCGCACATTACGCGCGAGTCGAACGCGGCTGGACATGACAATGCGGTCGTGCGGGCCGTGCTGCTGCGTGGCTTGCGTGGGAGAAATTAAAAATTCGTGCAGATTTTTCATCGCGCAGTTTTGGTTGGGACAACGCCGGAGAGCGCCTTAATTTCGTCGCGCAATTGCGCCGCCAACTCAAAATCTTCGGTTTCGACCGCCTTGTTCAATTTTTTCTGGAGCAGTTTGAGCCGGTCGCCTGTCTCGCGCGACTTACGCAATGCTTCCGGCGTTTTTCCGATGTGGCGCGTGCCCTTGTGCATCGTTTTGAGCAGCCCGGCGAGGCCATCGGCAAAAGTCTGATAACATTCCGGACAACCGAGTCGGCCAGATTTCTTGAAATCTGCCTGCGAAAATCCGCAGCGCGGGCATTTGATTTCCAGCGCGCCCGCCGTCGGGTCGAGTTCTTGCGACGCGCCGAGGCCGAGCATCAAATCAGCCATCGCAAAGCTTGTCGGGTCGTTGACGCCCTTGGCTTTCGCGCAATCTTCACACAAATCCAGCTTTTGCATCTTTTCACCTACAATCTGGGTTAGATGCACGGTCGCCGGTTTTTCTTTGCACACGCAACAAATCATAAATTTTCTTCTTCCATTAAATACAACTTAGCACTCGAAATAGCAAAAAAATTGGAATACCCGCTGCCGCCAGCGAACCGTGTTAAATCTTTTCTGCGAATGGATTTTTCTTTTCCGTCGGCTCACCGCGTTCGAGAAACATCGGACTGACGAACAAGTAAACCCAGCCAATGACCAAATGCATACCAAACACGAAGCATAGCTGAACCAAGTCAATCGCCGCGCCATCATACAGCAACAAGGCTGCAGACATGACTGCCGCGCCCGGCATCAGCGCCGCCGCCGCCAGCTTCCAGCTCGCGCAAAAACCCAGGTCGCGGTTGGCGAAAAAGCTGATGAGCCACACGGGTAAAAAATAAACCGATGCCAAAGCGAACCAAATTACCAGCATACCGAAGAAAGTTCCGATGGCGGCCAATCCAAGAATATTTGGTGCCCACGCGCCCCACGCTGGCCTCGCCTCGCGCTGGTTGGCAGAAATAAAATAGCCGCTCGGATAATTCAGTTCTGCTGCGCCAAAAAGCGAGACGATTTCCACGGTGTCGCGGCCGAATTCAAATTGAAAGTCCGCTGGCGAACGGAGTTTGCCGCCGTGTTCCACATCCACGCTCACGGCGAAAATTTTTCCCTCCGCCAGCAGCGCTGGCGAATCGTTGCGCCAGTCTAGCCGACCGCCGTGAATTGCGCCCATGTCCGGCAAGGTGTTGATGGTGGAATCAATCACCGGAAAAATTCCGTCGGCCAAAAGCCAAGTTACCGCCGCAGCGGCGAATAGCGCGAACACGCTCTGCATGATGAACAGCCGCTCAAAAGAGGCGTTGGCAAACGCCGCCACGCCCCGCGGCGTCAGCGGTTCCCAAGCGAAGGAATTTTTACCAAGCGCACTCACGGCGCAGAGAGTAGCACAAAGGCGAACGAGAAATCAGCCTTGTTTCTCAGCCGGTGGCGTCGGTTGGTTCGGCAGGGGCTGAACAATGACCGGCAGCGGGTAGCGCAGCTTCATCACATCATCCACCAAGACTTCGACATAATAAGTGCTGGCGGTTTCAAATTTGACCTGGCCGAAAAACATCACGTTTGTAGCACTCATCGCGGCGTCGCGCAGCTCGAATTTCATTTCGCCCTTGCTGATGACCGTGGTCTGGTCGGGCGCAATGAGGCGCACAGTCTCGTTGAACTGGCCGAGGCCGGCGGCCCAGCGGTTAAAAATGCAAATGCGCCCGGCGACGATGGGCACTTGCGGCACGCGCAGCACCTGCACGACGCCGATGATGAAAAGGTTGCCGTTCACTTCCTGACGGACTTCTTCACACAGGAGCGAACATTGGAGATCGGGGAGAATGCGGGTGGCGTTCATGAAGTTTTTCGGTTTTAGGTTTAGAATTTTAAATCAAACAGATTGTTCCGCTGCGCGCACGGTGTTCTGCAGCAGCATGGCGATGGTCATCGGGCCGACGCCGCCGGGATTCGGCGTAATCTTCCCGGCGATCAGTTGAACGTTGGCGAAGTCCACGTCGCCGACAAGCTTCGTGCCGTTCTTGGCCGTGGCGTCAGGCACGCGGTTCACGCCCACGTCCATGACGACCGCGCCGGGCTTAACCATGTCAGCCTTCACAAATTCCGCCACGCCCATCGCCGCAATGATGATGTCCGCGCGGCGGCAATGCGCCCGGATGTCGCGCGTCGCGGAATGGCAAATGGTCACGGTGGCGTTGGCCGCCCTGCCCTTTTGGTAAAGCATTGCGGCCATCGGCTTGCCGACGATGTTACCGCGGCCAAGCACAACAACTTCCGCGCCTTCGGTCTTTACGCCGGAGCGCACGAGCAATTCCACGACGCCTGCGGGCGTGCAAGGCTTGAAACCGGTTTCATCGCCGAGCATCAGTTTGCCGACGTTGACCGGATGAAAACCATCCACGTCCTTCGTCGGCAGCACGGTGGAAAAAACAACGGACTCGCGGATGTGCTTCGGCAGCGGCGCTTGGACGAGAATGCCGTGAACGTTTTTGGCGGAATTTAATTTACCAATAAGCGCGAGCAGTTCCGCCTCGGAAGTTTTTTCCGGCAGCACGTGCGTTTCCGAAACGATGCCGAGTTCGGCACAGGCCTTTTCCTTGCGGCCGACATAAACCTTGGAAGCCGGATCCTCACCCACGCGCACGAACGCGAGGCCGGGCGTGACGCCGCGCGACTTCAATGACGCCACGCGCTCGGTCAATTCCCACTGGATTTGCGTCGCGATGGCGCGACCGTCAATTAGATTTGCTTGCACGAGGACTGGTTACGCGATGGATGTCCGGAGGATTGGTCGAGAGAACATAAATCCGTTGCACCGTCAGCACCGGCGTGTCCTGCCAACGTTCGTTTAGACCTTCCTCGCCGGTCACGATAATCTTCATGGAGTTGTAACGCGCCAGATTCAGGTTGGTGGTCGTCGAGTTGAGATAGTTAATGGCGTTGCCGCTATCAGTGTCGTAAAGCTCGAAAGCGGTCGCCGCCACCGGACTTATCGATGAACGGACATAGCCTTCGTGCGTCACGATGCGGGGCGGCGGCGGATTTGTGTCTACGGCAACCGGAGCATTGGTTTCAACGACAGCGGGAGCGGGAGCGTTTGTGGCCGCAGCGGGCGTTTCGACCGCGGGCGCCGGAACCGGCTGTGCCACGACTGGCGCAGCTTCGGCAACGGTGTTGGTGGTCGGCGGCGGAACGACAACCGGAGTTTCGACCACGGCGGGCGCGGCGTTCGTGTCCGTCGTTGCAACAACCGGCGTCTCCTGTTTCAAATAAATCGCGGCGATGAAGGCAAAGGCGTTGGTGGGCGCTTCGATTTCGGACCAATCGCCCTTGGCAGAAAGTTCACTGACGACCGCGCCCTTTTCCAAAACACCGAGCACACTGTAATTTTCGCCCGGCCCGGCGCGGAGGTTGAGTTTCTTGACGGCGACCGTTTTGTTCGTCGTGTCCACGAACTTGGAGTTAATCCAAACCTTGATGCCAGCCGGCAGTAAAATCTTCGCCCATTGCCCCGGCTCATCGGCGGCGTGCTTGTCGAGATTGATCTGCGTGACGACGCTGACCGCGTCGCCTTTTTTCAGATGGCCGACGACTTCACCTTTCAAGCCGGCCTGACCGCGGACGTTCAGATTGTCGGACGCAACCGTGGCCGCGCCGCTCACGAGCGCAACGGTCGGCTCGGCGATTTTCTTGACGATTATTTTCTTGTGCGCGAAGGCCTTCTTCTTGACCGGTGCGGGCGCGTTCGTGGTCGGTCCGGCCGCAGGAGTGGCGACCGGCGCGAAGGCGGCGGCGTTGGCCGGCGGGGGGATTTCCGGCAATTGGTTCGTGCCCACCTGCGCCAGTGCGCTGGTGACAACAAAGGTTCCAAGAATCAACAAGCAGTTCGTTTTCATAAATCTGAAGTCAAAGTTTTTATCTCCACCGGATTCAGCGTCCGCCATTTGCCGGGTTTTAATTCGCCCAGCCGGATTTTTCCGATCTGCGTCCGCTGCAATTTTTTCACCGTGATGGACTGCGACTCAAACAGCCGCCGCACCTCGCGGTTTTTACCTTCGCCCAATTCCATTTCCACGACACTTTTTTTGCGCGTGCCGGAAATGATTTTGGCCGACAACGCTTTTAGTTTTTCACCTTGGTGAAAAATACCGCGCGTAAACAAATCCAGCATCGGCCGCGTGACTTCGCCTTCGACGGTCACGAGATACTTTTTCCGGACACCGTAGCGTGGATGCGTCAGACGCAAGGCGAATTGTCCATCATTTGTGAGAAAAATCAATCCTTCGCTGTTGTAGTCGAGCCGCCCCACGGACTGGACGGTCTCCCATTCGCGCGGTAGCAATTCATAAATCGTCGGGCGGTTAAGCTCGTCTTTGCGGGAACAGACGCAGCCGACGGGCTTGTTCAATGCGACATAAACCAGATTTTTGATGCGGACAAGTTGGCCATCCACTGAAACCTGATCGAGCTGCGGATCAACCTTGGAGCCAAGCAACCGAATGGTTTTACCGTTGACGGACACACGCCCGTCCAAAATAAACTGCTCACCGACGCGGCGTGAAGCCACACCGGCATCGGCGAGATATTTTTGGAGGCGAACCATTGGGATTTGCGATTGCCGGCTGCCGATTCACAATTGAAACCGGATTTCGCAGTCTAACCGCCAACCGTAAACCGCAAATGCAATCAGGCTTCCGGCTTGGTTTTGCGGAGTCCGGTAATCTTGTCGCCGGTCTTGCGTTGGCCGCGTTTTTCAAGGAGTGCGGTGCGTTCAAAGCGCTTGAGAACATTGCGTTTGCCACCCAAAGTGGAGGCGGCGCGGAGGCTGCGATGCTGTGACATATATATATAATATTGTTTGTATTTTCCGTAAAAACGAGCGCTCACGATACCAGAATCACCATTGGCCGCAATGCCGAATTTGTCGAATTCAGCTTAATGGGCATTCCCAACTGCCGAATTGTTCTGGGATTTAACTACGGCTTCAGCCTTCTTGAAATAATCGGTGGCTTTGGTCAAATTTTTTTCAACCCCATCGCCATCGCGATAGCGCTCGGCCATCCGGAGTGAAGCCGCAGCGTCGCCCTTCTCAGCTCGATCCCGAGTGACAGTTAATGTCGCTGCCTTGTCTTGTCGCAGCATTTCAACCGCCGCCTTCCACTCGGCATCCGACAATTCTTGAGCCTCTTGCAGACGCTTTCGTGCGTCGGTGGCTTTTTGCGATTTCGTTTTGGCCTCTAGCTCGGCAGATTTTATTTGAGACTCCTCCGCTGGCGTCAATTTTTTAGCGGCCAATTCAATAGCGTCGGCGTTTTGAGGACGGGCACAGGGTTTGCCGTAATTCACCTTGGGAATTGTCCGCAGGTAACCCTCTTCAGTTTCGTAGTTCGTCATCCCGTCTTCGAAGGCCACAAAAATTTTTGTGGGGTCGACTTTCTCACCGGCCTCAAGTTGATACGGAAAATTAACCACGAAATATTCGACCCCAGTGTCATCGCCGATTTGCCCCGAGATACGTAGTCCGTCGGAAGTCACATCTTGAACTTGTCCTCGGAATTGAACAATCCCGGCACCTAGCGACATCACGAATTTTTTTTCACCATGAATTTCGCGCCAAGGGTCGCGGGGATCCAAGTTTTTTTCATACAACAAATCCTTTTTTATGGCGTCGACTTGAACCTGAGCGATTTTTGCGTCCTGCGCTTTTGCGTCCGCATCGGTTTGCAAATAATCAAGAATTGCTTGCGCGTCAGTCCTAGCCGAATCAATCGCCCTCTGCCGTTCTGCCCACGCGGCCTTTTCCTGTTGTCCCTGTAGGCTTAAATCTTTGGGCAAACCGTCGCTCGGAAGGCCAGCGCCTTCAGGCTGATTTTTTGCATCCGCGCAAAATTCGCCTATCGCCAGCCCCATTAAAACGGTTAAAACTATTTTTTTCATTGCCAGCTTAATACTTAAAATCACCCAAAATCCCCGCCGTCAACACGCAGAAGAACCGAGGCGTCACCGTAAGCGGAGAAGTAGCAAAGAGGGCGGCTTAAATATCACCGTCACTTGCTAATTTATGGTGACACGCAGCGACAAGTGTAGTCAAGTCGTGATAACGACTACTATTTTCAATGTTTTCGCTTACACCTCACTGGTTCAGCAAGGTATTCTGAAACCTTTTGATTCGTCAGCCCTAAACTCCTAGAGTTTTTTGCTGCAAAATTGAATCATCTTCATCGCACTATTTTTATGGGAACTTTAGCCTGCGGCTATTCGGTGCAAAAATATTTTGGACAAGCAAAATTCTATTTGAACGCAAATCAGGGTTTCCCGCTCCATTTCCTTGCGCCCATGCGGATTAACCGTTGGCAAATGTGCGCGCGGTTCGCTAGTCTAGTAGAACGTTCATGCGTCAATTTAGAAACATCGCGGTCAACGCGTTCATGGAACTCATCCGGCAGCCGATTTTTCTGCTGCTGATGACGGGCTCCGTGCTGTTCGAGATTTTTCTCGCGGTGCCGTATTACTTCGCGTTCGGCGACGAAATGAAACTCGTCAAAACCAGTGCGCTCGCCGTGATGCTGCTGTCCGGTTTGTTCGGCGCGGTCTTGAGCGCATCGGCTTCGCTCGCGCGGGAAATCCGCAGCGGAACCGCCCTCGCGGTTTTGTCCAAACCAGTCGGACGCGCGCAATTTCTCCTGGCAAAATTCGCTGGTCTGGCAGCCGCACTGGCACTGCTCGCTTACGTCAACCTTATCGGCGTGATGCTGGCCAGCTGGATGGCGTTCGACGCCTACGGCTCGACGAACCTGCTGGCCATCGGGATATTCGGCGGCGGTATTCTGCTGGCCTACGCGCTGGCGGGTTTTAGCAATTTCTTCCTGCGCCGCCCGTTTGTGAGCGATGCCGTGATCGCGGTGGTGGTGATGGCCACGCTGGCGACGTTCGTCATTTTTCAATTCACGCACCAGATGCAGAGTCTGAATGAGCGAGCCGTGGTGGACTGGCGTTTGGTTCCGGCGGGAATTTTAATTTTATTCGCGCTCTGGATTCTCGCCGCCGTCGCGCTGGCTTGCTCCACGCGACTAGACATGATTGCGACGCTCGCGATTTGCTCCGCGATTTTTCTGGTCGGACTGATGTCGGACTATTTCTTCGGATTGCCCGCGGCCAAAGGCAGTTGGTGGGCTTCGACACTTTACACGGTCGTTCCGAACTGGCAGCTTTTCTGGCTCGCCGATGCGCTCGAAACGGGCAAAAACACGTTTCAATGGGCATACGTCGGCAAGGCGCTCGGCTATGCGGTTTGCTATGCCGGCGCAGCGCTGGCCGTGGGCGTGGCGCTGTTTGATGAACGAGAATTGAGTTAGGCGTTACCTCGTAAATCGTTGAATCGTTAAATCGATTCGGCGAATTCCGATGTAACCATGCAACGATTTAACAATTTAACGAAACGTGGAACGCAACATCCAAAAAAACGGGTTGGTGAATCTCGCGGTCGCGGTGCTGATTTTTCTCGCCGGCTTTGGCGTGACGGTTTTCGCCGGCTCGCTGGCGGGACAAGCCGCGTCCATTTTTCTCGGCCTCGGCGTCATCGTCGCGGGCATCAGTTGGTTCCAGATGCGACTCGAAGAAAACGAACGCTCGGAAAAACTCGAACTCAACGAACTCGCCCGCAGCCGTGGGCAATCACTCTTTGAAAGCAAGGATGGCGGCAGTTTTCCGGCTCAGAATGCGCGGCTGCAATTTGAAAAATATTTTGTCCCCGGCTTCACGGTTTTGATTCTGCTGCTCGAAGCTGGCGGCGCGTGGCTGCTGTGGAACTGGAGCGGCAAAAATACGGCTGGACTCAAAGAGGCCAACGCCACGGCGTCATTGTCATTATTTGCGATTTTCGCGCTGCTGCTGTTTTTGATTGGCCGTTTTTCCGTGACGATTGCGCGGCTGGAAAACCATCGGTTGCTCCGCCCTGGCGCGAGTTTTCTGTTGGCGGGCGCTTACGTTTGCGCGCTCACAGCCCTCGCTATCGCAAGCATTGAAGCGAAATTCCCGCACGCGGATTTCTGGGTGGCGCGCGGACTGTGCGTGTTGCTCGCTTTGATGGCAGCGGAAAATCTGCTCACGTTGCTGCTGGAAATCTACCGTCCGCGCATCAAAGGCAAAATCGCCCGTCCGCTTTACGAAAGCCGCGTCGTTGGCATTCTCGCGCAACCGGAAAGTCTATTCACCACGGCGGCGCAGACTTTGGATTATCAGTTCGGTTTCAAAGTTTCCGAAACGTGGTTTTTTCAGGCGGCGCAAAAAAATCTCGCCGCGCTGTTGCTCATTCAATTTGCCGTGCTGATTTTGTCCACAACGATCGTGTTTGTGGATGTGGGCGAACAGGCCGTGCTGGAACACTTCGGCAAACCAGTGGCGACGCTCAATCCCGGCGCGCATTTCAAATTGCCGTGGCCGATGGACAAGATTTACCGCTTCCGCACGGAGCAGATTCAATCCTTTGCCGTCGGCTACACGCCCGACCCGCAAAGCGAAGCGGTGAACACGATTCTTTGGACGGTCAGTCACAACAAGGAAGAAAATTTTCTCGTCGCCAATCGCGCCACTGTCAACTCGGCGACGGCGAGCAGCGGCACGAATGATTCGACCAAGGCGCAAGCGGTCGGCCTCATCACCGTAAGCATTCCGGTGCAATTCCAGATCACGAACGTCACTGATTGGGCTTACAAAAACAATGCGCCGGACGCGCTGCTGAAAGATCTGGCGACGCAGGAAGTCATCAAGTATTTCGCGGGAATTGATTTGAACGACGTGCTCTCGCAAGGTCGCTTGCAAGCGGCAGACACGTTGCGCGAACGCATTCAAGCCTCGGCCAATGCCCGTTCGCTCGGCGCGAAAATCATTTTCGTCGGCTTGCAAGACATTCATCCGCCGACGGCCAGCGACGTGGCTGCGACCTACGAAAAAGTGGTCGGCGCGCAGCAGACCAAGCTCGCGAAAATTCTCGATGCGCAAGCGGGCGCGATTCGTTTGAACGCCGTTTCCGGTGCGGCGGCCTTCACGATCACGAATGTCGCCGATGCCAAACGCGTCCAGTTGGTTTCGTCCAAGAATGCCGAAGCGGGATTGTTCACGAATCAGCTTCCCGCTTTTGCCGCCGCGCCGGATGTTTATCGCCAGCGACTGTATTTGCAGAGTTTTGCCGACGCCACCAAGGGCGCACGCAAATATGTTTTGCTCGTCACGAACACATCGGACGTCGTCATCTTCAATCTCGAAGATAAAATCCGCGACGACCTATTGAACCTTTCCATCACGAATACGCCATGAAAAAGAACACCATCGCCATCGCCATCGCCCTTATTTTATTGGGTATCTTTGGGCTTCTACTTTTTAGCTTTCAGGTGCGCCAGTCGGAAGTCGCCGTGTTGACGACGTTCGGCAAGCCCGCCGCCGCGAACATTGACCAACCTGGCATTTACGGCAAATGGCCGTGGCCGATTCAGCAGGTTTATCGCTTCGACCAGCGAGTGCAGAATTTCGAGGACAAATACAGCGAGAACCTCACGTCGGACAACACGATGTTGCTGACGAGCGTTTACGTCGGCTGGCGGATTTCCGACGCGAAGGAATTTTTCCCGAAGTTCGCCGGCGGTTCCGTGGAAGCGGCACAACGCCAGTTGGAAACCATGCTCCGCAGCGCGAAAGCGGCGGTCATCGGCAAACATAATTTGTCCGACTTCGTAAACGCCGACCCGAAGCAACTCAAGCTGGAAGGCATCGAAAACGAAATTAAATCTGCCGTGCAAGGCGAACTCGCGTCGCAAAATTACGGCATCAGCATTGAATTTCTCGGCGTGAAAAAACTCGGCTTGCCGGAAAGTGTGACGCAGACGGTGTTCGACCGCATGAAATCTGAACGGACCGTTTTGATCAGCGAGGCGCAGTTCAAAGGCGAAGCCGAAGCGACGAAAATCAAATCCGCCGCCGA
>CAIXFY010000076.1 GCA_903918885.1 uncultured Verrucomicrobia subdivision 3 bacterium
ACGCTCTTTGAGAAAACGCCCATTTTACAGGCGCTTGCTCAACTGCCACCTGCTACACAACCGCCAGACACCGAAAATCATCAATGTTTACTCGGTTTTTAAACCGGACAGTAGTGTTACTGGACGAAAATATTTATTGGGCGACATTGCCTTGGAAACACTGATTGGTCGCAGGTCTCGTGGTTATGAAAACGAACTTCAATCAGCTGGTCGGTTGGGAAGCGGTGGCCAGGATCACCGCAGTGGTTTGCTTTCTGATTTTTCCCGTTCTCTCTCCCGCAACTGAACCGGTGTCGCTGACTTTGCCCGTCGGCGTCTCGGAAATCGAAATTCAAAAGGCCCTGGACGCGCTGCCCGCCGCTGGCGGCGAAGTGGTTTTGCCCGCCGGAAAATTTCTCATCCGCCAGCCCATCGTGTTGCGTCGCGACAATCAAGTTCTGCGCGGTTCCGGTGCGGCGACCATCCTGCGGCTGGCGGATAACGCCAATTGCCCCGTGATTATCATGGGCGAACCGGTCAATGCCCCGAAAACCGTCGTGCAAAATCTGCGCGTGAGCGACCTTTTCATTGACGGCAATCGCCGGAACCAAACGCGCGAACTTTGGCGGTTGGAAGGCGAGGGTTCGGAAATCCGCAACAACGGCATTACCATCCAATCGGTCAGCGATTGCGTCGTTGAGCGTGTCACCTGCGCCCACAATCGTTCCGGCGGATTGGTGACGACGATGGGCGTGGAATGCCTGACCGTGCGCGGCCTTGAGTCTTTTGACAACGAGTTCGACGGCTTGGCGTGCTATCTCACGACCGATTCGCTGTTCACCGATTTATATTTGCACGACAATCCGGGCGCGGGCATCTCACTTGATCTCGCGTTCAATCACAATGTCATCAGCAACGCGTGGCTGAACGGCAACGACCTCGGCATCTTCATGCGCGCCAGCCGCGAGAACCAGTTTCTCAACGTCTCAATCCGCAATAGCCTGCATCACGGCGTCTTCATGGCGCATTCCGAAATGCAGACCGCGACCGGCTGGGGGCCGGCGCCCAAAACCGAGTGCGTTTACAATGCGTTCACGAACCTCATCGCGATGAATTGCGGCGGCGCGGCGTTCCGCGTGAACAACACCACTTGCACCAACAACATCATCATCCGCCCCAAGTTTGAGGGCAATGTCAGCGGCAACCTCTCGCTCGCCCAGCCGAACCTCGTGTCGGTGCAGTAAAAGTTTTGCCAAGTCGCCGGTTCCGCAAAGTTCCTTTCTCCGCCGCCTCCCGGCGTTTCCGCGCGAGTTTTAATTTGAGATTGGATTCCGTTCGCGTATCGTGTGCGAAAATAATTTTTATAAAATCATGGCCAAGAAAAAATCGCTCAAACCCGCAAAGCTCACCGGCGGTCCCGTTTCCCGCTTCATCCAGCACCATTATCGGCACTTCAACGCCGCGTCGCTCGTGGACGCCGCGAAGGGTTACGTCGCGCATCTCAAAGGTGGCGGCAAGATGATGATTACGCTCGGCGGCGCGATGAGCACGGCGGAACTCGGCCTTTCGCTCGCGGAAATGATCCGGCAGGACAAAGTCCATTTGATTACTTGCACCGGCGCGAATCTCGAAGAGGATGTTTTCAATCTCGTCGCGCACGATTATTACGAACGCGTGCCCGGCTACCGCTCGCTCACCGCGCAGGACGAACAGAAGTTGCTCGAACGCCATATGAACCGCGTCACTGACACCTGCATTCCCGAAGGCGAAGCCATGCGCCGCATGGAAAAAGCCATGCTCGAAGTCTGGACCGCCGCCGACAAAAAGGGCGAACGCTATTTCCCGCACGAATTTTTCTACAAGGTTTTGTTGAGCGGCAAATACGAAAAATATTACCAGATTGATCCAAAAAATTCCTGGATGCTTGCTGCGGCGAAGAAAAATTTGCCCATCGTCGTTCCTGGTTGGGAAGACGCGACGCTCGGCAACATGTATGCCGCTGCCGTCATGCGCGGCGACGTGAAGAACGTCCACACCGTCCGCACCGGCATTGAATACATGACGTGGCTCGCGGATTTTTATACCAAGACGGCCACCAAGAAGAGCACCATCGGCATGTTCCAGATTGCCGGCGGTATTTCGGGCGACTTCCCGATTTGCGTCGTGCCGATGCTGCATCAGGATTTGGGCCGCACCAGCGTGCCGCTGTGGGGCTATTTCTGCCAGATCAGCGATTCGACCACGAGCTACGGCAGTTATTCCGGCGCGGTGCCGAACGAGAAAATTACCTGGGGCAAACTCGGGGTGAAGACACCGAAATTCGTCATCGAATCCGACGCCACCATCGTTGCGCCGCTGATCTTCGCTCACGTCCTCGGCTGGTGATATGAGTTCGCCCCGGGCTTTTCTGTCCGTCGTTGTTTTCTCCAGCCTCGTGCTGGCGGCGCGTTCCGAAAATTCCGGCGGCATGCTCCTTGTTGCCAACAAAGGCGACCGCACGCTTTCCATCATCAATCCCGCCACCGGCGCGATAATTGCCGCTGTGGCCGAGGATGGAGTCACGGGCCATGAGGTCGTCGCTTCAGAAGATGGTCGTCGCGCGTTCGTTCCCATCTTTGGCAACTCCGGCGTGGGCAAGCCCGGCACGGACGGCAGCCTCATCCGCGCGATTGATCTCGAAAAACACACCGTGGTTGGCACGGTAGATTTCGGCAAGGGCGTGCGTCCGCATTGCGCGGTCATCGGCCCGAAGAATCATCTGCTCTACGTCACGACCGAATTGGAAAATTCCATTTCTGTCGTTGACCCGAAAACGTTCAAGCTCATCGGTGCGATTCCCACCGGCCAAAACGAGTCACACATGCTCGTCATCAGCAGCGACGGCAAGACGGGCTACACCGCGAATGTCGGACCGGGAACGGTCTCTGTGCTGGATCTGGAAAAAAGGGAAGTCCGCAAAATCATTTCCATCTGCAAGACCACGCAGCGGATCTCCATCACGCCGGATGACAAATGGGTTTTTACCGCCGACCAAGACAAGCCACGGCTCGCCGCGCTTGACGCTACGAAAAACGAAGTTGCCAAGTGGATTGAACTGCCGGGTGTCGGCTACGGCACGGCGGTCACGCCGGACGGACGCTGGCTGGTGGTGGCAATGAGCGGCATCAGCCAGGTCGGCATCGTGGATTTGCGGACGATGAAAATCGCGCACGTCCTCGACGCACCAAAAACGCCACAGGAAGTTTTGATCCGCCCCGACGGCGCGTTCGCCTATGTCTCTTGCAGCGCGAGCGGTCAGGTGATGGTAATCGACCTGAAAACTTTTACCGCTGAAAAGCCCATCACCGCCGGCAAAGGCGCGGATGGGCTGGCGTGGGCAGCGACAACCAAGTAATTTCTTTGCATGAAACCGAACGATTTTTCCGACGCGCGCGTGCTAGTCACGGGCGGCGCGGGCTTCATTGGCAGCGCGCTCGTCTGGGCGCTCAACCGCCGCGGCTGCGACAACATTGTCGTGTGCGATATCTTAGGGAAGGATGAAAAATGGCGGAATCTCACGTCCTTGCGCTATGCTGATTACGTCGAGGCGGCCGACTTGCAGACGCGTTTGCAAAGCGGTGCGCTGGGGAAATTTGATCTGGTGTTGCACATGGGCGCTTGCTCAGCCACGACGGAAAAGGATGCGACGTTTCTCGTTAAAAATAATTTCGAGTTCACCAAGGATCTCGCGCATTGGTCGCTGGATAACAAAGCGCGCTTCGTCTATGCGTCATCTGCCGCGACTTACGGCGACGGCGCGCAGGGCATGGAAGACAACGAGGCCGCGCTCGACACGCTCCGCCCGCTGAACATGTATGGCTACTCGAAGCACCTGTTCGATCTGCACGCCAAACGCGCGGGATTTCTGAACAAAGTTTGCGGCCTCAAATTTTTCAACGTCTTTGGTCCGAACGAAGATCACAAGGGCGACATGCGTTCGCTGGTGCATAAAAGTTTTGCGCAGGTGCAAAGCAAGGGCGTCATCCAGTTGTTCAAAAGCCACAAGCCGGATTACAAGGACGGCGAACAGAAGCGGGATTTTCTTTACGTCAAAGATTGCGTGGCGATGACGCTGCACCTTGCCGCGACGCCGCGTGCGAACGGTTTGTTCAACATCGGTTCCGGCCAGGCGCGGACGTGGATTGATTTGTCGAACGCCGTCTTTTCCGCGACCAAGAAGAAGCCGGTTATCAAGTTCATTCCGATGCCGGAAACGATTCGCGACAAGTATCAATACTTCACGCAAGCGAATCTGCTTCGCCTACGCGGGGCGGGTTACGCCGCGCCTGTCACTTCATTGGAGAATGCGGTGCACGACTATGTCCGCAAATATCTGGTGACGGACAAGCGCCTCGATCCGTCGGTGGATTAATCCTCCGCGAAGAGGTATTCCAAATCTGTCGCCGTGAGGCTGCGGGCAAATCCTTCTTCGCCGAGCACGTCGGCGATGGTTTGCGCCTTGCTCTGTTGCAGTTCCCAGATTTTTTCCTCCACCGTGCCGGGCGCGATGAGGCGATAAGCATTCACCGTTTGCGTCTGGCCGATGCGATGCGAACGGTCAATCGCCTGCGCCTCGACTGCCGGATTCCACCACGGATCGTAAAGCACCACGTAGCTGGCGTTGGTCAGATTCAAGCCCGTTCCCGCCGCGCGCAAGCTCAAGAGGAACACGCTGCCGCCGGTGTCTTTCTGGAAATCGTTGACCACCGCCTGCCGGTCTTTCGTCTGGCCGGTGAGCAAATGCGTGCGGATGCCGCGCGCGTGGCAATCCTTTTCGAGGATGTGCAGCATCTGCACAAACTGCGAGAACACCAAAACCTTTTGTCCCTCGGCCACGAGCGAATCCACCAACTCGAACAGCGTTTCCGTCTTGCCCGACGCCGTGTCGCTGCCGACGAGCGACGGATGGCAGCACACCTGCCGCAACCGCGTGAGCGCGGCAAGGACGTGCATCTTGCTCTTGTTGAGACCCTGCGTGGCCACGGCCTGCTCGATGGTTTCGCGGCTGCGGCGCAATTCCGCGAGATACAATTTCCGCTGTTCGTCGCCCAGCGGACAATCGCGGCGCTGCTCGATGCGGTCGGGCAAATCCTTCGCGACGTGCTTTTTCAGGCGGCGCAGCAGCAGCGGACGCAGCTTGGCGGAAAGCCGCTTGCGCGCGATGCGTTGCGCGGCCTCGGTGTTTTCGCCGCCCTTCGGCTCGTAGGTTTCGAGAAATTGCTCCTGATTGCCGAGATAGCCGGGCTGGATGAAATCCACGATGCTCCACAAATCGAGCAGCCGGTTTTCCAGCGGCGTGCCGGTGAGCGCAATCTTGTTTTCGCACTTCAACTGCTTCACCGACTGCGTGACCTGCGCGCCGGGATTCTTGATGAACTGCGCTTCGTCGAGAATGACCGCGCGGAAGCTGAACTTGTGAAATTCCTCCAGATCGCGCCGCAGCAGCGCGTAGTTCGTCACGATGATGTCGTGCTCGGGAATCTGCTTGCGCAAATTGTGCCGCGCCGCGCCGCTTTCCAGCACGAGCACGCGCATGCCGGGCGTGAATTTCTCCGCCTCGCGCTGCCAGTTGTGCAGGACGGACGCGGGGCAAATCACCAATGATGGCTTGGGATTTTTTAGGTTGCGCTCCTTGAGCCACGCGAGCCAGGTCAGCGTCTGCAAGGTTTTTCCAAGCCCCATGTCGTCGGCGAGAATGCCGCCGAGTTTCACCTGCACAAGATGCGCGAGAAAATCAAAGCCATCCTTCTGATACGGACGCAGTTCCGCGTTCAGGCATTTCGGCAAATCAGCGGACGGCACGCCCTTGAAATCGCGGACGCGGTCGCGCAGCGCGTGCGCTTCGGGCGAATCGGCGAAGCGCGTGAATTCCTCTTCGCCGAGGTGCGCGACGTTTTCAAGGCCGATTTTTTGCGGCACGGCGATGAGTCCGTCCACGCCCATTTCCGCCATCGTCTCGTGTGCGCCCTGCACAGCGTTCGTGTCGAGTTCCACCCAGCCGGCGTTCGGCAATTTCACAAAGCGGCTCGTCGCGGCGGCGAGGCGTTCGAGATCGGTCTTGGAAAGTTTCATGCCTTCCGCCTCCCATTCGGCAGAGACGGCGAGCCAGTCAATGCCGCTGCCCTTGACGACGAGGCGCGGCTTGAGCCGGTGCGGCGTGAGGAACAGCCGGTGAAATGCCGCGTTGCCGAGAAATTCCGCTTCCGCCGGCCGCGTCGCCCACGCCTCGGCGAGCGACCCGAGAAAATTTTCATTCGCGTCGCCGATCCACAAACCGGGTTCCTGCATGAACCAATCCAGTTTGCGCAGCCACTGAACGGCGGGTTCAAGGCGCGGGTCGTCGAGGATTTCCGGCTTTTCGCCGGGCTTGATGACTCGGCCGTGCGGCGTCCACTCGTGGCTGTTCCAAACCCAAAGGCTCTTGTCGCGCGCGCTTTTCGCGTGCAACCGCAACTGCACCGTGTCGTCGAGCAGCTCAAAGACAAACTGCGGCGCGGCGGCGTGCGCCACGCAAAGCTGGTCCCAATCCACGCCGTGATTCGCCTGCGACTTGCGCAGGTGCAGCAGCAGGCGATGGCTCAACTTGCGCACCGGCACGGAGGGTTTTTGCGCGAGATATTTCAGCACGCCGGTGGGCGGCGCGTTGCGCAGCAGGAAAAATTCGTTGCCGATGAGCGCGACGGGCGACTGGCGGTTGAAAAATTTTGCGTCCGCCACGGAATGGTTCAAGCCGTCCGGCAACAAAATGCGGTGCGTGAAGGAAAGTTCCTTGTCGCCGTTTTCCAGATGCGGCGCGAGCGCGACGACATGGCCGTGGAAGAACAGCGGTTGGCCGTTGGCGGCGGATTCGAGGCGGTTCGTGTGGCCCCAGCGCGCGAGCCATTGCAGCAGTTCGGCGTCGGACAGCAGCAGCGTCGTCTCGTGACCGGCGCGTTCGCGGTGCGTGTCGTAAATCCACTGGATGAATTCCCAATCCCACGGCGTGAACAACTCCTGCTCGTGCGCGGCGCGGACGACGAGGTCCACGAGGTCGTGCAGCGAGCGCGGCTTCTCGCCGGTGCGCGGACGGAGCAGGGGAAATTGCACGGCGAGGCGGAAGCGCGACGGCTCCTGTTCGTCCGGCTGCGGTTTGCAGACGACGCGCAAGGTCGCGCGCGG
>CAIXFY010000077.1 GCA_903918885.1 uncultured Verrucomicrobia subdivision 3 bacterium
CACGCTTCTAGTATATGATTGCGTTGATGCAGCAATCGAGGCTGCTGCCCAATCAGGAGTAAAATTTGCCAATCAACAATATGGGGTGAATGGATTTAATGGAGCTCCACAATATTTGCCATACTATCTTGCGGGTCGGTAGTTACCACTTTCGTGATGTGAGAGTAATAGCGGCCTTCAAGCGAGAGGTGAAACTTCGTAACTTGAAGTTGAACAAGTCGAATTGAGGCTGGTCTGTTTTCTAACCCATATCGTGGCACAAACTTCTTGCCACCTTGGGAATCCTTCGTTTTGTTGGGATTTCAGCACTTCTTGGTTTTTCAACTTGGTAGTTACAGGCATAATGTGTCAGTGCCCATTTTGGGAGAAAGAATCGGGCTTCCACAAATTTACAGGCATAAGCTGGCACAAACTGCTTTTCTTGAAAACATCACTTTTATTGGGCTTTTTGCAAATCTGTATAAAATTAACCACAAGGCATAATGTGGCAGAAACTACATGAAAAAAACTTGATGTTGTTGAAATAGCTGTGAATAGGCTATTTTCAGAAGATAGGAAATTCCAAAAGGCGGACTTACAGGCATACCATGTCAGTGCTCAACTTACAGGCATAAAGTGGCAATCACTGCCACATTATGGGTTAACTCACACGATTCGTCACTATCTTCAAAGTGGTGGAGGCGGCGGGAATTGAACCCGCGTCCCAAGTCAACCTACCAGCCGCGACTACATGCTTATCCCAAGTAATTTTTTCTGCTATGCGATGGCGCTTGAGCTCGAGTCGCACTGCCTAGTCCGCATGATAAGATCTCGATTGCTGACGCGCGGTCTCCGTCCTCAATCATGCCTGCTGTTGCGTCCATCCACCGTAGCAGGTGTCCAATGGCGGACGTCGGGGCCTTAGGCCGCGAGGGCTAGTTCTTCGTTAGCTTTTTGGTTTTGATGCGAATGATTTACGAGGCCAACGCATCGTCCTCGGCATGCCGCCTCTGGCGTGTTCACATGGTCGAAACCAGTGCGCCCCCATCAATCGGCAACCTTATCATCCGCCAATCCTCCCGCCGGGTCAAATCCAGAATCGTCGGTGAAAAAATTCATAGCGATTCGGCGAAGTTGTGTGCGGCTGGTTGCCGCTCGCAATCACGGTGATTTGATAAGGTAAAACCTTTTTTGGAAATTGGTCGTGGCAGTTTGGAGAATGGCGTTAGTGCTACCGAAGGTGCCGCTGTCCAAGGCGGTCCACGATGTCCGCGGCAAGGCTAAATCATCGGAGGCCAGCACATGATAGGTCTGACCCGGCGAGCCGGAGAACGTCAACTGCAAGCCACCCCCGCCCGACAGCATCGTTTCCCCCACGACCGTCGGCGTGGATAGAAACAAGTCGCTCAAGTCATTTACCGTGGCGACGTCGTTGTATCCACTGCCCGAGGCCTTGGTCTCAGTGCCGGGGATTGAATTGCTCAAGTAAACCAGTCCGAAAATCTGCTCCATGGTTTTGATGTCAGAGGAATGGTTCAGTTCCACATTGCTGGCGTAGGCGTTGCCTTTGGCCAACGGAGAAACGATGATTTCGCCGATGGTTTGGTTCGTTGTGTCGCCGCCCTCGGATTCATCCCACCAGATAATGATAACACCCTGATTTTGATACGCGGATGACGCCATGACTTTCGGGACGAGGATGGAAAGAAAATTGTCGCCCTGAGCGATGGCGGCCTGATCACCGGTGTAACCTACGCCATGATAGGTGAAGCCTGCGCTCAACGCACTGTGCTGGTCGTTAAATTGGTTGGGCGTGATCCAATTGTATCGGCCAATCGCATTGTTCGTCAGGTCTTTCAAGAAATTCGTCAGTGCAAATACGTTTTGCGTCTGCGTGTCGTTGTAGAACGCCATCGGGTTGTGCTTTACGGCATAATCATATTGCGAGGTGCCGTAGTAGGAATTGTTTGCACCGGTGGAACCGGAGGCGTTGTTGGTCGGACTGGCGGCGCGTTCCAAATCCTCCTGATAACTTTTCCATGCGACGCCCGCCGCATTCAACTGGCGCGTGAGATGGTTGTTGGTAAAGACATTGTTGTTCGCCGCACGCGGTTCGTTGTCCGTGTGAATTCCGAAATCCGTTCCGCCTTCGGCCCAGACATAGTTCGGCTCGGACGGATGCACGCCGACGCCGGCGTTGTAATACTTCGCGGCGTAGGAAACCTGCACGGCGTTCGAGTTGCCGGGCGTAATCAGGCTGTTGATATAAGGCGCGGCGGGATTGGTGAAAATCTGCTGCGGGCTTGAGGTCGGGGTGGGTTGCTTGAAGTTATGATTTTCCATCGCAATCACGAACACGGTCTTCACTTGCTGCAAAACCGTCACGGCGTGAGCAGGGATGATTCCCAAGACGACCAGCAGCACGGCGGCAAACAGGCCCAATCGCCGAACTTGCCGCGCGGAGCAGATGAAACAAGAGTCAACCATCGAAGGCAACGTAGCTGCACCTAGCAAAAGGTTCAAACGGAAAGGTCCGCCCGCCAGATAAAGATTAACGACGGCTGAATCTAAAATGTCTATTCCTCAAACAACGCCTGCGCAAATTGTTTCGCATCGAAGGGCTGCAAGTCGTCCGGCTGTTCGCCGAGGCCGATGAATTTGATTGGCAGGCCGAGTTCTTTTTGAATCGCCACGACCATGCCGCCTTTGCTCGTGCCGTCCAGCTTGGTCACGATGAGGCCGGTGAGCGGCACGGCCTTGTGAAATTCGCGCGCCTGGTTCAGCGCATTCATGCCCGTGCTGCCGTCGAGCACTAGCAATACTTCATGCGGTGCGCCCGCGAGCTGTTTGCCGATGACGCGATGGAGCTTCTGCAATTCCTGCATCAGATTGTGCTTCGTGTGCAAACGCCCCGCCGTATCAATGAAAAGATAATCCACCTTGCGCGCGAGGGCGGCGGTCACGGCGTCGTGCGCCACGGAGGCCGCGTCGGAGCCGTAGGCACTGGCGATCACCTCGACCTTGAGCCGCGCGCCCCAGAGCTTGAGCTGTTCGATGGCGGCGGCGCGAAAGGTATCACACGCGGCGAGCAGCACGGATTTTTTCTGCGTTTGAAAATAATGCGCCAGCTTCGCGCTCGTGGTGGTTTTGCCGGTTCCGTTCACACCAACAATCGAAACCACGCAAAGCCCGCCGGGAATTTCTTTGAGCTTGGGATTGTTTGTCGCAAGACTTTTTCCAATTTCCGCGTGGGCGATAGCGAGATAATCCAAACCCGCCGCGCCTTGCGATTCGTAGGCTTTTTTCACCGCCGTGACAATCTGCGTGGTCATCGCCATGCCCAGATCGGCGGCGATGAGCGCGTGTTCGATTTCTTCCAGTGACTCGGCGGTGAGTTTGGGCGAACGCGTGACGATGCGCTTAATTTCGTGCGTGAGCTTGGCGTGCGTCTTGGCGAGGCCGGCTTTGAATTTGGAAAAGAGACCCATGAGAAATTTAACCGCAGATAACCGCAGATAGATGCAGATAAAAAATTAAATCCGCGAATTTCGCCAAATGCCGCGAATTATTTCCGGCCAAGTTTAATTCGTGTAAATTAGCGAAATTCGCGGATAAAAATTCGGGCTTATTTGTGTCCATTCGTAGTTTTAGATTTTCGTTCGGCGACTTTGGCTTTAAGTTTTTCGACGTGGTCGTAAGGTAACTTCACCGTGCCGATAAGCGGCTGCTTCTTGCTGAAACCGTGGCAGTCGCTGCCGCCCGTGACGAGCAAATCGTATTTCTCGGCAATCTCCAGATAGCGCTCGCTCATCACGGTGGAATGTTTCGTGTGAAAACATTCAATACCGTCGAGCCCCGCCTTCACGAGATCAGGAATGATGTCGTCGGTGCGGTTCAAACCCGGATGCGCCATTACCGCGAGTCCGCCCGCTTGATGAATCAGTTCCACCGCCTCGAGCGCCGACATCTTTGTCTTGGGCACCCAAGCTGGGCGGCCTTTCTTGAGATATTTTTCAAACGCGTCGTCCAAGTTGCTGATGAGCTTTTCCTTCACCAGCGCGCGGGCGACGTGCGGCCGGCCGGGCGATTTGCAGTTCGCCAGCGCAAATACGGACTCAGCTTTCAGCGGAATACCGAGTTTGTTCAACGCGGCGCACATCTCGTTGATGCGATTTTGTCGCACAGCTTGAAATTGGCCGATGCGGTCGAGCAGCACGCGGTTTTTGGTATCGAGAAAATAGCCGAGGACGTGGACTTCCGTGTCCTCATGTTCCGCCGTGAGTTCCGCGCCGGCAATAAATTCCATCTTCACATTCGCGCACGCAGCGGAGGCGCGGGCGCAGCCCTCGACCGAATCATGGTCGGTCAACGCGATGCACGCGAGTCCGGCATTTTGTGCGCGCAATACGAGTTCCTCCGGCGTAAACGTGCCATCAGAAAATTGCGTATGCAGATGGAGATCCGCGAATTTCATTTCACATTGCGCGCCGGCCGGAGAATTTCCCCGCGCACCTTGTCAAGAATGCCGTTGACAAACTTGCCGCTGTCCTCGGTGGAAAATTTCTTCGCGATGTCCACGGCTTCGTTGATGCTGACTACCGGTGGAATGTCCTCGCGATGCAGCATTTCAAAAATCGCCAGCCGCATCACATTGCGATCCACGACGGCGATGCGGTGGAAATCCCAGTTCTTGGCGTGTTTCTTGATGATTTCGTCAATCGCGTCGCGGTGCTGGAGCACGCCCTTGATGAGCGGCTCGGAAAACAGTCGCAGCTCCGCTTCCTCGACGGTGGGCGGCGGCAGCTCGGTGACTTCGCCCCATTTGGCGGCGCCCTTTTCGTCCTCGATGGCGGCGGCGCGCTGGGAATTCCAGAACGTTGCCAGCTCCAGCTCCAAGTCGGCCGGCGGGTTCAGGTCGTGCTGGAACAAAAATTGCACTGCGCGTTCGCGCGCTTCGCGTCGTTTTCCCATAAGCCCAAGTCTAAAGTCTAAAGCCCAAAGTCCAAAGCCCAAAGTCGCGTGATGTGCAGCCAACTTTGGACATTGGACTTTAGACTTTGGACTGATAAATTTCCGCGCCATGAAAGTCGGAAAACTTTTGCACACGCGCTACCGCGTGAACGATCTGGAGCGCACGGTGAAATTTTACCGCGACGTCCTCGGCCTCGCCGAGGTCAAGCGCCACAAGTCGCCGCGCGGCTCGGAACTGGTTTTCATGCAGGCGGACGGCAGCGCGGAACTCATCGAGCTTTGCCATTTTCCCGGCAGTGAACCCGTGAAATGCCAGCCCGACCTCACACATCTGGCGTTCGAGGTGGACAGTCTCGCGGAATTTGAAAAACACCTCGCCGCGCACGGCCTGAAATTTTCCGATGGCCCGACGACCAGCTCCACCGGCACAACCTTCGCCTTCATTGACGCGCCCGAAGGCTACGAAATCGAATTAATTCAAAAGAAATAATCTGTAGTGGCGGTCTGTGACCGTCGGCGGCGCTCACAGAGCGCCGCTACAACTTAAAATTAAAAACTAAATTAAAATGAGCGTTCTCATCGTCGGCACCACCGCACTCGATTCCATCAAAACTCCCACGAAAGAAAACCCGCGTTTGCTCGGCGGTTCGGCCAGCCATGCCGCGGTCGCGGCCAGCTTTTTCTCGCCGGTGAAACTTGTCGGTGGCGTGGGTGAAGATTTTCCGCCGAAATATATCCAGCTTTACAAGAAGCACGGCATTGACCTCGCCGGCCTGCAGATTTTGCCGGGCAAAACTTTTCACTGGTCAGGCGAATACGAAGTGAACATGAACAACCGCCGCACGCTGGCGACCGAACTTGGTGTGATCGAAACCTTTCAGCCAATTCTGCCCGCCGCCTATCAAAACACTCAATTCGTTTTGCTCGGCAACATCGCGCCGGCCTTGCAGATTTCCGTGCTCGACCAGATGAAGAAGCCGAAATTCGTCGTCGCCGACTCGATGGATTTGTGGCTCAACATCGCGCTCGCTGATTTGCTCAAGCTGCTCAAGCGCGTGGATGGTTTCGTGCTCAATGACAGCGAAGCTGAATTGCTGACCAAGGAAGATAACCTGTTCGTCGCGCTGAAAAAAATCCACAAGCTCGGACCGAAATACGTCATCATCAAAAAAGGTTCGCACGGCTCGATTCTCTCCGGCCCGAAAGGCGTGTTCATCTGCCCCGCGTATCCGCTGCACACCGTCGAAGACCCGACCGGCGCGGGCGATTCCTTTGTCGGCGGCCTGATGGGTTATCTCGCCACGGCCAAAGGTTCGATTGATGCGAACATCCGCCGCGCGATGGTTTACGGCAGCGTCACCGCGTCATTTTGCTGCGAAGGTTTTGGCCTCAACGCCACGACAAAAGCTAAGCGCACAGACATCGAGAAGCGCGTGAAGGAACTGGAGAAGCTGACGAAGTTTTAGCAATCGCAGAAAAACAGATGAATAAACGAGCCAAGAATTTTTTGCTCTGGGGCGGCTGGCTGGTGATTGTTTTTGTTTTGTGCAAAAACAAAAAATTTCTCGTTACACTTGTTTGGATATTCTCATGGAGTTGGTTTGGTGGCGTTGTTAATTGGTTGTTAAGTCTCAAGAAAAGAAAAAAGACCGATAGCGAATGCGTTTCCGAATCCGATCCGCGTTTTGACACGCCAAAAAAAGCCTTCGCCATGCTTTTCAATTACCACATTTCAAATCTGCTTTTCTATCTCAACCCATTGCTTGTGACGCAGAGTTTTCTTCAAATAGCCGGAATGATTTCGGAAAAAATCCTTGGTCATCCGGTTCTGGAAGCGGGGCAATACAGGCAGAAGATGAATTATATTTTGCCGGTTGGAGGCGAGTGGCAGGTGTCTAACGGCGGCGTCACAAAAGAAACCTCTCATTCTTGGGGCAACCCAAGCCAGCGTTTCGCTTATGACCTTGTGAAATATGGTCCAAACGGGCGTTCGTTTGACGGCGATGGACGTAAACTTGAAGATTATTTTTGTTTTGACGCGCCGATTTTCGCACCCGCTGACGGCGTGGTAGTCAAGGCACGCGATGGAATCCGCGACGCGCCCCACGTTGGAACATTTTGGATGGATTGGCTGACGCAAAACATCGCGGGGAATTCCGTGCTCATCAAACACGCGGACGGAGAATTCTGTCTGCTGGCACATTTGAAATGCGGTTCTGTGCAAGTAAAAGCCGGCCAGATAGTGAAGCAAGGACAGGAAGTCGGCCGTTGCGGACATTCCGGAAATTCAACTGAGCCGCATTTGCATTTTCAATTTCAAGACGGTGAGAGTTTTTATTTCAGCAGCGGCCTGCCGATTAAATTCAACGGTTTCTCGCTCAAAACCGACGAACAGAAAAATTTTGTTGAACAGGATTATATTTCGAAAAACACATTTGTTTCCTTTGACGGGTGATTTTCCCCGTCCGCTTCCTTCGGAAAATCAGGCGACAAACTTCGGCTCGAACACCGGGCCGAGGTTGTGTTTGCGGAGCAGTTCGCAGAATTTCGCGATGGCGCGCTTCTCGTCCTCGCCGAGATGGTATTGGATGTGCCACTCGAAATAATCGCGCCGGAAATCCGCGTCAAACTCCTCACGCGTCTCGATGATGTGGTCGAGCGTCTCCATGCCGAAGCGTTTGGCTTGCTTCAGTTCGCTGCGCAATGCCTTGTTCTCAATTCCGCGCCGCAGCGCCCAGACCGCATAAACAAAGGGCAAATTCGTCAGCTCCGTCCACGCCAGACCGAGGTCGAAAATTTCATGCGAATGCGCCGAACGTTGAAATTCAATCGCCGTGTCGCCGATGAGCAGGACAAAATCTTTTTCTTTCGCGACCGCGTAATTTTCCAGCGGCTTGAATTCCGGGAACAAGTTTCGCTCCGCGAGCAGAACTTTCAGCAGATTCACGCTGGTGAGCGACGCGGTGTCACAGAAAATTTCCGTCATTTCCGCAAACGGTTTTTTGTGCGCGAGAATCACGCTGTAAACTTCGCCCAGCGACGCGATGGCGATGCCGTCCAAAATATCGTAACGGTCATGCAACAACACTTCGGTGATGCTGACGAGTGCGGCGTCGAGTTCATCGCGGCGCAACATTTCAGCGAGCTTGGACGGCGGCGCGAAGATTAGTTCGCCGTCGATGTCGCGCGTGAGCGGCGCGGCGTTGAGATACGGCACGGAGCCGATGCGGAATCTTTTTTGCGCGTCATCCGCCATGCGGTTCACTTCACCTCGACGTCGAGGTTGTGGCGTTGGAGCGTGCTGCCTTCGGCGGCGGCAAGATTGGCGAGTGCCTGATTATAATTAGCAAGCGCGCGGATTTCATCAGAGCGCGCTGCGGTCAGATTTTTCTGCAATTGCAGGACGGTGAAAGTGGTGCTTTTGCCAACGGAATATTTTTTCTGCTCGGCATCAAGCGCGGCCTCGGCATAGGTGCGCGCGGATTTAGTGGCGTCCGCACTTTCCCAAGCGGATTGCGCGGCTTTAACAGCGTTGTCAATCTGCACGAGGACGTTTTGCTCAAGCTGTTTGAGCTTCAGCAACAGTTGATGTTCCGTCGCCTTGTCAGCTTGGTAGGCGTTGCGCGCCTTGGCGTTGCTCAACGGCACAGAAAACTGCGCGCCGTAGCTGTAATACGGTCGGTTCGCGGTGGCGTATTGGCCAAAGGCGTCACTGAACTCACGACCGGCGCCGTTGTATCCGTAGCTCGCGGTCAGATCAAGCGACGGAAAAACCTGATTGCGGTCGTATTTCAACTGGATGCCCTGCTGCTCGAGATTTAGTTTCGCCTGCAACAAATCCGGGCGGAGCGTCATGCCCTTGCTCCAACTGTCCTGAATATCAAGGGCTGCGCGAACGGCTTCGAGCGTGGCGAGCGGCTGGATTTCCTGATCGTGCCACTGGGCGTATTGGTCGGTGATGAGATTTTTCAGCGCGTTCTGATCCACGGACAGCGTGTTTTGCGCGGCGATTAGATTTGCGCGGCTTTGCGCGGCCTGCGCCTCGTCCTGCTGCACGTCGAGTGGTGCAAGACTGCCGACTTGCACCCGCTGTTTGTCCTGATCGAGCTGCGTTTGCGCGAGGGCGAGCGCTTCCTGCTGCACCTTCACGTTTTCGTGCGCATAAATCAGTTCGTAATAGGCGTTCTCGACGGCGGTGACAGTGGTGATGAGTTGCGAGCGCAAACCTTGTTCAGACAATTTTAAATTATTTTTGGCCGCGCTGATGGCCAGTCGCGTGGAATCGGACCACAAACCTTTGAGCAACGGCTGCGTCACGCTGACGCCAACTTGGCCGCTGGAATCATCATAACCGCCGGTTGAAGAAATATTAGCGGGATAACTTTGTCCGTATTTTTCGGCGACATTGCCATTCAAATCATAAGACATTCCCCACGGCAGCGAACCGGTCAGGCCGGACTTGAAAGTGTTGCCGTCGGAGATGGAAGGGAATGTGCCAAGTGTGCCGGTCTCAAACCCGGCGTTATTGTGGTCGTGCGTGCCGGACAGGGAGAAAGTCGGGTCATAGCCGGCATAGGCGGCGTGGAGGTTGAGCAGGGATTTCTGCGGCTCGTAGCGTTCCACGCGCACGTCGAAATTACTTTTCAGCGCCGCGACAAAGCAATCCTGCAGCGACAGTGGGTGCGCCGTCGGCTGGTTCGTCTGCGCGAACGCAGCCGTAGTGACGACGGCCAAAACCAAACTGGCAGCGATTTTTTTCATTAGCAAACCAGACGCTCACCGCTACCGCAAAGTAACCGATAGATTATTTTGTCGGCGCGGCTTCGGTGATGGCGGCGCTCGACTCGATCAGCGCCAGCACTTTTTCGTGCATCACCTGCTGATAAAGTTCGTTCACGCCGTCGCGTTTCTGCAAATCCTTGATGAATTGGTCAAACGGCATCTGATACATCATCGCGAGCTGCTGCGCGCGTTTGACGACATCTTCCTGCGTGGCCTGAATCTTTTCCTGCGCGGCAATCTTACCGACGAGGAACGCCAGCTTCACGCGCTCTTTGGCGTTGGTCGCGGCGATGGAATAAATCTCGTCTTTCTGCGTCTCAATCAACTCGCGCGCCATGCCGCGCTGCGTGTTTTGGCGGACGAGATCATAGACGACATTGCGCGTTTCGTTGGCGACCGCCGTTTCCGGTAGGTCAAACGTCACCTTGTCCATCAACGCCTTGATGGTCTGGGCGCGCACCGACTTGGCGCGGGAATGTTTCAATTCATTTTCCAGATCGGTGCGGACGCCGATGGTGAGCTTCTCCACGTTTTCCGCGCCGTATTTTTTGGCAAATTCATCGTTGAGTTCCGGTAAAACTTTTTCCTTCACCTCGACAAGTTCCACTTCGTAGACGCCCTTCTTGCCCTGCAACTGCGGCGTGACGAAATCGGCGGGGAAGTCAACGCTTACCGTGCGTTTGTCACCAGCCTTCGCGCCGATGAGTTGCGCAGCGAAACCGGGAATGAACGAACCTTCCGCCGTCTCAATCCAGAAATTTTTCTGCTCGGTCAAACCCTTCGCCGTCGGTGCAAGTTCCGTGATGGCCTTGCCTTCGCAAGTGCCGGTGTAGTTGACCACCGCGACATCACCGTTGGCGAGCGCACGGGCTTCCGTGTTGAAAGTCGCCTGCTGACCGCGCAGCAAATCGAGCGCCTTGGTCACATCCGCGTCCGTCACGGACTTGGCTTCGACCGTGGCGGGCAAACCTTTGTATTCTGGCAGTTGAAACTCCGGCGCGGTTTCCACCGTGGCGGTGAACTGTAAAGCTTGTCCGCGGCCAAATTGCACTTCCTCGATGTCGGGATAGCCGACCACGGAAAGCTTCTGCTCGTCAATCGCCTTGCGGTAAGCGTCGCCGATGAGCTTGCGCTTGGCTTCATCCTTGATTTCGGCGTCGTATTTTTTCACGACCATGTCGCGCGGCGCCTTGCCGGGACGGAAGCCGGGCAAATTCGCCTGCTTCTGATAATCCTTCGTGACGGCGTCAAACGCAGTGTTCACGGCGGTTACGTCGAGTTCCACCCGCACGAGCTTTTTGCACGGGGCCAAATTTTCAACGGATATATTCACAGTAAAAATGAGTTAAACGAGCCGCGCAGAATAAATTATCCGCCGCGTGAAGGCAAATTGTTTGTGTGGCGCAAAACGCTTGATTCCGCTTTCATATCCGCGTTTGCAGAAAACAATTTTCATAACCGGCACCGACACCGGCGCGGGCAAAACCGTTTTGACCGCGCTGCTCGCGCAATTTCTGCGCGCTCGCGGCGTGCGCGTGGCCGCGCTCAAACCCGTTTGCTCCGGCGGCCGCGACGACGCGGAAAAAATCTTCGCCGCGCTCGGCGGCGCGCTGACGCTGGATGAAATTAACCCGTGGCATTTTCGCGCCGCCATCGCGCCGTTGCTTGCTGCGCGGCACGAAAAAAAATCCGTGTCCCGCGCCGCCGTGCTCGCGCATCTCCGCACCGCTAGGAAAAATTTCGATGTGACGTTGGTGGAAGGCGCGGGCGGTTTGTTGAGTCCGTTGGGCGAAAATTTTGATTCGCACGATTTGATTTTGGCGTTGCGTGCCACGCCCATCATCGTCGCGCAAAACAAACTCGGTGCGGTAAATCACCTACTGCTCACGCTCGCGGCGCTGCCGGAAGATTTTCGCGCGGCGGCGAAAGTGGTTTTGATGTCGCCCGCCAAGCCCGACGCCGCCACGGCGACGAACGCCAAACTGCTGGGGGAATTTTTCCCGGCGGAAAGCATCTTCCCGCTGCCGTGGTTTGGGAAAAAGATTATCATGGCAAACATCTTTAAGCGAACTGCCACCTGCCGGACTTTACAAAAGTTGCTAGCCGGTTAGTTTTTCACCGGCGCGTTGGTGGCGCCGAAGGCTTCCCGCCATGGCTGATGGTTTTGGTAGAGTTCCAACCGCTGCCGGAGCAGCTCACGATCCTTTATCCGTGCGGCGATGGCGAGGTTGATGGCCTGCTGCGCCGCCATTTGCGCTTCGTCAAATTTCCCCATCTCGGCGCAGGCCATACCCATCACATCCAACACGTCGGAGCGCGTGCCATCGGTCAGCAGGTTGGCCTTGGCGGCGAGGACAAAGGCAAACTGGCCGTCGCGAATCGCGCCATTTTCTGCCGCTGCCAGCACCCGCGCTGTGTAGGTTAGGATGTCAGCATTGTCGGGATCAATCCGCACGGCGGCGCGGAGTTCGGTGAGCGCTTCGACATCGCGGCTTTGCCGGAGAAAAATTTTTGCGGTCGCCAGATGCGGCCACGGATAATGCGGGTCGAGTTGGGCGGCTGCGGAAAATTCCTGAAGCGCTTCACCGGTCTGGCTGGCGGAATCCAAAGCGACCCCTAGAGAATAATGAAGGAATTGAACGTTCGTTCCGAGCCGCGCGGCTTCGCGATGTTCGGCCAGCGCCTCTGTCTGTCGGCCAAGGCGATCGAGTGCGCGGGCGAGATTGTGGTGGCCCTGATAGTTTTCGGTCTCGAGCTTGGCGGCAGCACGATATTGTTCGACAGCCTCGACGAGCCGACCCGCTTGTTCAAGGGCGACGCCGAGATTATTGCGCGCGACTTCATTGTCGGCGGTGACGGCGAACGCGTGTTGGAAGAGGGTGACGTTGGTTCGCCAATAACCCAGTTGGTTTTCCGTGGCCACGACACACGCCAGCAAAATGGCAATGGCCGCGCCCGAGAGAACTAATTTAGAAATCCGCCAGTGCGCCGCAAGTTCGAGCGCGGCGCAGGTGGCGGCGAGAAAAATGCCAACGGAAGGCAGGTAGCTGTAGCGGTCTGCGATTTGCGCGCCGCCGACCTGCACGAGGCCGATGACGGGCACGAGCATGCCCAGAAACCAGAGCCAGCCGGTGAGCAGATACGGCCGCCTACGGTGCAGACGCAATGCGATGATGGAAAGGCTGGCCAGCACGACGAGCGCGGTGACGGTCTGCGCGAGGTATATTTTTTCCGGCAGTGGATAGAAAATCGCCAGCTTGGCCGGCCAGAAAGTTTTCCAAAGATATTCGGTGTAGGCGACCGGAATATTCTTGAGCCGGTAAAGCAACGGCAAGGATTCGAGAGATACGACCGCCTTGCCGCTTTGCTGGGACTGGGCGATGAAGGTGACGAAGCTCGCCACTGCGGTGCAAAGAAAGAATGGGATTTTTTCAACCAAAAGTGAAAGCCGAAAGCTCGCCAGCATGAATCGTTTCAACGGCCAGAAGTCCAGCAGTAGCAAAACGCACGGCAAGGTGACGAGCATTTGTTTGGACATCAGGCCGAGGGCGAAGGCCAGCCAGCTCCAGATCAAATAAATTTTCGCTCGTGGATTTTTTTCGTCCTTGAGATTGACGTAGTTTGCGTAGGCCAGCAGAGTCAGCAGCGCAAAAAAAGTGCTTAAGACGTCCTTGCGTTCGGTGATCCACGCGACGGATTCAACGTGCATCGGATGCCAGGCGAACAGCGCGGCGATAAACGCGGCGGGCCAGGTTTTTTGCTTGAGCCGAAGCAGGAGCACGAAGAGCAAAGCCGCGTTCGCCGCGTGCAGCAGGGCGTTGACAAGGTGCGGCCCGGCGGGATTTTGCCCGAAGACGCCGCAGTCAACCATGAGCGACAGCCAGACCAGCGGAAACCAGTTGCTGGCATGCAGCGTGGTAAACGCCCACTTCACTCCGGCCAGCGTCACGCCCGCCTGCACGATGGGATTGGCGGAGATGTAATCGCCGTCGTCATACACGCAAAAGCCCATGCGTGCCACCGGCAGGTAAAGCGCCAAGGTGATGAGGGCGAGCAACAGACTAATGCGACGGGGTTGCGACACGCGCCTTTTGTAAGCGATTTTGCGGGCGAGGCAAAGCGCGATTCTTCGACGCAAAAAGTTTTGCAATTTTCTGCGCTGGCAATGATACTTTGCGCGGCGGAAAAATGCTCGGCATTCCGCCACTTGGCCAAACCGGTTCCTCACCTCCAAGTTTAGAATAAATTTTATGAGCGGGTTATCTCACGCACTCATCGGGGCGGCGTCCAACCAGACGGAGCTCCTATACATCTGGGACAGGGCGACGGTGGAGGCGAAAGCCATCATCGCGCTGCTGTTTGTTTTTTCCATCGCCGCGTGGTTTGTGATGATGTCCAAAATCATCCAGATGCGCCGCGCGCGGAAATTAAATTCGCTGTTCGGCGAGGAATTTACTTCGCAGAAGGCCGTGCTCGAATTGTTTGACCGCAAGTTAAACGTGGAAGGTTGTCCGCTTTACGCCGTGTATCAGGCCGGCTGCGTGCAGCTGGATGCGCGGTTGCGCGGGCCGAGCGGCGAACGCGCCAAGCAAAACGTCAGCCTGAAAAACATGGAGCACATCAAGCGCGCCATCGAAAACGTCGTCGCCAAGGAATCGCTGAAATTAGAATCTGGTCTCATCCTGCTCGCCATCGCGGTGAGCGGCGCGCCGTTCATGGGATTGCTGGGAACGGTCTGGGGCGTGATGAGCACCTTCGCGGGCATCGCGCAGCAAGGTTCCGCTACGATGGCGGCGATGGCGCCGGGCGTGAGCGCCGCGCTCGTCACGACAGTCGCCGGTCTGCTGGTGGCGATTCCCTCGATGTTCGGCTACAACTGGCTCGTCCACAACTTGCGCGCGTTCACGGTCGAGCTGGACAACTTTGCGCAGGAACTCGTTTCCAAAATGGAAACGGAATTTCTGAAGGACGAATAATTTTCCATGCGCCGCTTTTCACAACGCAGTCATCTCGTGACGTTGAGCGACATCAACATCACGCCGTTGCTGGACTTGGCGTTCGTGCTGCTCATCATCTTCGTCATCACCACGCCGTTGCTGGAGCAGAGTATCAACCTGAAATTACCGCACGGCGGCGCGCGCGAAAAACAACTGAACAAATCCGACATCCGCACCGTCGAAATCTCCAACACGGGCTATTACGCGCTCGACAAAAAACGGTTGCCGCTGCCGCAGATCATTTCGCAGCTCGCTGGCGAGTTCCGGGGAAACCAGAATCTCGTCGTCTACATCCGCGCCGACAAGGAGAGCCGTTACGACCTCGTGGCGCAGGTGATTGACGGCTGCCAGAAATACGGCATCACGCGCTATTCACTGCGCACCGACCCGACGCCCAAATGAGCCGGCTACAAAAAAAATGCCTCATCGCCACGGTGGGTTTTCACCTACTGCTGGTGCTGACGATTTTGTTTGGCGCGGCCTTTTTCACGAACCATCCCAAGCCGGATGACACGCAGGTGTTGAACGTAATTCCGTCCACGACGATTGACGCGATGTTTAACAGCGGCGTCAAAAATCCACAGCCGCCTGCGCCCACGCCGATTGTCCAGCCGCCGCAGCCACCACAGCCGCAGGTTCAACCGACTCCACCACCACCGAAACCGGTCGTCACGCCACCGGAGCCGGTGAAGCCGGTCGAACCCGTCAAACCACCGGAAAAACTTTCGCCGGACGATTTGAAGCCCATTGAGCCAGTGGAAAAACCGGCCAAGCCCGCGCCCAAAAAACCGGAAATCAGTTTGACGCCGGTCGTTCGTAAAATTCCAAAAGTGTCGCCGGACACTTCCGAAGCCGATGCCGCGCGTGAAGCAAAGGAAGCAAAAAGAAAGGCCGCCGCCGCGTTTGCCAAGGCTTTGGCGAGCATCAAAAACAATTCATCCACCGCTACAACCGTCGAAATGCCCGGCACCGGCAGCGTGTCGTATGCGAATTATGCCTCGGTGGTCAAAAGCATTTACGAGCGCGCATGGACGCCGCCGGACGATACCGCGAGCGACGACGCCATCACCAAGGTCAGCGTGACCATCGGCAGCGACGGCTCGGTGATTACTTCGCACGTCGTCAATCCGTCCGGCGACGCGCGGGTGGACGCCAGCGTGCAGCGGACGCTCGACCGCGTGAATTTCGTCGCGCCGTTTCCAGATGGCGCGAAAGAAAAAGAACGGACTTTCATAATCAACTTCAACCTCAAAGCCAAACGGATGCTCGGATGAAAAAAATAATTCTCTCACTCACCATCGCCGTCCTCGCGCTGAATTTTTCGCGTGCGCAGGAAATCAACATTCAAACCGAAATCAACGTGCTCGGTCAGACAAAACCCATTCCCGTTTGCCTGAGCGGTTTCACCGGTGAGGCGGCGGAGGTTTTGAAGTTTGACCTCTACGTGCAGGGCTTCAGTTTTGTTTCGTCGGACGCCGCGCAATACGTCATCAGCGGCAGTGACGCGGGCAACGTCACCGGCAACGTCACGGACAAATTTGCCAAGCGCTCGATTTTGTCGCGCACCTACAACGGCGCGAGCACGCGGCGGCAGGCGCACGCGTTTGCGGACGACATTGTGCAAGCGATTCAAAACAAGAAGGGCATCGGCCAGACGAAGATCGCTTACAAATCGCAGGGCGCGAGCGGGCCGGGGGAAATTTTCGTCGCGGATTTTGACGGTCACGGCGCACAAGCCATCACGACGGACGGCGCGATTGTGGCCAAGCCCGCGTGGGTTCCAGGCAAGCTGGCGTTGTATTACACGAGCTACGCGCGTGGCAATCCGGACATTTTTTACCACAGCTTGTCTGGGGCATCGGGCGGCCAACGGCGCGTGATCGCGGGTTATTCCGGCTTGAACACGAGCGCGGCGGTTTCGCCGGACGGCTCGCGCATCGCTATGGTGTTGAGCAAATCCGGCAGCCCAAATGTCTGGGTGTGCAGCGCGGACGGCACGAATTTGAAACGCATCACGACCGGCGTGCAGGATTCCTCGCCGTGCTGGTCGCCAAACGGAGATTGGATTTGTTTCGCCACGGAACAAAACGGCCGGCGCCGGTTGGCGAAAATTCCAGCGGGCGGCGGCACCGTGCAATCTCTTAACACTGCCGGCGTTTCCAGCCCGACCGAACCGGACTGGTCACCTGATGGTAAATGGATCGCGTTCACCTCGCAGACACGCGACGATTTCAACATCTGCGTGATGCCGGCGGATGGCAGCGGGTCGCCGTCGGTGCTGGTCGGCGGCCAAAATCCGTCGTGGGCGGCGAACTCGCGGACGTTGGTGTTCAACCGCGCGATGGGCTATCGCCAAGTGCTGTCTGTGCTTGACGTTTTCACCAAACAATACAAGGATTGTGGCCGAGCGACCGGAAGCAATTCCCAGCCAGCTTGGGCGAAATGACCGAAACCAATTTTCCCTTTCGTCACAAAAAATTTAACCGCAACTTTTAAACAAATAAAAAATATGAAAATGAACCGCCTTGCTCTTCCACTCGTGCTCGCGCTGGCCGCGACGCTGGCCGCCACCGGCTGCAAAAAAACGCCCGTCAAAGTCACGCCGATGCCCGGAGCGCAGGCGGGTAACGTGCCTGATAACCAAAGTGCAAACACTTTGCCAAACGCCAACACTCTAAATCCCGACGCTAACCCGAATGTTACGTCAGGCTCTACGCCGACGGCCGGCCTTGATGAATTTGAAGGCATGAAAAAAGATGCGGCGGCGCTCGCGGCTTACACCATTCATTTCTCGTTCGACAGCGCGGTCATCAAGAAAGCTGAACACGCGAACATTTCCGCCGTGGCTTCCGCGTTGTCCGGCAACCAGAGCGACAAGCTGCTGATCGAAGGCAACTGCGACGAACGCGGCACGGAAGAATACAACCGCGCCCTCGGCGAACGCCGTGCGCTCGCCGCGCGTGAAGCGCTGGCCAAGGCGGGCGTCAGCCCGGACCGCATTCGCACGATCAGCTACGGCAAGGACAAGCCGGCGGATCCCGGCCATGATGAAGCGGCTTGGGGCAAGAACCGCCGCGATGATTTCATCCTGCTCCATCCGAAATGATTTTGACCTGAATTTTCAAGGCCGCGCGAGTGCGCGGCCTTTTTTGTTGCTTTACTATCCGCAAAGGCAGGCGTAATTTTGCGGCAGAAGAACGAATTTTTATGAATGCAATGTTGGCCATATTAGGATTGAGCGGAACGGAACTAATCATCGTGCTGGTCGCGATTCTCGTGTTGTTTGGGGCAAAGCGGATTCCAGAATTTGCCAAGGGTCTGGGCAAAGGCATCAACGAGTTTAAAAAAGCTTCGCGGGAAGTGACCGACGAAATTAACAATCCCGCCAACGAGTCCGTTGCGCCCGCTCCGAAATCGCCCCCGGCCAACACCACCCCGCAGTCCGCGCCGACGGAAACCAAAGTGGTCTGACGTCTGGTGACGTTGCCGTCGCGTAGAAATTCATGGCCGAATTTTCCCCAGAACCGCCGGAGGATGAGGGCGGGCCGGTCAAATCTTTTCTCGACCACCTGGAAGATTTTCGCTGGCTTATCATCAAGTGCGGTGCGGCGCTATTCGTCAGTCTGGTGGTCTGCCTGTATGCCGTGCCGCAAATCGTAGCCATCCTCAAATGGCCGCTGGCTCACGCCGCGCTGGTGCGGGCGAACAGCGAGCATCGCACTCTCGTCCAGTTCGGAAGCAACACGCTGACCACGCTGCGTTCGGCTGACAACCAGATTGCCGGCCTTGATCTGGGCACAAATTGGTTCACTGTCTTGAAGCTAGAGCCGGTGCTCGTCGGCAGTAACCTCCTGTTGACCGTCCATGTCGAAAAAAATCCCGACACGGACACCAAGCTGCAAGGCTCCACTGATCTGATTTATCTTGATCCATCCGCGCCGTTTTTTTCCTCCATGCTGCTGGCATTTTATGGCGGACTGTTATTGTCATCGCCATTTATTTTCTTCTTTGTGGCGCAGTTCATTCTGCCCGCATTGAAAATCCGTGAAAAAAAATATGTCCTGCGCTCGGCTTTCGTTGGGGTAGGACTATTTTTGGCGGGCGTAACGTTCTGCTACTTCTTCGTGCTGGCGCGCGCCTTGAAATTTGCCGAGTGGTGGGCGATCTGGATGGGCGTGAAGGTTCCAGACTGGCGGGCGGAAACCTATTTTGGTTTCGTGACAAAATTTTTGATCGGCATGGGGCTGGGCTTTGAACTGCCCGTGGTCATTTTGGCTTTGGTAAAAATCGGCGTGCTCGACTACCGGAAACTGGTCGCCCTGCGGCGCTACATGATTGTCATCAACCTCGTTCTTGGCGCGCTCCTGACCACGCCGGAAGTGTTCACGCAAGTCGTCATGGCCGTGGTCTTGCAAATCCTTTTTGAAATCAGCGTTTGGATTGCCTGGTATTGGGAACGGCGCGACCGAAAACGCGCTTTACAAGCCGGTAATTCGGCGTAAAGTCACCTCATCAATTTGAAATTCCTATGCGTAAAATTATTTTTCCTCTCGCCGCCGTGCTGACGGCGGTTCTGTTCACCGGCTGCGCTGGCCCGGAACAAAAACTCGGGCGCGGTCTCTCCAACACCTACGAAATCGTCCGCTTGGGGGAAATGCGCCAGTCTATGGAGCAATCTGCGGTGTTTGATGCGGATCACGCGGGTTATACCACGGGCGCAATTCATGGCTTCGACCAGACGGTCAAGCGCACTGGACTCGGTTTGCTGGAGGTGGTCAGCTTTCCCTTCCCGCCGTATACCCGGACGGGTAGCAAAGATCTGCCCGCATATCCGGTTTATCCCGACAGCTACAAACCCGGCCGGATGTCCGCTGCCACTTTTGATACGGACACCTTCACCGGATTTACCGGTGGCGATATCGCGCCCTTTATTCCCGGTAGCCGCTTCAAGGTATTCGACAACTGAAATTAATTTTTTCCGCAACGCGCCAATGCAAATTGGCGCGTTTTTTGTTTTTGTGAAAAATCTTTTTCGTGTCTTTCGTGTCTTTCACGGTTAAAAATATCCGCCGATGCGCCTCGAAAAAAAATCGCCCTGCAAGGTTAACCTCATTCTGAACATCCTTGGCAAACGCGCCGACGGCTTTCACGAACTCGAAACCGTCATGCAGCCGGTGAACATCTGCGACGAGATGACATTCGAGCGCGCGGGTGCGAGTTTGCAACTCACTTGCAGCAACCCTGAACTGCCGTGTGATTCAAAAAATCTGGTGCATCGTGCGGCAACTTTATTTTTGGCCGCCGCAAAAATATCTGACGGCGTCAAAATTCATCTGCAAAAAAAACTACCGCTCGCGGGCGGCATCGGCGGCGGCAGCGCGAATGCGGCGGTAACTTTTACCGCTTTAAATCAGATCTTTGGTGCGCCTTTGCCGTTGGAGAAATTGCACAAACTTGCCGCCGCGCTTGGTTCTGACGTTCCATTTTTTCTTTACCACAAACCGGCGTTGGCGACCGGACGTGGTGAAAAAGTGCAAACGCTAGAAACTTTTCCAGCCCTCAAGGGTAAGGCATTTTTCCTCGCGCATCCCGGCTTTGGCATTTCGACGCCGTGGTCGTATCAGAATCTCGCGCGGTTTCCCAAAGACCAAAACGGCACAGCTGGGCGCGCGCAAAAACTGGTTTCACTCTTGCAGGCTGGCGATTTGAAAGCGGCGGCGGCGGAAATATATAATTCGCTCGAAGCGCCCGCGTTTGACAAATTCCCCGTGCTGCAACTCTACAAAGAATTTTTGCGCGAGCACGGCGCACCCGTTTCGCTCATGTCCGGCAGTGGTTCTACGACATTTGCCATTGCGGACAATCTGTCGGCAGCGGAAAGTTTGTCGGAGAAATTTAAATCGCAATTCGGCGATAACGGCTGGACGGCGACCGTGGCTATTTGAAGCGTTTGAATTTCGCCAGCGCGAAATCGGTCATTTCCTTTGCTGCTGGAATTTTGCAGAGCAGGGCGATGAGCCAATAAACTCCGCCCGCAATTCCCGCCGGCACAAATACCGCGCCCAGCTTCAATGCGATGCTTGCGTGTCCAAGAGTGCGTTCCCAAAAATTCCAGCCGCACCATGCGATGACGCCCGCCAAAATGGCGGCGAGCGCCAGCGGGCGCAGTGTTTCGCGTAAAGAATTCATTTCAAGTTTTCCAAGTTTCTTTCGCAGCGCAAACAGCAATAGGCCGGCGTTGCAAGCGGAGGTCATGGTGTTGGCAATGCCGAGTCCGCCCTGCCGGAGCGGCACGATGAGCAGGGCGGCCAGCACCAGATTCACGACGAGGCAGACGAGGCTGACTCTCATCGGCGTGCGGGTGTCGCCCAGCGCATAAAAGGCGCGGGCCAGAACATTGACGGTCGAAAAGGCCACCAACCCGGGCGCGAGGCAGACGAGCGCGAATGCCGCCCGCTGCGTCGAGGCGGCGGTGAATTTGCCGCCATGTTCAAACAGCAGCCGGATGATTGGTTCAGCCAAAACGACGAGCAGAACCGCTGCAATCAGATTGGCGAACAGCAGCGAACCGATGCCCTGCCGGAGTGTGGTGCGAAATTTGGGATAATTCTTGTCAATCGCCAACGCGCTCAACGTCGTCAGCAGATACGTCGCGAGCGAGATGCCGAACATTCCCTGCGGCAGTTCCATCAACCGCACGGCGTAGTCGAACGAGGCGTTAATCCGGGGATCAATCCAGACCGAGAGCAGCGAGACGACTGTGACATTGATTTGAAAAGCCGCCACGCCGATCGTGCCGGGGATCATCCGCGTCACCACGAGCCGGACAGTTTCGTTCTTCCACGGCGAAACCCAGCGGTAGCGAAAACCTTCGCCCCAGAGCGTTGGCATCTGAAACGCCAGTTGCGCCGCGCCGGCCGCGAGGACGCCGTAGGCCAGCGCGAAAATTTGCTCAGACAGTTCGTGTCCAAAATGCGGCGCGAGCAGCAGGACGGAGGCAATCATCACAACGTTCAGCATGGTTGCGCCCATCGCGGGAATGAAAAAATGGCCGCGCGCGTTCAGCATGCCCATTGTCATGGCCGCGAGGCAGACGAGGATCATGTATGGAAACATCACGCGCAGCAGTTGTAGCATCAGCTCGGTCTTCGCGCTGAACTGGTGCGCCGCCAGTGCAAGGGAGATGCCTAGCATGACCAAGCCGATGATAGCGCTGGCCGCAATGACCAGACCGGAAATCACCGCGTTGGCCGCGCGCCACATTTCGATTTCGCCGTGTTTTTTTTCTTTCTCCTTAAAAATTGGAATGAACGCAGCGGTCAGCGCGCCTTCGCCGAGCAGACGGCGGAACAGGTTTGGAATCTGGAATGCGAATTTGAAAATACCCGCCACCGGCGTGTCGCCCATGAATTGCGCATAGACCATCTCGCGCACCATGCCGAGCACGCGGCTGGTGAGCGTTGCGGCGGCCATCGCGCCGGAGGCTTTCAACATTTTTGACACCGGCGGATTCTCACGCAAAGACGCAAAGACGCAAAGTTAATTTGCAAGCCTGGTGGGGCGAGCGTCCTCGCGAGCCGCGTAAACCCAAAGCCCACCACGGCTCGCGGGGACGCTCGCCCCACCAGCGCAATTGGAAATTGGCAATTGGAAATTGGCAATCTATCCTGCCCGCGTGAGCATCATTGATGAACTGAAATGGCGCGGCCTCATTGCCGATTGCACCGACGCGGCGGAACTGGAAAAGAAAGTCGCCGCGCCCATCACGCTTTACTGCGGCTTCGACCCGACGGCGGATTCGTTGCACGTCGGCAATCTTGTGCCGCTGCTCGCGCTGCGCCGGTTTCAATTGCTCGGCCATCATCCCATCGCCGTCGCGGGCGGTGCGACTGGTTCGATTGGCGATCCGAGCGGTAAAACCGCCGAGCGCCAGCTCCTCACGCAGGAAATTCTCGACCACAACATCGCCAGCGTAAAAGTGCAATTGGCAAAGCTGCTCGATTTTGAAACGAAACAAAATCCCGCGCGGCTCGTGGACAATGCCTCATGGACAAAGGGGATTTCGTTCCTCGATTTTTTGCGCGACATCGGGAAACATTTTTCCGTCAACCAGATGGTCGCCAAGGAATCTGTGCGTGCGCGCATGGAAGACCGCGTCGTGGGCATCAGCTACACCGAGTTCAGCTACATGCTTTTGCAGGCGTTTGATTTTATGGTGCTGTGCCGCGACGCGAACTGCGAACTCCAGATCGGCGGCAGCGACCAGTGGGGCAATATCACGGCGGGCATCGAGCTGACGCGCAAGAAAACGGGTAAACACGTATTCGGCCTGACGCTGCCGCTCATCACGAACACCGACGGTTCCAAGTTTGGTAAGACCGCCGCCGGCGCCATCTGGCTCGATCCGAAGCGCACGAGTGTTTACAAATTTTATCAGTTCTGGATCAACACGGATGACCGCGATGTCATTCGCTACTTGAAGTATTTTACCTTCTTGTCGCAGACGGAAATTGAAGCGCTGGAAAAGGCCCACACGGAAAATCCCGGCGCACGCGTGGCGCACAAGGCACTGGCGAAAGCCGTGACGGATTTGATTCATGGAGAAAATACGACGCACGAGGCAATCCGTGCGAGCGAAATTTTATTCGGTGGTGAGTTGAATGGGATTTCTGAAACGACATTCAACGACATCGTCGGCGAAGTGCCGACGAAAGAAATTGAAAAGTCCAAGCTGGATGGTGTCGGTGTGCCGCTCGTGGAACTGTTGGTTCACGCTGGTTTGTGCCACTCAAAAGGCCAGGCGCGAAAAGATATCGAAGGCGGCGGCGTGAACATCAACAACGTCCGCGAAGCCAGCGCAGCGCGTTTGGTGACGGCCGCTGATTTGCTTTTCGGAAAGCACATCCTGCTCCGCAAAGGCAAAAAGAATTACGTCGTGGTGTCGGCGAAGTAAGTGATTTAGAACGGGCCATGATGATTGAAAAAGGCAGTGGACTTTCATTTTTGATTCGCTAGATTTTTCAGGCTTATGAAATCCGACACGACCACAACTATTTTGAACTTTGTGCTCGCCGTGCTGGTGATTCTCGGGGTGGTGTTCGCCCTGTTGACAATCACGCGCATGCGCGAGTTCCGGCAATTGACCGGCAACGCCACGCTGGCCAATGCCACACTCATGCGCGCGCAGGGGTTGGCCAACGATGCCGCCGCTTACAACGCGACCGCAAAAAATCCGGATTTGGCTCGTATTCTTCAGTCCATCCAACCCAAAACTGCCGCCAAATAATATGAATCCTGATTCCAATTCTGAAATTTCCGCTTTGCAACGTCAGGTGTTTTCGCTGTTGGTTGCACTGCTGATTGTGAGCGGCACTTTGACCACATATCTTTATCGGCAGGCGAGCCTGACCAGCAAGGATCTTGAAGCCATCAAGCCGCAAGCGCAGCAAATTATCGGGGTTTACAACCAGAACCAAAAGTTGATGATGGATTTCGTCAGCCAACTGGCAGCTTACGGTCAGACGCATCCGGACTTCCGTCCGGTTTTGGCAAAATACGGCATCGGTGCGCCGGTGGCTGTGGCTCCGAAGAAGTAAAAATCACTAGCCCAGTTTCTCGCCGCAGTGCGGACAGTAGTTCGCCTGCGGCGGATTTTTTTGTCCGCAACCGGAGCAGATGACGCGCGCGGCTTTGTTTTTCCGGTGAATCATCAGGTTGCGGATGTAGGGAATCCAGGTGAAGGCGTAGGCGAAAATGAAAACAGAATCTTGCTGGTGCAGCGAGTAGGCTAGCAGCGTGACAGAGCCCACGAGGCTCAGCCACCAGAACGCCTGCGGCACGACGACTTGTTTCTTTTTTTCTGTGGCATACCACTGGACGAAAAAGCGCGAGAAGAACACAGCGTTGCCCAGCCAGCCAATGATTTTCCAGATGCTCCAGTCAATGCCGAAGAGTTTGCCATCGTGCCAGACGAGGTCCGAGAGTGAGTGCATAATTGAATTAAACCGCCACCGCGTTGCGCTGACAAATCATTTTCCCGCCTCGGTCTTGAGGTAAACCGTCTGCGTCGGGAAGGCGAACTCGATTTTCTCGGCATCGAACCGTGCCTTAATTTGTAAGTTCAGCTCCTGCATCTCGGCGAAATGCTGTTTTATATCCGTGCCGCTCCAGACGTGGACGACGAATAGGTTCAGCGCTGAATCTGCAAATTTGTTGAAACTAATGATCAGTTCGGCGGTCCTGGGATTGGCACGGAAGATTTCTTCGAGCAGCGCCGTCGCGCGCTTTACCTTTTCCGCCGGCGTGTCGTAGGTCAGGCCAAGGTTCATTTCCGTCTTGATGGTCGGTCGGCGCGTGATGTTGATGATGATGGCGTTGCCCATCAGCTTGTTTGGAATCGTCACATGATGCCCGTCGAGATTGCGGACGGTGGTGCTGCGCAAGCCGATGGTTTCCAACATGCCCTCCACGCCTTCGACCTTGATGCGGTCGCCGATGTGAAACGGCTTGTCCAAAAAGATGGCCACCGCGCCGAAGAGATTTGCCACCGTGTCCTGTGCCGCGAGGCCGAGCGCAAGGCCACCGACGGACAGGCCAGCGAGCAGCGTCTTGATATCGATGTGCAGGTTCTCCGCCGTCAACAGCGTGGCGGCGATGATGATGACGACCTTGGTGCTTTTGCTGACGAGTGGAATGAGTTGCTCTGCGAAGGCCTTGTCCTGTGGCGTCGCCACTTTTTCACGCCAGACGCCGAGCAACAAATCTACGAATTTGAGCACCACATAGGTCACCGAGCAGGCCACAATGACAATCAGCCCACGCGCGAGAAAAATTTGTGCGCGTTCTGGCCAATCAAAGACGTTCAGCCCGATGTTGAGCAAAACCACAAAGGCCACCACTTTCACCGGCCCGCGCAAAAGCTCCAATAGCAAGTCGTCGTATTTGGTTTCCGTCTTGGCAGCCAGCCGTTTCAACCAAGTGCTCACGATAAAATCCAGCAGCTTCGCGACATAAAATGCCAGCAGGATATAGATGAGCGACGCGATGTATTTCCATAAGGGCTGGCCGCAGAACGGTGTTTCTCGCAGAAATTCCACGCGATCTAGTCCGAAGGTCAGCGCGTGTTCCGGCAGTTTGATTTTTATCAAGACCGGTTGGCTGGTAGCGGCAGTGATATTTGTGGTTTCTTGCGCGCCCGCCCAAACCGACCAGAAGGCGATGACAAGCAAAATTGCTAATCTCAACCGATACGCCCATGCAAATCTCCAATTCATTGGTGGAAAATAAAACCCTTTGCGCTGCTTGCCAACTTCAATTCATCCGCCAGCAACAATCTTGACGATTTCCAGATGGTCGCCCATGCGGACTTGGCGCTGCGAAAATTCCGATGGCGCGACGGCCTCGCCATTGTGCTCTACCACGACGCTGCGCGGCAAAAGATTTTGCGCGACGAGAAATTTCTCCAGTGAACACGGCAGTTCCGCTGCAACCGGATTACCGTTGGCGATGACCGAATCCATTTTTGCAGCCGCGTCAGTAGCGTGGCACGTTGCGGTCAATTTCATCCGACCACGCGGTGATGCCGCCTTTGACGCTCTTCACATACTTGAAGCCTTGTTGCTTCAAAAAGTTCAGCGCCTTCAGCGACCGCACGCCGGCCTTGCAATGCAGATAGTATTGCTGGTTCGGGTCAAGCTCGGTGAAACGCTCGTTGAGCTGGCTCAACGGCAGCAACGGCACGCCCGCGACTTTGGCGATTTCGTATTCGTCCGGCTCGCGCACGTCCACGACCTTGATGTTGAGGCTCGGATTATCGAGCGCCTTCTTCATGTCCTGCACGGTGACTTCGTCCGGGTTGCCGGTGTTTTCCGGTTCGGGAACGATGCCGCAGAACGTCTCGTAATCAATCAATTCCTTGATGGTCGGATGATCGCCGCAGATCGGGCACGCAGGATCACGGCGCAATTTCAATTCGCGGAACTTCATGTCCAGCGCGTTGAACAACAGCAATCGTCCGATTAGCAAATTACCTTTGCCCAACGCGAGCTTCAAAATCTCCGTCGCCTGGATGCAGCCGATGATGCCCGGCAATACGCCCAGCACGCCACCTTCCGCGCAGCTCGGAACCATTCCCGGCGGCGGCGGTTCGGGATACAGGCAGCGATAGCACGGCCCGCCCAGATGCGGCGCGAACACGCTGGCCTGACCTTCAAAACGGAAGATGGAGCCGTAAACGTTCGGCTTCTTGAGCAACACGCACGCATCGTTGGTGAGATAGCGCGTCGGGAAATTATCTGTGCCGTCCACGACGATGTCGTAGGGGCGGATGAGATCGAGCGCGTTTTCGGACGTGATGCGGGTGTTGTGGATGACCACTTCGCAATTCGGATTGATGCCGTGAATCGTTTCCTTTGCCGACTCGGCTTTTGAGCGGCCCACGTCGGCGTCGGTGTGGAGAATCTGCCGTTGCAGATTGGAATAATCCACGGTGTCGAAATCCACGATACCGATCTTACCGATGCCCGCAGCGGCGAGATACATGGCGATGGGCGAGCCGAGGCCGCCTGCGCCGATGCACAGGACGCTCGTGGCTTTGATTTTCTTCTGCCCAGCCAAGCCGACTTCCGGCAAAATTAAATGCCGGGAGTAGCGACGTATCTCTTCATTGTTCAGTTGCATAAATCAAGTCGGCAACAATAGGTCAATTGCGCCAGAAATCAAGCCGCCTTGCGCTGAACGATTCAAATAGCGTGTGATTTCAGAATATTTAATTGTGCCATGGAATCTCGTTTAAACGGCTTGACGAAAACTTCCGCTGTGCCATTTTGCTACTTGTTAAGTTAATTTTATTCAATGGCAACGCCCAAATCCAGTTTTCTCGACAAAGTGCTTGGCCGCATCGGACGGCTGGACACCGAGGGGTTGCAAACCGTGGTCCAACGGCTCGCTCGCGAGCGGAGCTTTCTGGAAACGCTGTTCAACACCATCGAGGACGGGGTGGTGGTGGTGGATGAGAATGGGCGCGTAATTTATTTCAATCAGGCGGTCACAGAGCTCATTGGTTTGCAACCGACCGAGGAGGAGTTGCATATCGCAAAAATTCTGCCGGAGGTGGACTGGCAGAAAATTTCCCGTGCCGACCATGCTGGGGGCGCTCATGTCGCACGGCACGAATTTGAAATTTTTTATCCGCGCGAACGTTTTCTCCGGCTTTACGCCGCGCCACTCGATGGTGATTCCAAAGGCAGTTCCGGCGTGGCGCTGATTTTGCACGACGCCACCGAGGCGCGGCAGAAAACTTTCGAAGCCATCGAAAGCGAGCGCGTTCAAGCGCTGACCCTGCTTGCCGCGAGCGTGGCGCACGAAATCGGCAATCCGCTCAACGCGCTACACATTCATTTGCAGCTCATGGAGCGCGAAGTGAAAAAACTGAAAAGCGGTGCGGCGAGCGAAAAATTCGTTTCCGGTCAGCGTTTAAAAAATCTTTCGGCCGAAGTAGATGCCGTAGCCGTCGGCAAAAAATTGGAACAGTATCTCGATGTGGCCAAAGGCGAGATTAACCGGCTGGATTACATCGTCACGCAATTCCTCGGCGCGATTCGGCCGACGCCGGTGCAATTAAAAATTGCTTCGTTGAACGATGTCGTGGAAAAAACCTTGGGGTTGCTCCGCCCAGAAATAGAAAACCGTGGCATCGCGGTGAAAACCAAGCTGGCACGCTCGCTCACGGCTACACCAATTGACGCCACGCAAATCCAGCAAGTCTTGGTGAACCTCGTCAAGAACGCGGCGCAAGCGATGACGACGGGCGGTATGCTGACGTTGCAGACCGGCGAAAATTCTGACGGTGTCTGGGTGAGCGTGGTGGATACCGGCGGCGGCATTCCGCAGGAGCAGCTCAACCGGATTTTTGAACCATTTTATACCACCAAGAAAAAAGGCAGCGGTCTTGGTTTGATGATTGTGCAGCGCATTGTCCGCGCCCACAACGGCCGCATCGACTTGGAAAGTAATGTGGGTAAAGGCACGACGTTCCGCGTCTGGCTACCGCTGCATGAACGGAAACCGCGCCTACTCGAAAATAATAAGTCATGAAACCAACCTTGCTCATCGTGGATGACGAGAAGACGACGCGCGAAGGTTTGCGCGCTGCGCTCGAGGAACGCTACGACGTTTACATCGCCGAGGACGCCAAGGCGGCGATGAATCTGCTGGAGGCGGAGGATTTCGACGTGATGCTCACGGATTTCCGGCTGCCGAACGAGGACGGCATGAAATTAATTGCGCGCGCCAAGTCGCTGCCAAAGCCGCCGATTTGCATTTTGATGACGGCCTACGGCTCGGAGGAGCTGGCCGTGGACGCGATGAAACGCGGTGCGGACGACTACATCGCGAAGGGGCGCTTGCAAATTGACGAGTTGGAAATGCGAATTGCTCGCGCGCTCAAGCAGCAGACGCTGGAGGTGGAAAATGTTTCACTGCGGAAGCAACTCGATTCCAAGTTTGGTTTGGAAAACATCGTCGGCGAATCGCCGGTGATGAAGGAGATTTTCGACGTGGTGCAGCAAGTTGCGCCCACGCGGGCGTCCGTGCTGGTGCTGGGCGAAAGCGGGACGGGCAAGGAACTCATCGCGAAGGCGCTGCACCAGTTGAGTCCGCGCGCGAAGCAGCCGTTCGTGACCGTGCATTGCGCGGCGCTGGCATCGACGTTGCTCGAAAGCGAATTGTTCGGCCACGAGCGCGGCGCGTTCACCGGCGCGCACGAGCGACGCATCGGCCGGTTTGAACAGGCGCAGGGCGGAACGCTTTTTCTCGACGAGATTGGCGAGATCGACGCGACAATTCAGGTGAAACTGCTGCGTTTTCTCGGCGAAAGAACTTTCGAGCGTGTCGGTTCCAACAAAACCATTTCGTCCGACGTTCGCCTCGTCGCGGCGACGAACAAAAATCTGGAAGAACTCGTCAAGGCCGGGAAGTTCCGCGAGGATTTGTTTTTCCGGCTGCGCGTGGTGGAAATTGAATTGCCGCCGTTGCGCGAGCGGAGCGGCGACATCCCGCTGCTGGCGCAAAATTTCCTGCGCGAGTTCGCCAAGGAAAATGGTAAGCCGGTGAACGATTTCACGGTGGACGCGCTCGAAGCGATGCTGAAATTTCATTGGCCAGGCAACGTGCGCGAGCTGCGCACGGCCATCGAACACGCGGTGGTTTTGTCGCGGAGCGAGCGGATTGCTTTGCGGGATTTGCCGCAGTCCGTGCGGCATGGCGGCGCGGTGATTGACACACGATTGTTGCAGGGAAAGGATTTGACGATTAAGGATGCGGAGAAACAATTAATCGTCCGCGCGTTGAAAGAGACATCTGGGAACCGCACGCGTGCGGCGCAAAAAATCGGCATGAGCCGGCGGACATTTCACCGGAAATTGCACGAGTTTCATCTGGAAGGATTTTAATCATGATTTTTTCCGAGCAGATTCAACATGCTATCCACACACTGGAGATGGGGCGGGTGTCGCGCTGGCTACAGGTGATTGCCCTCGCTCTGGCAGTGGTGGCTTTGGCGGTCATTTATGACTTGAGCGCTTATCATGGGTTTAATTCTGTGGAGGCTATGGATGCCGCGCAAGTGGCACGCAATATGGCCGAGGGGCGGGGTTATACTACAGATTTCATTCGGCCTTTCAGTGTGTTTTTGATTCAGAAGCATGCCAAGTCTCAAGCGGGTGAGGTGACAATTGCGAATGGCGCAGACCCAGCCCGGCTTAATGGTTCTCATCCCGACTTGGCGAATGCGCCTTTGTATCCAACCGTGTTGGCGGGTCTGTTCAAAATATTTAAACCGGAATGGAAGGCGAACCTACAAGATCCGTTTTGGTCAATGGGCGGAACATTCTTACGTTTCAAGCCAGAGTTTTTCATCGCCATCTTCAATCAAATCCTGCTGGTGGGGATTGTGGCGTTGACTTTTTTCTTGGCGCGGATGCTTTTCGACGCGCAGGTAACCTGGCTGGCGGCACTACTAACGTTGGGGGCAGATATGTTGTGGAAATTCAGCATTTCCGGCCAGTCCACGATGTTGTTGCTGCTTGTTTTCTTGGGCCTGATTTGGTGTCTGTGCAGAATTGAGCAGACGGGACGGGATACCCAGCCTGATGTTAGCCGTTTATTTTTATTGGCGTTTTTCACCGGGCTGCTTGTGGGTTTGGGCATGCTCACAAGGTATGCTTTCGGCTGGATTATCATTCCAGTGGTTTTTTTCCTAACTCTCTTCGGCGGTGTTCGGCGTCCCGCCCTGGCGGTTACGGCATCTTTGACATTTGTTATCGTCGTCGTGCCTTGGGTAGTGCGAAATTTGGCAGTGAGCGGCACTTGGTTTGGCACGGCTGGTTATGCCGTCGCGGAAAACACGTTTGTTTTTCCACGGGCTGAACTGATGCAATCCATTCACCCGGACATGACCAAGGCCTACTGGGTTCGCCCCTATTCGCGGAAGCTGCTCGAAAATCTGCGGACGATGTTTCAGAGTGATCTGCTGAAATCGGGCGGTTGGTTGCTGGTTTTATTCTTTGCGAGCTTGTTGGCTAAGCTGCCGAACCTAGCCACCCGGCGCTTGCGATGGTTTGCCCTAGCCAGCTTGTTAGTCATGCTGGTGGCGCAGGCATTGGGCACGACGCAGCTTGCAAAATTGACGCCCGAAATCAATTCCGAGAATCTTTTGGTTCTGATGTTGCCACTGCTGGCAATTCTGGCCGTGGGCGGCCTGTTTCAACTGCTTCGGCAAATGGATTTACCGTCGCCGGAGGCGGCACTGCTGATTGTCGTCGCCACCGTTTTAATTTGCTGCCAGCCACTCATCGCCACGCTGTTGCCACCAAAGATTTCCACCGTGCCATTTCCGCCTTACAACCCGCCCGAGATCCAGCGATTCGCGGCCTGGATTCAGCCTGAGGAACTTATCATGAGTGACATGCCTTGGGCCGTTGCGTGGTATGGCGACCGCCAATGCACCTGGCTCACCGTCAACTCCGGCTATGAATTTACGCAGCTCTGCTATTACACCAAGCGCGTCAACGCGCTCTACCTCACGCCGTTGACCCTCGACAGCCCACTGCTGAGCGAATGCTATGTCGGCTCCCTGGACAGTTGGCCGCGATTTTCGTTGAGTATGCTCGCGCTGGGCAAACCGCCGGAAAAATTTCCACTGATTTTCTCGCCTTACGGGATGGGAGCGGCCATTTTTCTTTCAGATAAAGTTCGCTGGCCAATCGAATATCCCTAAGCAGACGCGCGCCGTAAACGATCGGCGATGCCTGACCATTCCGATGCCGATGGGAGCGCTTCCACGACAATCAGTTTCGCGCCCGCTGCGTCGCAGCGGTGCAGCTCGCCGTAAAGCGCGCGCGCAAACGCCTCCGCATCGTGCGGGATGACGCATACATTTTCCGCCGCGAAGCCTGCCGGGATTTTCGTATGCACGATGAGATGAATGACCGAGCGCTGAAACTTGAAGCTGGAAATTTTTGCGCCCAAATCCGCCTCATCCGTCCAATCCATCACGACCAGTTTCGCCTTGGGCGAATAATGTTTCTCCAACAAACCCGGACTGCGCAGCGCGGAATCCCGACTTTGGACTTTGGAGTTTAGACTTTGGATTTCACCACAGACGGCCGCAAGCGACTCCTCGTGAATCATCCCTGGCCGCAAAACTCTCGGCGGTGACACCGTCAAGTCCAGCACCGTGGACTCGATGCCCACCTGCGACTGGCCGCCGTCCACGATGAGCGAAATTTTTTCTCCGAGTTGCGCGCGGACGTGTGCCGCACTCGTCGGCGAAACTTGGTTGGACAAATTGGCGCTCGGTGCGGCCAGTGGAAAACCGCACTCGCGAATGACCGCCTGCATGAACGGATGGCTCGGCCAGCGCACGCCCACGGTTTCGCCGCCAGCAGTGACGAGGTTTGGAATTGTTTCCGCGCGCGGCAAAACCAAAGTCAGCGGGCCGGGCCAGAATGCTTTTGAAAATCTTTCGGCCAAATTGGGAAAATCTTTTACGCAATCACGCGCCATCTCATTGCTCGCGACGTGGACGATGATGGGATTGTGTGCGGGTCGGCCTTTGATTTGGAAAATTTTCGCGACAGCGTTTTTATCCAGCGCATTCGCGGCGAGGCCGTAAACGGTTTCTGTCGGCAAAGCGACGACTTCGCCGGCGCGTAGTAGTTCGGCAGCGCGGCGGACGGCTTTTTGAAAAAGCTCCGACGTGTGGGTTGGAAGGATTTCGACAGCCACAGCCTATTCGTAGCGCAAAGCTTCAATCGGGTCGAGCCGGGAAGCTTTCCACGCGGGATAAAAACCGGACACGATGCCGATGGCCGCGCTGGAAATACACGCAATGCCGATCCATGTGAACGGCGTCAGCGTCGGCCAGCCGGTGATTTGCGAAGTTATTTTTGCCGCCGTCATGCCCAGCGCAATGCCCATGATGCCACCCGCCGCGCTCAGCGTGACCGCTTCAATCAAAAATTGGATCAGGATGTCGCGCCCGCGTGCGCCGACGGCCATGCGGATGCCGATTTCGCGTGTCCGTTCCGTGACGCTGACCAGCATGATGTTCATGATGCCGATGCCGCCGACGATGAGCGACACACTCGCGATGGCAGCAAGCAGCACCGACATGATGCGCGTCGTCGAGGTGGCCATCGCCATCAATTCCAGTTGTGTGCGCACGGTGAAATCCGGTTCCGCGCTTTTGTGCCGGTCACGCATGAGCGTGTTGATGTCTTCTTGCACTTGGGTGATGGAGTCTTTGCTGGCGGCCTGCACCATGATGGAACTTACAAATGTTCGCTTGGCGATGCGTCGCATGTGGCTCGTGTAGGGAATAATCACGACATCATCCTGATCCTGACCGAACAAGTTGAAACCTTTAGATTCCAGCACGCCGACGATTTTGAATGGGATGTTGCGCACAATCAGCGTCTGGCCAACCGGATCTTCGTTAATGAACAACTGATCCACCACCGTTTTGCCGATGACGGCGACTTTTGCAATACTGCGCACATCGGCATCCGTGAACATCGCGCCGTCGGCAATGTCCCAGTCGCGGATTTGAGGATAATCCGGCGACTCTCCCTGAATGGCGGTGTTCCAGTTCAAGCCGTTTGCCAAAATCTGCATGCGGTCGCGCACTTCTGGGCTGACGGCTACGACATTGGCGACTTCGTTTTTGATGGCGATTGCGTCGTCTACCGTCAAGGTTGGCGCGTTGCCCCAGCCGCTGCGCGAGCCGCCGCTGCTGAAACTACCGGAGAAAACCGTCACTATATTTTGCCCCAGACTGGCGACCTTGTCCTCGACCTGTTTGGATGCGCCCGTCGTGATGCTGACCGATGCGATGACCGAGCCAACGCCGATGATGACGCCCAGCATCGTCAGCAGCGAACGCATCTTGTTTCGCCGCAGTGCGCGACCGGCGAGTCTGAAGGGCGCAAAAAATTTCATGCGAGCTTCACCGCCTCCTGCGCTAGGCGCAATTTTTTCAACTCTGCTTCCGCGTTCAAGCGCGCGGGCACTATTTCATCCGTGAGAATTTTCCCATCGCGCAAGATAATCATCCGTTTGGTATAGCGCGCCACGTCTAATTCATGCGTGACCATGACGATGGTGATGCCGGCGTCGTTCAGCTTCTGGAACACGCCCATGATTTCAATGCTCGTCTGGCTGTCCAAATTTCCCGTCGGCTCATCGGCGAGCAGAAGCGACGGCTGATTCACGAGCGCGCGGGCGATGGCTACACGCTGCTGCTGGCCGCCGGAAAGTTGATTAGGTTTGTGGTTGGCGCGATCGGCCAAGCCAACGAGTTCTAGTGATCTGGTGCTACGAATCTTTTGCTCGCCGGGCGAAATGCGCTGGCTGTTGTAAAGCATCGGCATCTCGACGTTTTCCAGCGCAGTCGTGCGTGAAAGCAGGTTAAAACCCTGAAATACGAAGCCGATTTTGTCGTTGCGGATTTTCGCCCGCTGGTCGCGGTCGAGCGTGGAAACGTCGAGGCCGTCGAGAAAATAACTTCCGCCCGTCGGCCGATCAAGGCAGCCGATCATATTCATCAACGTGCTTTTACCGGAGCCGCTGGAACCCATGATGGCCACGAATTCACCCGGCGCGATGTCCAACGTCACACCACGGACGGCGTGAACATCCACTTCGCCGGTGCGATAAGTCTTGTGGATGTCGGAAAGTTTTATGACAGCATTCATGGAAGGAAGAAGTGAGAATGCAGAATGCAGAAGTATGTCATGCGTCACCTCTGGCACGTTTGGAAATGGTGGTGAAAATTGCCGCCAGTTCGTCGGCTTCTTTCAGGCAATCGCCGATTTTTGCCATGAATTCCACCTTCGACCTGCCACGACGTGCTTCACGATAATTTGCCCCGACCGATGTTCCTGACCGCAACAGTTGCTTTCCCAGCACCTGCGCCACGACATCCGGCTTCGGCAGCGCGCCGTAAAGCCGAATAATCCGCCGCGCAAACATTTTCGTTCGCGGCGCAAGGTTTGTTTCTGCATTCTGCATTCTCACTTCTGCCTTGTATTAATGCCGCGGGAAGCCGCCGCCAAACGGAGTGGTGCCGGGTGCGGACGCTGAATTTTGTGCATCGGTTTGCACAATGCTCGCAACCACCTTGTCACCGTCCTTCAAGCCGTCCGTGATTTCGGTGTTAATGCCGTCAGTGATACCGGTGCGGATTTGCACCGGCTTCAACTGCGGCGCACTGGCGCTGCCTGCGAGAATGTAGACCGTGCGACCGCCGCGGTTACCCTTGCCTTTATGCGAGCCCTTACCGACGGCAATTGTGTTTGTCGAGGCGATAGGGTTGGTCAGGACTATCGCGCTATCCGGTGGCCGGAAGCGCAGCACGGCATTCGGCACTTTCAACGCGTCATCCCGTTGCGCGACGATGACGGAGACGTTCGCGGTCATCCCAGGTTTCAATTTGTAATCTGCGTTCGTCACGCTGATAACGGTGTCGTAGGTGACAACGTTGTTAACGGTGATGGGCGAATTGCGCACCTGCGCCACTTCGCCGTGAAAAGTGCGCGTCGGATACGCGTCCACCGTAAAATCCACGCTCTGCCCCTCCACCACGCCGCCGATGTCGGCTTCGGCCACGTTAGAATCAATCTGCATTTTCGTCAGGTCGTTCGCGATTTGGAAAATTGTCGGTGTGTTGAAACTGGAAGCAACCGTCTGACCCAATTCCACCGCGCGCGAAATCACCACACCATCCACGGGCGAAACAATTTTGCAGTAGTTCAAGTTCACCTGTGAATTGCTCAACGAAGCCTGCTTGATTTTCACCGTCGCTTCAGCCGAATGCAGCGAGGCGCGGGCAATGTCGTAATCAGAACCGGAAATCAACTTGTTCGTGTAAAGCTCGCTGCTGCGATCAAACTGAACCTGCTGCAACTCAAGATTTGCCCGCGCGTTCGCGAGGTCAGCGCTGGCCTGCTCGACAGCCGCCTGATACGTCGCCGGATCAATTTCCGCCAGCACTTCGCCCTTCGTCACCGGCGAATTGTAATCCACATACAATTTGCTGATGCGGCCCGAAACCTGACTGCCCACCGTCACATTCACCACCGGATTCAACGTGCCAGTCGCCGTGACTGTCGCGGTCAACTCGCCGCGCGTCACCGCCAAGGTGTTGAAATTCACCACCACGCCGCCGCCATGATGAAAATAAAAATAGGTGCCCGCACCCACCGCAACGATTGCGAGAATCAAGATCCATTTCCAACTACCGTTGTTTTTTTCAGACATAAATATTTGCCGCGTCGCCTCATACAGACCAATTTGGCAAACCTTAAGTTACGATAAATCCTCCTGCCGCCGCAATTTCAGTTTGTGCCTTTCGCGTTGCACCGTAAAATCCCCGCGTGCTTGAAATGCTCACCCGACAACTTGCCGCCGCGCAAAACCTGTCCACCGAACAGGTGCGACTCGCCGTCGAGCACTTGACCGATGAAAAAACTCTCGCGTTCGTGAAGGCAGATTTTCTCATCGCGCTGGCCAAAAAAAGCGAGACACCAGAAGAAATCGCTGCGTTCGCCGCCGCGCTGCGCGAAAAATCCGTGCCTGTGCCGCTCGAAACCAACTGGCGCGAGTCGCAGGAAATTCTCGACATCGTCGGCACGGGCGGCGATCGCCTCGGCACTTTCAATATTTCCACGACTAGTGCGATTCTCTGCGCCGCTGCCGGCGTAACCGTTGCCAAGCACGGCAACCGTGCCGTCACCTCGCAGGCCGGCAGCGCGGATGTTTTGGAAGCGCTCGGCATCCGCATTGATTTGTCGCCCGCCGAAGCCGCGACCGCTTTGCGTGAAAAGAACTTCGCCTTTTTCTTCGCGCCGAATTTTCATCCCGCATTCAAAAATATTGCCGCCGCGCGCAAGCTCTGCGCCGAACGCGGCCAACGAACTATTTTTAATTTCCTCGGCCCGCTGCTGAATCCCGCGCGTCCCTCCGCCATGCTCGTCGGCGTGCCGCGCGCGGAATTGTGCGAACCGCTGGCGAAAGTCTTGCAATCGCTCGGCGTGCGCCGGGGCATGGTCGTCAGCGGCAGCGTCGGCGCGGCGCGTATCGACGAACTTTCGACGCTTGGTGAAAATTTTGTTGCGGAATTTTATCACGAACGCGGCTTCACCAAGTCCGTCTTGTCGCTGGAAAATTTCCCGTTGCAACCGGTGCGGCTGGAAAATTTGCTTGGCGGCGACAAGTTTCAGAACGCCGAAACTACCCGGAAAATTTTGCGGGGCACAGATCGCGGTCCGCAACGCGACGCGGTTTTACTGAATGCTGGCGCGGCTTTCTTTGTTGCTGGGAAAGTGAAATCGCTGGCGGAAGGCTGGGAGCTGGCAGGCGAGACAATCGATTCGGGAGCCGCGAATAAAAAACTCACGGAACTGGCGGGCTGACTACTCCACCACCTGTCCGGTTTCCGTGGCCGCGTAGTGCAGGCCGAGATTATGCTGGGCGGTTTTATTTCCCTGCCGCGCGGCTTTGATGAACCACTTCACGGCTTCGGAACCGCTTTTCGGCACACCGCGACCGGTTTGGTAACAGAGACCGAGATTGCATTGCGCGTCGGCGAGTTCCTGATCTGCGGCGAGGAGATACCATTTCGCGGCTTCGGCAAAATCCTGTTCCACCACCTGACCTTGCTCGAAGAAAACGCCGAGATTGAATTGCGCCGCCGGGTAACCGCGTTCCGCCGCCTCGCGATACCATTTCACCGCCTCGGCATAATTTTGCGGCACGCCCTGACCGGTCTCGTAAAGCATGCCCAGATTGAACTGCGCCGCTGGATCGCCTTGCTCGGCCGCCTCGCGCAACCACTTGGCGGCTTCGCCGAGTTCCTGCGGCACGCCCTGACCCATCCAATAGCAGACGCCGAGATAACATTGCGCCACGGAATCGCCCTGATCTGCCGACTTGCGGAACCATTTGACCGCCTCGTGATTGTCCTGCGGCACGCCCTGGCCGTTCTGGAAACAGACGCCAAGATAGCATTGCGCCTGCGCGTCGCCTTCCTGCGCGGCGGTGCGCATGGCTTCGAAGGTGTCCCAAGATTTGCGGGTGATGGCCATTTTACGAGCGGGAAGAGCATAGCTTCCAACCGGATGAAAACAAGCCGTGAATTCCGCCACCAATTTCACTTCCGCGCCACCGCATTGCCTGATACAAACAGCGCATGGCAAAACCACTGAAAATCGGTTTCCTCGGCGCGGGCAAAATGGCCACTGCGCTCGCCCGCGGCTTCGTCAACGCGAAACTCGTGACGGCGAAACAACTCATCGCCGCCGATCCGTTTGACGCCGCGCGGAAACATTTCGCCGCCGAGACCGGCGCGAAAACTGTCGTCGCCAATCTCGAAGTGGCGAAGGCCGCGAACGTTTTGATTCTCGCCACCAAGCCGGATCAGGTAGCCGTCGCGCTCGCGGAAATTTCCGGCGCGTTCACAAAAAATCATCTACTCATTTCCATCGCGGCGGGCGTGACGCTGGCAAAATTGGAAGCCGCGCTGCCCGCCGGCGCGCGCGTCATCCGGGTGATGCCCAACACGCCCGCGCTCGTCGGCGCTGGTGCGGCCGGCTTTGCGCTCGGCAAAAACGCCAGCGTCGCTGACGCCGAGCTGGCGAAGAAACTTTTGTTCGCCGTCGGCATTGCGATGCAAGTGAAGGAAAGTCTGCTCGACGCCGTGACTGGTTTGAGCGGCAGCGGTCCGGCTTACGTTTATCAATTCATCGAGGCGTTGAGTGACGGCGGCGTGGCGGCGGGATTGCCGCGCGACATCGCAACGAAGCTCGCGGCGCAAACCGTTTTGGGCGGCGCGAAAATGGTTTTGGAAACCGGCGTGCATCCCGGCGCGTTGAAGGATCAAGTCACGAGTCCCGGCGGCACGACGATTGAAGGCATTCACGAACTGGAAAAAGGCAAGCTACGCGCCACCGTGATGAGCGCCGTCCGCGCCGCAACGGAGAAATCGAAGAAGTTGGGCCAAGGTTGATTGGAAAATCTTCGTGTTCGCCACCGCCGAGTCTGTTAATTTCTCACGCCCATGAACGAATGGAACATTCAGTCCCGCGCGCACGCCTGCGAGGCGTGCAGCCAGCCGTTTGCCGACAAACAGCCGTATCGCACGATTTTGTCCGACGACGGCAAGGAGCTGCGCCGTTCGGACATTTGCGAGCCATGCGCGCAGAATGCCGGCGATGCGCGCAGTCGCAACGGATTTATTTCCCAATGGAATGGCGTTTACGAAGCGCCGCCAGCGCAACCAATCGAGGCGATTCAAAAGGAAAATGCCGAATCCGTTCTGCGCAAACTCATCACGCAAAACGATCCGCGTTACGCGCCCGCCGCCTATATTCTCGCCGTGATGCTCGAACGCAAACGCATCCTCAAGGTGAAGGAGCAGCTCCACCGCGACGGCCAGCGCATCTTCATTTACGAACAGCCGAAGACCGGCGACATCTTCACGATAGCCGATCCGAACCTGCATCTCAGCCAGCTGGAACAAGTCCAGCACGATGTGGCGCAACTACTGGAGCACGGTTTGAATCCGCCCGCATCAGCGGCGGAAACTCCGGCTCCCGCTGACGAACAAAATTCCGTTCCGCCACTTGAAGCTGCGCCGCCCGCCGAGACTGCCGCGCCAACCAATTAAATTTTCCGTGTCCGCTTTAGCCGAACTTCAAAACCGCCTCGGCCATCAATTCCGCGACGAAGCGTTGCTGCGTCTCGCGCTCACACATCCATCCGTTGCGCACGACGCCAATGCGCCGTTGCCGCACAATCAGCGTTTGGAATTTCTGGGCGACTCCGTGCTCGGTCTGATTTTGTCGCGTGAACTTTACGAAAAATTTCCCGACGCGGACGAGGGCATGCTCACCAAGTCGCGCGCCAAGCTGGTGAACTCTGGTTCGCTGTCGGCACACGCGCGCCCGCTCGGTCTGGGGGCGCACCTGATTTTGAGTCGTGGCGAGGAAAACACCGGCGGGCGTGAACGGGCTTCGGCGTTGACCGATGCGTTCGAGGCGGTGCTGGGTGCGATATTTCTCGATGGTGGTTTGGCTGCGGCTCGCGAATTTGTTTTGCGCGAGTTCGCCGCTGAAATCGGCGAGCTGGCCTTGCCTTCCGGTATTGAAAATCCGAAGGGCGAATTGCAGGAATTGCTGCAATCAAAATCGCCGACCGCGCCGGTTTACGAACTGGTTTCTTCCGCTGGGCCGGATCACGAACGGCAATTTCTCTGCGCTGTTTTGCATGACGGCGCGGAATTGGCGCGTGGTTCCGGCACAAGTAAAAAGGCGGCGGAAAGCGATGCGGCGTTGGCAGCGCTTAAAATTTTACGTGAACAGCAGACATCTGCGTAGGTGGTTCAAAACGAAACTTGCCTTGAACGCGGATGCGCCTAGGATTTGCGGCAACAAAACTTTTCCATGATCCGCTCATTTGCATTCACCACGCAGGGCAAGCTGCACACGAAGGACATCGAGCCGTTCCTGATGCCGACGCTGCTGGCGGACACGAATCTTTTTCTGTGGGTTGACCTCGAGAAGCCGACGGCTTTCGAGAACAAGGAAGTGCTGGAACAAATTTTCCATTTTCATCCGCTGTCCATCGAGGACTGTGTGCAGCCCAGCCCGTCGCCGAAGGTGGAAGAATATTCGCCGAAGGAGGACGACATGTTCACGCCGTATCTCTTCATGGTCATTCACGCGGTGGATTATAGCCGCAAGGACGGCTGCTTCGGCACGAGTGAGTTGAATTTCTTTCTCGGCAAAAACTTTCTTGTTACCTATCACGACGAACCGCTGCGCAGCGTCACCAACATTGAGGAGCGCGCCTTGAATGGTTCAATGAACATTGCGCGCGCACCCGACCGGTTGGCGCATTCGTTGCTCGATAATCTCGTGGATAATTACAAGCCCGCGCTCGACGAACTGTCGCTGGAGATCGCCGAACTGGAACAACTCGCGTTTCAAAAACCCAGCAAGGATACGCTGAATAAAATTTTGCAAGTGAAGAAGGAAGTGTTGCACCTGCGCCAGATCATCGGGCCGCAACGCGAAGTGCTGGGGCGTTTTGCCGCCGGGGAATTCAAGCTCGTGCGCCCGCATCTCGTGCCGTATTTCCGGGACATTTACGATTCGCTCTTCCACATCGGCGAGCTCGCGCATGGCTATGCGGATTCGCTCACGGGCATTCTGCAGGTCTATTTGAACATGTCGTCCAACCAAACTGGCGAAGTCGTGAAGCTGCTCACGCTCATCACCGTCATCACCACGCCGCTCATGATGATTGGAACGTGGGAAGGCATGAACTTTGAGAATATGCACGAGCTGCACACGAAAAACGGTTACCACATCGCCACCGCCGTCATGCTCCTTTCCACGGCGGCGACCTACTGGTATTTCAAGAAGAAGAAATGGTTTTGAAATCGGCCATGGCATTTCCAGCGAGAAATCCGGTCGTCCACGCGTTCTGAAAATTAAAACCGCCGGTGATGCCGTCCACGTCCAGCACTTCGCCCGCAAAAAAAAGTCCGGGACAAAATTTGCTCCCCATCGTGCGAAAATCCACCTCGTCCCGCCGCACGCCGCCGCAGGTCACGAACTCGTCCTTGTTCAGGCTTTTTCCGGTCACGGCAAATTCCCCGCGCCGCAACTGCTGAATCAGCTTGTGCTGCCCCGCGCTGCCGAGTGCCGACCAGCGCGTGTCTGCCGCAATGCCAGCGGCGGCGACCAGTTGCGTCCAGAGCCGCGCGGACAGCGGCGCGACCGGGAAATTCACGACGAGTTTGGCCGGCTGCGATTTCCGGCGCGCGGTAAATTCCGCCATCAATTTGTCGTCGCTCCAAGTCGGCAGCCAGTTCACGAGCAGCGGAAACTGATAATTCTTTTCGGCCAGCCATCGCGCGCCCCACGCGGACAAACGCAGAATCGCCGGGCCGCTCAAGCCCCAGTGCGTGAGTAGCACCGGCCCGCGCTCGCGGAGTTTGGCCGGAGCTATGGAAATCTCCGCGTCTTCCACCGCCACGCCCGCGAGTTGGTTCAGCCACGGGACGGCGATGTGAAAGGTGAACAGCGATGGCACGGGCGTTTCAATCTGATGGCCGAGTGAAGCCGCGAGATGCCCCAGCGCCGCCGAGCGGCAACCGCCCGTGGCGAGCAGCAATTGGTCGCAGTCCAGTGTATCGCCGGTGGAAAGTTTTAGTTCAAAGCCGCCGCTGGATTTTTCAACCACGCTTTCGACGCCGCAATTCGGTTTCAATTTAACGCCAGCTTTTGCCGCCGCATTCGTCAAACAATCAATGATTGTCTGCGACGAATTGGTCACGGGAAACATGCGGCCATCGTGTTCCGTTTTTAATTCCACACCGCGCGCCGCGAACCAGTCCACCGTATCGCGTGCGGAAAATTTCTGGAGCGCCGAAATCAGCGTGTGTTCGCCGCGCGGATAGCGCCGGGCAAATTCGCGCGGCTCGAAACAGGCGTGCGTGACATTACAGCGCCCGCCGCCGGAGATTTTCACCTTCGCAAGAAAGTGCGCGGTCTTTTCCAGCAGAAGAATTTCCGCACCCGGCGCGGCCTCAGCGCAGGCGATGGCGGCAAAGAAGCCCGCCGCGCCGCCGCCTGCGATGACGACGCGTTGGGTTTTTTTCGCAGTTGAATTCATTTTATGGTTGGCAAATTTTCAAATAAATTCCCAGCGTGAAAACGTCGCCGCTTGGCCGGCATAATTTCCGCGTTCGTCGAGTAGATTCCAAACCGTCGCTTGTGCGATGCGGAAGCGCCGGCCCGTTTTAGAAATGCGGATGCCGGCATAATCGTCAATGAAGCCATTGGCGGTGACGGCGGCCAGAAGTCGGGCGCGTTCCTCGCGGTTCGGCGCTTCGGCGGTCAAACGCGACGGCGTGCGCGTGAGTTCGTCCCACGACATTTCCCAGAGTGCAAGCGCGGCGGCGTTGCCATAATTCAAAACCGGGTCAGCCTCCGTGCCATGCGAAACGAGGACGAACGGCGCTTCAAAAACATTTTTCGCCAGACCGAGCGGATTGAACAAGCCCGGCAGCAACGCGCGTCCGGTCCAGTGATTCAGACTACGGGCGATGCGCTGGGTTTGCGCGATGATGGATTCGCTCTGCCAGATTTCGTTCACGCGCTGATGGTGAATTTTCCAGCGGCGAACGGCAATGCGTTTTGCGGGCTGGCGCAAAATAATTTTCTGTGTAAGCTGGCGTCGACATTCAAATAATCCTGTTTTATGGCTGGAAAAATCGAAATTCCCAACGAACTCAAAAAAGATCTGCCGCCATCCGCTTGGGGCAAAATCCTCGGCGCGACGCCCATTGTGATGACGGTCATCGCGACGATGCTCGCCGGTCTCGCGTCCAGCGAGATGACCAAGGCGCAATATGACCGCTCGGCGGCGGCGCAACTTCAGTCCAAGGCGGGCGACCAGTGGAGTTATTTTCAGGCGAAGAAACTTCGCAGTGCCGTGGCGCGCAACACGCTCGATTTGCTCGCCGCAACGAGCGAGGTGAATCCGCTCACGGCGGAGGCGTTGCTGGGCGCGGACGCCACGACGGTGGACGCGCTGGTGAAAAATAAAATTCCCGCCGCCACGCCTGCGAAGTTTGACGACAACGTGAACGCTGCGCTGGTCGCCGTGGAAAATTCCAAACCCGAAAGCGAAGTGACGGCGATGCTGGCAAAGATCAAGGACGCAACGCTGACGGAATCACTCGTCGCCGCGAAGGACGCCGCGAACGCCTTTGACACCGTCGCCAAGCCCATCAACAAGGCCGCCGATAAACTAGACGACGCTCTGATGGCGGGCGACAAAACCGTGTTCCGCAGTTTCAGCGCGGCGCGGCTGCGCTACACCGCCGAGCGTTATGATGCCGAGGCGAAATTGAATTCGGCCATTGGCGGCATTTTGGAATTGCAGGTTCGTAAGGGCAACATCTCCGCCGAGCATCACCACAAGCGCAGCGCGAAATTTTTCTACGGCATGCTGGCGGCACAGATGGCGGTGATTATCGCCACGTTCTCCATCGCGGCGCGCCAGAAGAGTCTGCTCTGGTCGCTCGCGGCTGCCGCTGGGCTCGCGGCGGTGTCGTTCGCGGCCTACGTTTATTTTTACGTCTGAAAAATTGGACGATGAAAAAGGCGGGAACCATTCGTGGTTCCCGCCTTTTGTTTTTTGGTCTGGTTATTCGCTGACGGTGATGGCTTTCGGTTTAGCTTCTTCAGCCTTGGGCAACGTGACGGTCAGAATGCCGTCTTTGTATTGCGCCTTCACTTTGTCGCCGGAAACCGCCGCTGGCAGCGTGAGCGCGCGGGAAAATTTCCCGTAATACCGCTCCTGCCGGTGAACTTCCGTGTCCTCGTGAATCGCCTCCGTTTTGCGTTCGCCGGAGATGACGAGCGCGCCGTCGTGCAGCGCGACCTCGATGTCCTCGCGCTTCAGGCCGGGCAATTCCACGCGGACGCTGAAGCTGTCCTTGTCTTCGTGCACGTCGAGCGCGGGCGCCCACGCCGTCAACGGCGCTTCAAACAGGCGATCGAGCTCATCTTGCAAGTTGGTCAGCCGGCCAAATGTCGGCCAAGCCACGGGACGCGAACATTGTATCAGTTTCATAATTATTTTCCTTTCGGTTGATGGTTAAAGTTGTCGGACAACTTCTATTTAGCTTGCGCAGTGCCAACCGCCGAAACAGAAATAAAACCAATTAAATCAATGGTTTTTGAAGAATCAGATTCCCCGCGCGAAGATGCATTGGAAAGTTTTGGCACAGAAAATTGTGCCAACAGGCGTCATGGCTGGCACGGTTGGCACATCCAGCGCGAAGAAATTATTTACGGAACATCCCCGGCATTGCGCCGCCCATTTTGCCCATCATCTTGGACATCTTGCCCATCTTTTTCATCATCGTTTGCATCTGGAAAAATTTGTTGAGCATCGTGTTCAGCTCCGTCACCGTCACACCACTGCCGGCGGCGATGCGGCGGCGGCGGCTCGCGTTGAGCAGAACCGGATTGCGCCGTTCCTTGAGCGTCATCGCGCAGACCATGCCTTCCATGCGTTTGAATTCCTTTTCCTGCTTGCCGATGTCCATCTGCTTGAGCGCGTCGCTCCCGCCCGGCAGCATTTTCAAAACGCTTTCCAGTGAACCTAGCTTCTTCATCGCGCGCAACTGTTCCAGAAAATCTTCGAGCGAAAATTCACCTTTGCGCATTTTCTCCTCCATGCGCTTGGCATCTTCCTCGTTGACGGCTTCCGCTGCCTTTTCCACGAGACTGACGACGTCGCCCATGCCGAGAATCCGCGACGCCATGCGTTCGGGATGAAACGGCTCAAATTCATCCAGCTTTTCGCCGACGCCCGCGAACTTGATCGGCTTGCCGGTGACAGACTTCAGGCTCAACGCCGCGCCGCCGCGTGCGTCGCCGTCGAGTTTCGTGAGAATTGAACCCGTGATGCTCAGCGCCTGGTCAAAATGCGTGGCAACGTTGACGGCTTCCTGACCGGTCGCGGCGTCCAGCACGAGGAGAATTTCCTGCGGCTTCACGAGGTCGCGCAGGCGCACTAATTCCTGCACGAGCGGCTCGTCGATTTGCAAACGTCCGGCGGTGTCGAAGATGACGACGTTGCAATTATTGACCTTCGCAAAATCCAAAGCCTCGCGCGCGATTTTCAAAACATCCATCTCGCCGCGCTTGATGAACACAGGCACTTCGACTTGCTTGCCAAGCGTTTCCAGTTGATCCATCGCCGCCGGACGATACACGTCCGCCGCCACGAGCAGCGGTGAGCGGCCTTGTTTCTTGAGGAGCTTCGCGAGCTTGCCGGACGAAGTGGTTTTGCCCGCGCCGTGCAAACCAACCATCATGATACAGCTTGGGCTACCGGAAAGATTCAGCGCGGCATTCTGTGAGCCGAGCAAGTCGGTGAGTTCGTCGCTGACAAATTTGATGATCTGTTGGCCGGGCTGGACGCTGGTGATGACTTCTGCGCCGAGCGATTTGGTTTTGACGCGTTCGATGAAATCGCGGGCGACCTTGAAATTCACATCGGCTTCCAGCAGCGCCATCCGCACCTCGCGCAAGGCGTCGCCGACGTTGCTCTCGGAGATTTTTCCGAGGCCGCGCAGGTTCTTAAAAGCGTTCTGGAGCTTGGTGCTTAACGAATCGAACATCCGGCCAATTTAAATCAAATTTACCGGCCGCACAATTTCAAAGGGCGAGCGGCGAGGTGTTCTTAATTTTGAAGCCACGTGGATTGACAAGTGCGACCTGACATGGCTTAATACGCGTCCCTTTCGTGGTAGGTTATCCAAGTGGCTAAAGGGTGCAGACTGTAAATCTGTCGGCTTACGCCTTCGATGGTTCGAATCCATCACCTACCACCACTTTTATTTGCAAGGGATGACGTGACTTCACTTTTTCGGGCCAGTTGATGTGTTAGTCTGGGACGCAAGAAAGGACCAGACGAATGAAAGGCAAACGATACACGACGGAAGACAAGATCCGCATCCTGCGCGATGCGGATCGCGG
>CAIXFY010000078.1 GCA_903918885.1 uncultured Verrucomicrobia subdivision 3 bacterium
CATTCTACAGATTTTAAGCCTCACGCTCTTTGAGAAAACGCCCATTTTACAGGCGCTTGCTCAACTGCCACCTGCTACACAACCGCCAGACACCGAAAATCATCAATGTTTACTCGGTTTTTAAACCGGACAGTAGTGAAAAATAACGATTTTATTTTTTAACGCTAGACCCGAAAGCGGGTATATGCCGCAGGTGGTCTAAACAACCGTTTTTCGCTTCGGCCAAGGGATTTTCGGATTGAAGGGAATCAGCGACTATCTCTCTCCTTGGAATCATCATATTTAACCCATGCGGAACGCTGTGCAATACCCAACAGTTAATCCAACCGTCGTTGGCGCTGTCAGTTCCGCTGTCGCGATTCGCGTCACAGGTCGGCGGTGGCTCAGCTTTCTACGTTAGGAAACAAGACAAGCCAGACCGCTGGCCACCCGTTTGCACAGTTGAACTAGCCCCATGCATCAGCTATACTGTGCGCCTTATGACGTTGACGGAAAAAATCCTCGCGCGCGCCGCCGGCAAAACTTCGGTCCAGGCCGGCGACAATATTTGGGTGAATGCCGATGTGCTCATGACGCACGACGTTTGCGGGCCGGGCACGATTGGTGTGTTCAAACGCGAATTCGGCAAGGACGCGAAAGTCTGGGACAAAAAGAAAATTGTCATCATCCCCGACCATTACATTTTCACCGCCGACTCCAAGTCCAATCGCAACGTGGACATTCTCCGCGATTTTTCGCGCGAGCAGGGCATTGAATATTTCTACGACGTGATCGATGACCAGAACGGTCATTGGGTTTTCGACGCCGTGAAAGGCAACATGAAGAAGCAATACGGTTCGCGCTACGCGGGCGTTTGCCACACCGCGTTGCCGCAGAAAGGCCACACGCGTCCCGGCGAAATTCTTTTTGGCACCGACTCGCACACCTGCATGGCGGGCGCGTTCAATCAATTCGCCACCGGCATCGGCAACACCGACGCGGGTTTTGTGATGGGCACGGGCAAGTTGCTCATCAAGGTTCCGGAGACGATGCAATTCCGCCTCGAAGGCAAGCTTCAGCCCGGCGTCATGGCGAAGGACATCATCCTCCATTGCATCGGCGAAATCGGTTTCGACGGTGCGACATATCGTGCCATGCAGTTCGACGGCTCCGGCGTGAAGACGTTGAGCATGGACGACCGCATGACCATCGCCAATATGGCGATTGAAGCGGGCGGCAAGAACGCGATTTTTGAATTCGATGCGCGCACGGCGGAATATGTGGATGCGCGCGTGAAGTTGAACGGAACGAAAGCCAATTACACGCCGGTCGAAGCGGACAAAGATCAAAAGTTCGTTTACGAACTCGTCGTGGATTTGAGCCAGCTCGAACCCACGGTCGCGTGCCATCCCGATCCGGGCCAACGCAAGAAAGCCAAGGAGATGAACCAGCCACTAGACCGCGCTTACGTCGGCAGTTGCACCGGCGGCAAGACCAGCGACTTCGTGGAATTCGCCCGCGTGCTGCGCGGCAAGAAAGTTGTCATTGATACTTTCGGCGTGCCGGCGACGCCGGAGATCGTGCGTGATCTGCAATCCACTTATTGGGGCAACACGACAATTTGGGACGTGCTCGTGAATGCAGGCGTGCAGATGACGGAAAACGCCGGGTGCGCCGCGTGCCTTGGCGGTCCGGTGGACACGTTCGGCCGCATCAACAAATCCGGCATCAACTGCATCAGCGCGACGAACCGCAATTTCCCCGGCCGCATGGGCGACAAGGAATCCAAGGTGTTTCTCGCCTCGCCGATGACGGTGGCCGCGAGCGCCTTGACGGGCAAGGTCACTGACCCGCGCGAGTATTTGGGGAATTAAGCAAAGTCAGAAATAATTTCACCGGATGCACGAAATGCGTTCCAGCGGTGATTTTTTTAATGACTAAATTTTCGAGTTCGGCGATGGATGCCTTGACGGTATCGTTTGGGTTACAGCGTTGTAACAATTCGGTGACAATGTGAATAACTAGTTGCCGCCGCTGGCCTAACTGTTGCAGAGTGGCGACGTCATACTTCGATGACGAACGGCCAGCAACATTTCGATCTCGGTGCCGACGAGCCTTTGGTCTGCCGCTCGGTCTGGATTTCCGACATCCACCTCGGCACGCGCCACGCGCGGGTGGAGGAGCTGCTGGAATTTCTCCGCATCGTGGACTGCAAATACCTTTACCTCGTCGGCGATTTCATTGACGGCTGGGAACTGAAGTTCCGCTGGTTCTGGCGCGACGACTACAACGTGCTCATCCAAAAATTGCTTCGCAAAAGCCGCAAGCAGACCAAGGTGATTTACATCAGCGGCAACCATGACGAATTCATCGAGCAGTTCCTCGGCATGAAATTCGGCAGCGTGACCATCGCGCGGCAGGCCATTCACACCGCCGCCGACGGCAAAAAATACCTCGTTATCCACGGCCATCAGGCAGATGGATTGACGCACTTTAATCACCTGCTCGAAAAAGTTGGTTCGCACCTTTACAACTGGATTCTCGACTTCAATTTGCATTTCAACCGCCTGCGCCGCGCTCTCGGTTTCGGTTACTGGTCGCTCGCCGCGTATCTGAAATTCAAGGCCAAGTCTGCCGTGAAATATGTCACCGAATACGAGGAAACCCTCGCCGCCATGGCGCGCAGCCACGAGACGCACGGCGTCATTTGCGGACACATCCACCGCGCCGAGATGAAGACGCTGCACGGCGTCGAGTATTTGAATTGCGGGGATTGGGTGGAAAGCTGCACCGCGCTGATCGAAGATTTCGACGGAAAAATCAAACTCGTTCACTTCCATGAAAATGATGTTCTGCGTGCTCGGCGAGGGGCGGGGTCACCTGACTCAGGCGATGGCCGTCAAGGAAATGGTCGAGGCGGCGGGCCATCAGGTCGTCGCCGTGACGGTGGGCGCGAGCGCGCACCGCTCCATTCCGGAATACTTCACGTCGGCGATGAAGCTGCCCGTCCGGCAACTCCCGACACTGGAGTTCAAATATAAGGACAACCGCGCCGTCAGCAACACCGCTACGCTGCTCGGCGTGCTTGGTAGTCTACCAAAATATATTGGCCTCGTCCGCCAATTCGACGTCGTCGTCCGCGAAACCCAGCCGGATGTAATCATCAATTTCTTCGAGCCGATCGCCGCGTTTTACACGCTCACCAAAAAAAAACGTCCGCCCGTCGTCGCCATCGGCCACCAATTCATGTTCCAGCATCCCGGCTATGTCCGCACGCCGAAGCTGTGGAAGCAACTTTTCAGCATGCGCGTCTACACCTGGTTGCTCGGTGCGCGGGCGACCAAACTGGCGCTCTCCCTTTACGCCGCGCCGGATTTGCCGGAAAAACGAATCATCGTCGGCCCGCCGATCCTGCGGAAACAACTGTTCTCACTCACCGCCAATCCCAACGGCGACTTCACGCTCGTCTATCTTTTGAATCACGGTTACGCGGAACAAATCATCGCGTGGAGCGAAAAAAATCCGCAGACGAAGCTGCATTGCTTCTACGACAAGCCCGGCGCGCCGGCGGAATTTCAACATTCGCCGGTGCTGACATTTCACAAGTTGGACGGCGAGAAGTTCCTGAAGATGATGGCCGAGTGCAAAAACGTCGTCTGCACCGCCGGCTTCGAGTCCGTCAGCGAAGCCGCGTGGCTGGGCAAGCCGCTGTTCCTCGTGCCCGTGGAGAACCACGTTGAGCAGCAGGTCAATGCCATTGACGCGCAGCAGTTCGGCATCGGCATCGCGGAAAAATTTTTCAACCTGGATCGCCTCGCCGAACTGCCCGACCGGCTGCCCACGGAAAAATTCCGCGCGTGGCTGG
>CAIXFY010000079.1 GCA_903918885.1 uncultured Verrucomicrobia subdivision 3 bacterium
AATTCGTCGCAAGGCGGCGGCAGCAAGGACACTTGGGTTTTGTATGGCGATGAATAAAACCTTTTGCCACAGAGACACGGAGTTCACAGAGATGAAAAATTGTTTTCCTCTGTGTCTCTGTGGCCAATGCAAATTTTAAAATATGTTAAGCCGCGTTGCCAATTCACTTTACTGGATGGCTCGTTACACCGAGCGCGCCGAGAACATCGCGCGCATCGTGGACGTGAACCTGCAACTCCTGCTCGACATGCGCAATCTCGACGAGAAGCGCCTCACCGCCTATTGGGAGCCGATCGTGCAGGCGACCGGCGACGACGAGGCGTTTTTCAAGGCGCACCCGCACGCCACCGGTAAGGCGGTGACGGAGTTTCTGGTCTTCGAGCCGGGGAATCCCAATTCCATCTTTTCGTGCATCTGTTCCGCGCGCGAAAACGCCCGCATGGTGCGCGACCAGATCACCACCGAGCTGTGGGAGGAATTGAACCGCATCTATCTGTTCATCCGCTCGCCGCAGGCTCGCAAGGTTTGGGACCGCAGCCCCAGCGAATTTTTTCAGGAAATAAAATCCGCGTCGCTCCACGTCATCGGCATCATCAACGCCACGATGGTTCACGATGAAGGCTGGTGGTTCGTGCAGGCCGGCCAGTTCCTTGAACGCGCGGACAAGACCACGCGCATTCTCGATGTCCGTCACCGCTCGCTGCCGGAACGCGGCCTGCCGGGTTCCGTCAACCAGACCGATGCCATCGAATGGTCCGCCGTGCTGCGCTCGTGCAGCGCGTGGGACGCCTATAAGTCGACTTACGGCGCGGACATCCATCCCAAACTCATTGCGGAACTGCTGCTGCTGGACGACAGTTTTCCGCGCTCGCTGCGCTTTTGCGTGCGCGAATTGAATCGCGCCGTGCGGCACATCTCCGGCGCGCAAGAAGGATATTTTTGCAACGACGCGGACAAGTTGACCGGTCGTTTCCTCGCCGAATTGCAGTTCAGCGGCGTTGAGGAGTTTTTTGAAGCGGGTTTGCACCAGTATCTCGACGGCGCGCAACTCAAGTTGAACAACATCGGCGCGGCTCTCTTCAACGCCTATATCTATCAGCCGTTTGAAAGTCCCGACGAAATCCACATGGTGCAGCAGGAAGAACAGCAGCAGCAGGAGCGCAACTCCCGTCACTCGTCACTCGTCACTCGTCACTGAACCATGTCCATTCACGTCGCGCTCCACCACAAAACGCATTACCAATACGACCGGCTCGTCAACCTTGGCCCGCAAGTCGTGCGGCTTCGGCCCGCGCCGCATTCCCGCACGCGCATCCTGTCCTACTCGCTGAAAATCACGCCGGAAAAACATTTCATCAATTGGGTGCAGGACCCGCAGGCGAACTACGCCGCGCGGCTGGTGTTCGAGCAGCCCACGCGCGAATTTTGCGTGGAAGTGGATTTGGTCGCGGAGATGGCGGTGTTCAATCCGTTTGATTTTTTCCTCGAGCCGCAGGCGGAAAAATTTCCCTTCGCCTACGATCCGGCGCTCGACCACGAACTCGCGCCGTTCAACCGCAAGTGCTGGTTGACGAATGCGTTCACCAAATATCTCACGGCCATCCGCAGGGATTTGCTCGGCGAAACCAAGCGCCGCACGAAAAGGGAGCGGCTGGAAATGCCGGAAAATGAAAAGCCGCGCACGAATGATTTTCTCGTCGCGATCAACCAGCGTTTGTGGAAGGACATCAAATACACCATCCGCCTCGAACCCGGCGTGCAGACGCCCGAGGAAACGCTGGAAAAAATGAGCGGCTCGTGCCGCGATTCCGCGTGGCTGCTGTGCCAACTGCTCCGGCATTGCGGCCTCGCATCGCGTTTCGTCAGCGGCTACCTGATCCAGCTCAAGCCTGACGTGAAATCGCTCGACGGGCCGAGCGGCGCGGAAAAGGATTTCACCGACCTGCACGCGTGGACCGAAGTGTATCTGCCCGGCGCGGGTTGGATTGGCCTCGACCCGACTTCCGGTTTGTTCGCGGGCGAAGGCCACATTCCGCTCGCCTGCACGCCCGATCCTTCGAGCGCCGCGCCGATTTCCGGCGGCGTGGACGAATGCGAATGCGAATTCGCTTTTGAGATGAACGTCACGCGCGTTCACGAATCACCGCGCGTTACCAAGCCTTACACCGAAGAGCAATGGGCTGAAATCGCCAAGCTCGGTCACGCGATTGACGCGGATTTGAAAAAGGGCGACGTGCGACTGACGATGGGCGGCGAGCCGACTTTTGTTTCGATTGATGATCCCGACGGCGCGGAATGGAATTTCACCGCCGTCTCGCACAAGAAACGGATTTTGTCCGGCGAACTCATCAAGCGGCTGCGCGGAAAATTCGCGCCCGGCTCGCTGCTGCATTACGGCCAGGGCAAATGGTATCCCGGCGAGCCGCTGCCGCGCTACGCTCTCGCCGCGTATTGGCGCAAGGACGGCGTGCCGATCTGGAAGGACGATTCGCTCATCGCGGACGAATCAAAAAATTACGGCCATGGTGCAAAAGAGGCGAAAGAACTTTTGTCACGCATCGCCGCGACGGTTGGCGGCGATCCGAAGCATTTGATTCCGGCTTACGAAGACGCGTTTTATTACACTTGGAAGGAACGCCGTTTTCCGTCGAACATCACGCCGGAAAAATCCAATCTCAAGGACAAGCAGGAGCGCGACCGCATCGCGCGCATTTTTCAGCAGGGGCTGAATTCCGTCGTCGGCTACGCGCTGCCGATCAAGCGTGTCAGCGGCGGGTGGATGTCCGGCGCGTGGTTTTTGCGCGATGACGACACGCTCTGGCTCATCCCCGGCGATTCGCCGATGGGTTTGCGGCTGCCGCTCGATTCGATTCCGTGGGTTTCGGAAAAAGATTTTCCGTGGCTGCGGCCACAAGATCCGTCGAATCCGAAACTGCCGGAACTGCCGAAAGAATTTTCGTATCGCCAGCGCTTCGTTGGCCGTGCCGAGGCGGCCACATTGCCCGGTGAAGGCCGTGGCCAACGCGCGCAAAAGCTCGGCGAGAAACCGAAGCCACTCGATCCGTTGCCGCCGGACGAAAATCCGTTGCGCCGTCCGGGCGTTGGCCAAAGCGCGCCTTGGATTATCCGCACCGCGCTCTGCGTCGAGCCGCGCAACGGCCGTTTGCATCTATTCATGCCGCCCGTCGAGACGACGGAAGATTATTTGGATTTGATTGCCGGCATTGAAAGCGTCGTCACCGAAATGGGCACGCCGGTCATCATCGAAGGCGAAACGCCGCCGCGTGATCCGCGCCTGAACAAGCTCGCCGTCACGCCCGACCCCGGCGTCATCGAGGTCAACATGCACCCGAGCAAGACTTGGGACGAACTCGTCGAGCGCACGGAAATTCTTTACGAGGAAGCGCGGCAGACGCGGCTCGGCACGGAAAAATTCATGCTCGATGGCCGGCACACCGGCACGGGCGGCGGTAACCACATCATCATTGGCGCGGAAACGCCCGTGGACTCGCCGGTGCTGCGCCGGCCGGATTTGCTGCGCTCGCTGCTGACTTATTGGCAGAATCATCCGTCATTGAGTTGGCTGTTCAGCGGCTTGTTCGTCGGCCCGACTTCGCAAGCGCCGCGCATTGATGAGGCGCGCAACGATTCACTTTACGAACTTGAAGTCGCGTTCAAGGAAATGGACCGGCAGATTGGTGCGTTCGGCCAGACGCCGCCGTGGATGGTGGACCGTTTGTTCCGCAATCTTTTGATTGATTCCAGCGGCAACACGCATCGCGCGGAATTTTCGATTGATAAACTTTACGCGCCCGAAAGTGCCACCGGTCGTCTCGGCCTCGTGGAAATGCGCGCGTTTGAAATGCCGCCGCACGCGCGCATGAGCCTTGCGCAACATCTCGTGCTGCGCGGTCTCGTCGCGAAATTCTGGAACGAGCCTTACAAAAACGATCTCGTGCGCTGGGGCACGGACATCCACGACCGCTGGATGCTGCCGCACTTTTGCGAAACGGATTTCCGCGACGTGATTCACGATTTGCGCAACGCCGGTTATCCGTTTGAAATGGATTGGTTCGCGCCGCATTTTGAATTTCGTTTCCCGCGCATCGGCGATTTGGAGCAGCGCGATTTGCAGATCGAACTCCGCACCGCGCTCGAACCGTGGCATGTTCTCGGCGAAGAACCCGGCGGCGGCGGCACGGTGCGTTACGTGGACAGCTCGCTCGAACGCCTGCAAGTCAAGGCGAACGGACTCGTCGGCGACCGCTTTGCCATCACGGTCAACGGCTATCGCGTGCCGTTGCATCCGACCGGCACGAACGGCGAAGGCGTGGCCGGCGTGCGCTATCGCGCGTGGCAGCCGCCGGGATGTCTGCATCCGACCATCGGCGTGCACGCGCCGCTGCGGTTCGATTTATACGACACTTGGAACAAACGCTCGCTCGGCGGTTGCACGTATCACGTTGCGCATCCCGGTGGACGCGGTTACGACACGTTTCCGATTAACAGCTACGAGGCCGAGTCGCGCCGGCTTTCCAGATTTTTCCGTCACGGCCATCAACAGGGGAAATTCACGCCGCCGCCAAAAATTCCGAACGGCGACTTTCCGTTCACTCTGGATTTGCGTAATGTCTGACGCAGACAACAGTGGAAAAATCCGTGAGCAGACGCCCATGTTCCAGTCACAAACTCAATTGCCGTCGATGGACGCCGCCGCCGTAAAAGGGGCGGCGGAAGGTTTGCTGGCAAGTTGTCAGCAAAACGCGTCCGCGTTTGATGAATTTCTGGGAGTCGACGGACGGCCTCGCCCGCATTACGCGAAATTGCTTTCGGCGCTGGAAAATTTCACCGCGCCGGAACTGCGCCGCCGCCGCGACACTTCCGAGCGGTTGGTCCACGAGCAGGGCATTACCTACCACGTCTATGGCGACCCGCGCGGCGTGGAGCGTCCGTGGCAGCTCGACCCGATTCCGCTCGTCATCGCGCCGGAGGAATGGCGTTCGCTCGAAGCGGGTTTGATTCAGCGCGCGACACTGCTGAATAAAATCCTCGCCGACTGCTATGGCAATCAGGAATTGATTCGCTCGCGCTGGCTCTCGCCCGCGATGGTTTTTGCGCAGCCGGATTTTCTGCGCCCGCTGCACGGCGTCAAGGTTCCGAACGACACTTTTCTGCATTTTTATGCCGCGGATTTGGCGCGCTCGCCGGACGGACGCTGGTGGGTGATGTCCGACCGCACGCAAATTCCGACCGGCGCGGGCTACGCGCTGGCGAACCGGTTGGTGACTTCGCGCATTCTTCCGGAACCATTCCGGGACAACCATGTTCACCGCCTCGCCGGATTTTTCCGCGACGCCCAGAGCGCGCTCGCCCAACTCGCGCCGCGTCAGGCGGGCACCGCGCGCGTGGTGATGCTCACGCCGGGTCCGCACAACGAAACGTATTTCGAGCAGGCCTATCTGGCGCGCTACCTCGGCTACATGCTGGTCGAGGGACAGGATTTGACGGTGCGCGACAATCAGGTTTTCCTTAAAACCTTGAGCGGCCTCGAACGCGTGGACGTGATTCTGCGGCGCGTGGACGATGATTTTTGCGACCCGCTGGAATTGCGGAACGATTCCATTCTCGGCGTGCCGGGTCTCGTCGAAGCCGTGCGCGCGGGCAATGTCGTCATGGCCAACGCGCTCGGCTCGGGTCTCGTGCAAAGCCCTGCCTTCATGCCGTTCCTGCCCGGCTTGTGCGAACGTCTGCTCGGAGAAAAATTGAAACTGCCGTCCGTCGCGACTTGGTGGTGCGGGCAAAAGGATGCGCGCAGTTACGTCCTCGACCATCTGGGTGAGTTTGTCGTGAAGCCCGCGTTCCGCTCGCACCTGCGCGCGCCGGATCCGGAAAAGCCATTGAACAAGGCGGAACTCGCGGAACTGAAGCGGCATGTCGAGTTCGATCCCGACCTTTTCGTGGCGCAGGAACGCGTGGAGCTTTCCACCGCGTCGATTTTCGAAAATGGCGGGCTGGCCGCGCGACCCATCACGCTGCGCGTTTTTTTGGCGGCGACGGAAAGGGGATTTCGCGTCATGCCAGGGGGATTGGTGCGGGTGTCACCGGACGCGGGTGGAAAATTTATTTCCATGCAGCATGGCGGCAGCAGCAAGGACGCATGGGTCATTTCAGAAACCCCGGTTGAGGAAGTCACGCTTCTGCACACGGCGGGCGCGAACGTGGAATTGCGGCGCACGGGCAACAATCTACCGTCGCGTCTCGCGGATAATTTTTTCTGGCTGGGACGCTACTCGGAGCGCGCCGACGCCACGGCGCGATTGCTGCGGAGCGCGTTGCTGCGCTTCAATCCCGAACGCGCGGGCGGCGGTCGCTCGCTGATCGCGCCGCTGTTGCAGACGCTGGAGGCGCAGGGACAATTGCCGGGAATTTCCGCCAAGCCCGAACTGCTGCAAAACGCCGAGGCGTTCGAGGCGGAATTGTTGGCGGCTATTTTCGATCCCGCGCGCACGGGCAGTTTGCACAGCACGGCCGACCATTTGCAGCGGCTTGCGACGCAGGTGCGCGACCGCACCTCGAACGACATGTGGCGCGTGTTGAGTCAACTGAACGACCGGCTCGCGACGCCGACGAGCAGCCTAGTGTTGCTGGCGGGCGACGCCACCGGCGTGCTGAACGAAACGCTGATCGGCCTCGCGGCGTTCCACGGCCTCGCGCGCGAGAACATGACGCGGGCGCAGGCGTGGCGCTTTCTCGACATGGGGCTGCGCCTCGAACGCGCGGTCTATCTGTGCACACTGCTCGAAGCGACGCTGCGCTCGCCGGACGCAGAAAACCCAAGCCTGCTCGAAGCCGTGCTGGAAGTCGTGGACAGCCGCATCACCTTTCGCTCGCGCTACACGCTGCTGCCGAGCGTGCCGGCGGTGTTCGACCTCGTGCTGCTCGACGACAAGAACCCGCGTTCGGTGCTGTTTCAAATCAACCAGCTTGCCAAACACTTTGAGAAACTGCCCCCGGAACGCGAGGACGCGCCGGGTTCCGGCAAAAATGTTTTGGCGAAATGCCGCGCCCGTTTGAACCAGACCGACGCGCGCGAACTGGCCGCGCCGCACGATGCGTGGCGGAACAGCGAACTGGCCGCCGTCGTGCGCGAGACGCTGGAGACGCTGCCGAAACTTTCCGACGCCATCGCCGCCGGCTATTTCGCGCACTCGGAAATTTCCCGGACGGGGCGGGGGACCGAACAATGAACTACCGCATTACGCACCGCACGCTTTACGAATACGCCGCGCCGGTGACGGTGTCGCACCACGTCACGCGGCTGGAACCGCGCGCGGCGGACGGCCAGGCGTGCGCGGATTTTGCGATGGAGATTTTTCCAGCGCCGACGCTGCTGCAGGAGCGCGCGGATTATTTCGGCAACCGGCTCTGTTTTTTTTCAATCCAGGAGGTTCACAGCAAGCTGGAAATCGTCACGCAGAGCCGCGTGTCGGTCGCGCCGCGCGAAAATTCCGCCGCGGAAAATTCGCCGGCGTGGGAGCGCGTCGCGGAGCTGTTCCGCGATCCGGTTTCGCCGGAGGTGGTGGAGCCGTATGAATTCGTCTTCGACTCGCCGCAGGTGCGCGCGTCGTTTGATTTGGCCGGCTACGCCCGCGAAAGTTTTTCCGAAGGAACGCCGCTGCTGGCCGGCGCGGCGGATTTGACGCGGCGGATTTTCGGGGATTTCAAATACGATCCCAAGGCGACGACGGTGGCGACGCCGCTGGAGGAGGTTTTGGAAAAGCGGCGCGGCGTGTGCCAGGACTTCGCGCATCTCGGCATCGCGTGCCTGCGTTCGCTCGGCCTGCCGGCGCGCTACGTGAGCGGCTATCTGCGCACGCATCCGCCGGAAGGACAGCCGCGCCTGGTCGGTGCGGACGCGAGTCACGCGTGGTTTTCGGTATTTTGTCCAGATGCGGGCTGGGTGGATTTTGACCCGACGAATAACTGCTTGGCTGGCGAGGAACACATCACCGTTGCCCACGGTCGCGATTTTGGCGACGTGAGTCCGGTGGCGGGGATTCTGACCGGCGGCGGCGCGCACGAGGTGAAGGTTTCCGTGGACGTCGAGCCGCTGGATTGAGCCATGAAATACGACGTCTTGCATCGCACGCGCTACATTTACGCTTCGCCCGTGCGCGACAGTTTCAACGACGTGCGCCTGCAGCCGATGCCGGTTCCCGGGCAGGCGGTGGAATCGTTTTTGCTGAAGGTGCTGCCGGCGACGCGGCTGACGCACTTCAAGGATTTTTACTCCAACTGGATTCATCACTTTGAAATCATCGAGCCGCACGGCAGCCTGACCATCGAGGCGCAATCGCGCGTCGTGACGAATCCGCCCGCGCCGCTGCCGGCGGAAAGGTTGTGTTCGTTCGCGCGGATGAAGGAGGCGCCGAACGTCGAGCGCTGCTTTGATTATTTGCAGGCCAGCCGTTTCGTCGAGCTTTCGCCGGAGGCGTGGAAGCTCGCGCTCGACGCGACCGACGGCATTGACGATGCGTGGCTGGCCATTCTCGCGCTGATGAAGTTCGTCCACGGTTTTTTGAAATACGAGACCGCGTCCACGCACGTCCACACGCACATGAGCGAGGTGATGCGCGACCGGCGCGGCGTCTGTCAGGATTTCGCGCACCTGATGACCGGACTGTGCCGCTCGCTGAAAATTCCCGCGCGTTACGTCAGCGGTTATCTCGCGACTGAAGCCGCCAGCGCCACGCATGCGTGGCTGGAGGTTTTTGTTCCCGGTCACGGCTGGCGCGGTCTTGACCCGACGCATAACTGTCAAGTCGGTGAAACCTACATCAAGATTGGGAACGGCCGTGATTACGCGGACGTGCCACCCATCAGCGGAAACTACCGCGGCACGCGCGAGCACAAGATGGAGGTAGAAGTGAAAATTACACCAGTGTTTTGATGGGTTGCTTCCGGTGGGTGACTTTGTTAGCGTCCGCCAACCCAAATTATGGCAACGGAAACTCCTTCCAAAAATCACGGCTGGCTTGTCGCATTCTCTGGCCTTGGTATCAATCTCGCGCTTGGCGTGCTTTACACTTGGAGCCTATTTAAGGCCGCCATCGAAAAAGAATTTGGCTGGAAAGGTGATCAACTTAACGACCCTTACGCGCTCTGCTGCCTCGTCTTTGCGTTTGCGATGATTCTCGCCGGACGCTGTCAGGATAAATTCGGACCGCGCGTTACCGCTTCGCTCGGCGGCCTGCTTGTCGGTGCAGGAATGATTTTGATTTCGACGACGAATAGTTACGCGACGTGGCTGCTTGGCTTCGGCGTGCTCGTCGGCGTGGGCATCGGTTTTGGTTATTCGTCCGCGACACCGCCCGCGCTGAAGTGGTTTCCGCCGGCAAAAACCGGTTTGATTGCAGGCATTGTGGTCGCGGGCTTCGGGCTGGCGCCGGTTTATCTTGCGCCAGCTTCGCAATATTTACTCGCGCACTTCGGCTTACGGCAATCCATGTTAATCTTCGGTATCGCCTTCACCATCATCGTTTGCGGCTTGGCGCAATTGCTGAAAAACCCGCCCGCCGGATTCATCGCGACGCCCGGCAATTCTTCCGCTGCAAAAACCGTGACCGCCACCGCCGCGACGCCCGGCGAAATGCTGAGCAATCCAATGTTCTATCTGCTCTGGTTGATTTATTTCATCGGCGCCGGCGCTGGCTTGATGGTCATCAGCAGCGTCAGCGGCATGGCCAAAAAAAGCATGGGCGCTTCCGCTTTCATTGCCGTTGCCATCATGGCCATCGGCAACGCCGGCGGCCGTATCATCGCGGGAATCCTGTCCGACAAAATTGGCCGACGATGGACGCTCATGCTTGTGCTATTCGTGCAATCCGCGCTGATGTTCCTAGCGATTCCATTGACGGCCAGCAAGGAAACCACCCCTTTGCTTATCGTGCTGCTCGCGACATTCATCGGCTTCAACTACGGCGCAAACCTTTCGCTCTTTCCATCGCTTACAAAGGATTTTTGGGGCTTGAAAAGTTTTGGCATGAACTATGGCATTCTCTTCACCGCCTGGGGCGTGGGCGGATTCGTCTTGAGCCGTCTGCAACAAATGCTCACCGTCGCCGCCAAGGGCAGCTTTCAAAGCTCTTTCACCGTCGCTGGCGCGTTTCTGCTCGGCGGTGCGGCGTTAGCCCTCTTCATCAAGCCGCCGGTGAAAAATACTTGAAACCATCCGCCTACAGATACCATCTTTGTTTTTGTCATTCTCCAAACTATGAAACTAAAATCTTTCTTACTCGTTGCTGCTCTCGTCGCAACGGTGCAATTCAATACCACCGCCCAGACGAGCGCGCCGGTAGCCGCGCCGGCCGCACATAAGAATCTTGCCATCGTCCCCATCTCGCGCACAGGCAGCATAACCAACCGCCAATCCCAAGTGCTCCAGCGTGCCAAGGATGCGCCCGGTGATTACGATATCGAGTTCATCGGCGACTCCATTACGCAGGGCTGGGAAGGCAAAGGCGCCACCGTCTGGCAGGATCTCGGCGCCAAATACAAAATTATCAACTTCGGCGTCAGCGGTGATCGCACGGAACACGTTCTGTGGCGTTTTGAACAAGGCCAACTCGACGGCATCAAGGCCAAGGTCGCCATTGTCATGATTGGCACTAACAACTCGAACAAAAACAAGGACGGCACGGACGCTTACACGGACAACGACATTCTTGAAGGCGTCACCGCCATCGTGAACGAAATTCGCCGTCGCCAGCCGGACACCAAGGTTTTGCTGCTCGGCATTTTTCCGCGCGGCAAGGCGTTCAATTCGCAGCGCGGACGGCTTCTGGAAATCAACCAGGTGCTCGCCAAGCTGGCCGACGGAAAGAATATTTTCTACCTCGATTTCGGTTCGCAGTATGTCGAGAGCGACGGCTCCATCTCCAAAGACATCATGCCCGACGCGCTGCACCCGAACGAAGCGGGCTACAAAATCTGGGCCGCCGCCATGGAGCCGAAGCTGAAGGAGCTGCTCGGCAAATAAAAATCAGAAGACGGCTTTCACCGCTTCCCGCAACGCGGCTGCAATTTTTTGCAGCTGCGTTTTTGTTGTGCAATACGGCGGCATCAGCACAATCACATTGCCCACCGGTCGCGTCAGCACGCCGCGCCGCGCCATCGCTTCGCACACGCGGATGCCCGCGCGCTCGCGTAACGCAAACGGCTCGCGCGTGCGCCAGTCTTTCACCAGTTCAATACCGGCCACCAAGCCGACTTGCCGGATGTCGCCCACCTGCGGCAACGTCCAGAGCGTTTGCAATTCCTCGTGCATCCATTTTTGCAACCGGGCGCGCTGAAGCACGGATTGTTTGGTCTGCAAAATTTCCAGACTTGCGAGCGACGCGGCGGCTCCAAGTTGGTTGCCGGTGAAACTGTGGCCGTGAAAAAAAGTTTTGAATTCCTCGTATTCGCCGAGGAACGCGTCAAACACGCGTCGCGTGGTCAATGTTGCCGCCATCGGCAGGTAACCGCCAGTCAAACCTTTTGCCACGCACAGAAAATCTGGTGTCACGCCTACGCGCTGTGTGGCGAATAATTTTGCCGCCGCCGGATTTTTGGTGATCTGCGCAATGGTTTTGTCATCCACATGGCAGGTGATTCCGGTGCGACCGAAACCGGTCATGACTTCGTCGGCAATCAGCAACGCGCCGTGGTGGCGGGCGATTTCCGTGACTTGACCAAGCCAACCGCTCGGCTGCGGAATCATTCCCGCCGCGCCTTGCATCAACGGCTCGAAGACAAACGCCGCGTAGGGATTGCCCTTTTTCTTCTGCGCAGCAAATTTCTTTTCCACCAATCCGACACATTCCCAAAGACACTTGCGATACTTGCGCGCGTCGTTGCGTTCCGGTTTGGCGCGGTTGAACGGGCAGCGGTAACAATACGGCGACATCACCTTGTCCGTGCTAAACAACATCCCGCCGTAAGCTTTGTGAAATAAATCTATGTGGCCTAGCGAAACCGCGCCGATGGTGTCGCCGTGATACGCGCCGTCGAGCGAAAGGAGGCGGGGCTTGGTCTTCGCGCCGCGCGTGCGGCGGGTGAACTCGTAAGCCAGCTTCAGCGCGACTTCGAGCGCCGTGGAGCCGTCGTCGGAAAAGAAAACCTTTTCCAATGAAGGGTTTGCTGTTTTAGTTTTTGAAATAAATTTTGGCGGGCGATGTCCGTTTGAATCAGGCATCTGCGATCCGTTCGCCGCAATTTTCACCAATCTTTCCGCCAACAAACTCGCCGGTTCATTCGCAAAGCCGAGCGCCGAGCTGTGTGAAATAATCTTCAACTGCCGCGTGATGGCGGTATTTATTTTTGGATGCTGATGACCGTGAAGATTTGTCCAGATGGAAGAATTGGCGTCGAGGAACTCGCGTCCTTTGACATCACGCAACACCGCACCCTTGCCCGACGCGATGACAATCGGCTCGCGCCGCAGCCAGTCGCGCATCTGTGTGAAGGGATGCCAGACATATTTTTGGTCGAGCTGGGCGAGTTTGTTCATCTGTCTAGAGTTTTGAGTGCACGGCACAGTTCCGAGACATCTTCTGCCGTGTGTGCCGCCGTGAGAGTCACGCGCAGCCGCGCCGCGCCGCGCGCGACAGTCGGAAAACGAATTGCCGGAACAAAGATATTTTGTTCACGCAACCTTTGTGCGGCAGTAATCGCCTTGACCTCATCCCCGAGAATCAACGGGATTATTGCTGTCAAAATTTTACTATCCTGATTTTTGATTTCAGATTTGAATTGTCCGATTCGCTGCCGGAGTTGGCGTCGCAATTGTTCACCTTCGGCGGATTGTGCAATTTCTATTCCGGCTTTTGCTGCCGCCGCGGCGGCGGGAACCGGCGCGGTGCTGAAAATAAAACTGCGGGCGCCGTTTATGAGGAGATCAATCAGCGCGCGTGTTCCGCAAATGTAGCCGCCGCTTGCGCCAAGCGCTTTGCCAAGCGTGCCCATCTGAATTTCTATCTTCTCACTGACGCCGAGTTCATCGGCCAAGCCGCGCCCGTTTTGGCCGAGAATGCCGGTGGCGTGAGCTTCATCCACCATCAGCCACGCGCCGTATTTTTCCTTGAGCGCAACGATTTCGCGAAGCGGAGCGGTGTCGCCATCCATCGAAAAAATACTTTCCGTGATGATCAAGGCCCGTTTTTTTTGATTGGCCGCCCAGTTCAGTTTGGCTTCCAAATCTTCCAAATCGTTGTGCGCAAACACGCGCAGTTTTGCGCCGGAAAGTTTTGCCGCGTCCACGATGCAGGCGTGAACTAGTTTGTCCAAAATGATGATGGAATCCTTGTTGCAAAGCGCGGTGATGGTTCCGAGCGCGGCGGCGTAGCCAGTGGAAAAAGTTAACGCAGCTTCGGTTTTTTTGAAGGCGGCAAGCGTTTCTTCCAATTCGTGAAACGGCGCAAGCGAGCCGCAGATGAGCCGCGATGCGCCCGCGCCCGCACCGAATTTTTCCACGGCTTGGCTGGCGGCGGCTTTGAGTGCGGGATGATTGGCGAGGCCGAGATAATCGTTGGAGGAAAAATTCAGGAATGTTTTGCCGCCGATTTTGATGCGCGTTCCCTGTGGCGAATCCACACGACGCCGTTCGCGGAACAGGTTTTGTTCGCGCAACGCGTCGAGGCGGCGGCTTAATTCGTCAGCGAACGAATTCATTTCGCACAGGTAAACACAGTTGAGCGCGGTTGGAAAGCCGTGCGTGTCAGACCTGCGGGGGAACGGCCCAGCGACCGTCAATCAGGCTGGCGGTGACGTTGCCGGAATGCTCCAGCACCGCCGCGTGCGCGCTGGAAATTTTTCCGGCGAAGGGCAGGGCGATGAGGTCGGCAAAACTGTTTTTGGAAAGCTCGCCGATTTTTCCGGCCAGGCCGAGCGCGCGTGCGCCGTTGATGGTAGCCATCCGCAAAATTTCTTCCGGCGAAACGCTTTTGTCGGCATCGGCGAGCGCGCGCATTTCGGCGAACATATCGAGTTCCGGTTTTTGTTTGCCGGTTTTGCGCGTGGTGGCGAGGCTGTCGGTGCCGAGGCAGAGGTTGACGCCGGCGTTGGCGAGGCGTTCGCGCTCGAACTTCGGGTGCCGGAAATAATCGTGACTGCGCGGGCAGTGGACGACGTGCGTTTTGTTTTTGCCGAGCAGCGTGGCGTCGCCGCGTGCGAGGCAGTTGAGGTGAATGGCGAGGACGTTTTCGCCGAGCAGCTTTTGGCGCGCGAGATGGGCGACGGGCGTGCCGAGTCCGCAGTCGGAATTGTCGCGCCCGTTGCGGCCAAGCCATTCGTGCATGACGCCGCCGGCGTGCGCGAACATCTCGAATTCCTGCGCGGATTCGGCGACGTGAATGCTGACGCGCCAATTTCTCTTCTTGGCGGTGCGCGCGGTGAGTTGCAAAAGCTCCGGCAAGGTGGAGTAGGGCGCGTGCGGCGAAAGCGTGGCGCGGTTGCGCGGATGGTTCAGGGCGGCGATGGTCTCGACGGCCGCGCGCAAAATCTCTTTCGGCGGACGCTTGGATTTGATGCCGGTCATTTCCAGAAAGGAAAAAATCCGCAGCGTCGTCGCGTCCCAGACTTCGGGCAACAAATCGGGCATGACCTCGATGTCGGCGACGGTGGTCGTGCCGCTTTTCAAAAGCTGATGCGCGCCGCGCAGCCAGGAGCGCGCGTAGTCGGAATAGCTCCAGCCGGTCTTGTGCGCGGTGATGGCGGCGATCCAGTCGGTGAAGGTTTTCGGCGGCGGAAGTTCGCCGGCCATGTCGGTGTAATCGAGGTGGCAATGGGCGTTGACGAGGCCGGGCATTAAAATGACTTCGCCGAGGTCGAGTATTTTTTCGCGCAGGTGCGGGCGCAGGTTGCGCCAAGGGGTGACGGAAATAATTTTATTGCCGACAACAAAAACCGCGCCGTCCTCGATGGGTGGCGCGGTGAGGGGAAGAACGGTTCGGGCGCGCAGAATCATGATTCGTCACTCGCGCGGCGGGCGGATTTCAATTTCGCGGCGTCCTGATGTTTGGCGGCCTTGTGCTTGTTGTGACGTTTGCGGATTTGTTGCTCGATTTTTTTGGTCACGGCGTCAATCGCGACATAGAGGTCGCTCTTGATGTCCTTGGCGAAAAGGTCGGGACCGCGGACGCCGAGGCGCATGGAGCAACCGAAGGCTTTTTCCGGCACGCGGGTGTGGTCGTGTTCGAGCGTGACGCGGGCGTCGATGGCCCAGCGATCCAAGTGTTCCAACTTGTCGAGCCGGCCGAGAATGTGATCTTCAATCGCTTTGGTGAGAGTGACATTATGCGTTGAGAGGATGAGTTTCATAAAAAAAGAATGCGCCTGTTCGCCGATAAAATCCAGTTTTTCCTTTTGCGGAAATACTCATAGCGAGATTCGTGCCAAAACCGCTTGTGGTTTTGGGTGATTGGGTTATGTTGCGCGCAGATGGGACCCGGACTACAACTTTCCCAACGGATGACGCAATCGCTGGTGTTGGCGCCCCAACTCCAGCAGTCGCTGGCATTGCTTCAGGCGCCCACGCTGGAACTCAAGGCGCTCGTCGAGCAGGAATTGCAGCAGAATCCCGTGCTCGAAGAAATTCCCGAGCAGGAAATTGAAACGCGCGAAAAAGTTTCCGAAAGCGAAGATGATTTGACCACGCCGACAGATTTTGCCGAACCGCCGGAGGATGTGAAGTATGACGCCGCGACCGAAAGGCCGACGGCCGATCCCGTGGACGACTTTCAGGCGGAATTTGAGAAGCTCGTCCAGATGGATCAGGATTGGCGTGACCATTTTTCGCAGACCAACACGGTCAACCGTTCCACGGCCGAAGACGAGGAGAAGCGGGAGTTCATGTTCAACTCCATCACCGTGGAAAATTCTCTCTCGCAACATTTGATGGAGCAGGTGCGCGACACGAGTTTACAGGGCGAAGAACTCGCCATCGCCGAGCTGCTGATTGGCAATGTTGACGACTACGGTTATCTCAAAGCCACGGTCGAGGAACTCGCGGCTTCCACCAATCTGCCGGCGGAAAAAATTTCCGGCGTTCTGAAAATTATCCAGAGCTTCGAGCCCGCCGGCGTCGGCGCACGCGATTTGCGGGAATGCCTCCTGTTGCAACTTGAGCGCGCCGGCAAGGATGCGAGTCTGGAATACCGCATCATCCGCGACCACATGGAAGCGCTCGGTCGGCGGAAGATGCCGGACATCGCGCGCGGCACGGGACATCCCGTCGAGGACGTGCAGGAAGCCATCGCGCGGATTGGGCGATTGGATCCGCGGCCAGGACGCGCGTTTTTGCCGGTCACGGAACAATTCGTCACGCCCGAAGTCTTTGTGGTGCGGGACGGCGACAATTTTGCCGTCACCACCAACGACGAACAGATTCCGCACCTGCGCATCAGCAATGTTTACAAGGATTTGATGTCCGCCGGCGCCAACGACGCCGAGGTTAAAAATTATATCCGCGAAAAAATCCGCGCCGGAAAATTTCTCATCAAAAGTTTGCACCAGCGTCAGACGACCATCTGCAACATTGGTAGGGAAATCGTCAAGCGCCAGCGCGAGTTCATGGAGAAAGGCATCGCGCATCTCAAGCCCATGACCATGTCGCAGGTCGCGGATGTCGTGGGCGTGCACGAGACCACCGTGAGCCGCGCCGTCTCCGGCAAATACATCCAGACGCCGCAGGGCATCTTTGAGATGAAGTTTTTCTTCACCGCCGGTTTGCAGACCGCCAGCGGCAGCGACGTTTCCAACACCAGCGTGAAGGACATGATTGCCGAAATCTTCAGGAACGAAAACACCGGCAAACCGCTCTCCGACCAGGAAGTCGTGAAAATGCTGACGGCGAAGGGAATCAACATTGCCCGCCGCACCGTGGCGAAATACCGCGACGAACTGGGCATCCTACCGTCAAATCTGCGGAAGGTTTATTGAGTTTGATTTCCATCTGCTTTCTCTTCAGTTATTACTTCAGAAGATAAAAGATTTGTATCGCGAACGAGGCGAAGGCGGCTAAAAATCCCCAACAAAAAACCAATTGTCGCAACAGATAATCCAATGGTTAAAAAATACCTCTGTCTGTAAGCGTTTACCCAATCAATGAACTGCACTTCAAAGGCAATCGGTTTGCCTACACTTTTGTAGCCATCGATGATTGACCATTTTCTTAAGCCCACACAAAGTATGCGGATTTTTAAATTGTCATCTTGTCCGAACCCCACCGTCCCTTGGGTGTAAATAGCAGTTATGTTTTCAGCACTTAAATCAGGGCGATTCAGTTTTATTATATAAAGCAAATCATCAAAACCAGGTTTTCCAATTCTCAAGGTTGGAATTAAATGCTCCCTGTCAGGATGCTCAATGTTTGGAAGGTTGAAAATTGCCTCATCAATATTCCGCCATTTGCTACAGGAGCTTATATATTGATGGGTCGCAGGAAAACGATCAACCGTAGCAATTAAGGTTCCGAAGAAACCAAAAATCGCTCCAAAAAACGCCAGATGATTGTCTATCCGAATCCAAGGGTATTTTAAGCGAACAAATTTTATCCAAGATTTCATAAAAAATAGTAATTACCAAACTTCCACCGGCCCGCGCGGCACGGAGATTTGTGACGGCACCAATTCATCCGGCTCGCGCATGAACGACGCCACCATCGGCGCGGGCGCAAACCGTGGCAACAGTTCACCGCGCTCGTCCAAAAATTGCTGCCGCCAGCGCAGGTAATTTTCCAGCACGGTTTGAAAATCGGCGCGCGTGGCGACGTGCACGACCTTTTTGTTGAATTCGTGGCACGGGCCGAACCGCTTGGCATACCACGGCGCGATTTTGCGGAACATCCGGCAGCCGAGTTCCTCGCCAAAAACCTCGACCATCAAGTCCAGATGCCGGCTCATCACGCGCACGCGCTCGGCAAAATTTACTTCCGGCGGCAGTTCGCCGGTCTGAATCAGATGCAACGTGCGCTTGAATATCCACGGATCGTAAAACGCGCCGCGCCCGATGCTGACGCCGGCGCAGCCGGTTTCGTCGAACATTTTTTTCGCGGCCTGCGGCGTCACCACGTCGCCGTTGCCGATGACGGGAATGGTTTTCACCGCCTCGACGACTTTGCGGATGCCTGCGAGATTCACCGTGCCGCCGAAACCCTGTTCGCGCGTGCGGCCGTGCACGAAAATCGCCGCCGCCCCGGCGTCTTCCAGCGCGCGCGCCAAATCCGGCGCGGTCAAATTGTCGTCGTCCCAGCCGAGCCGCATTTTCGCAGTGACGGGAATTTTCACGGCGTTGACCATTCCACGAACGAGTGCGGCGGTCTTGTCCAGTTCCGTCATCATCGCGGAGCCGCCGCCAATCTTGACGACTTTTTTGACGGGGCAGCCCATGTTGATGTCCACGGAAACTGCGCCGCGCGCTTCGACGATGAGTGCGGCATCGCGCATTTCTTCGGCGACGCTGCCGAAAAGTTGCACGGCGAGCGGTGAATCTTCCGGCCTCGTCTCGATGAGCTTGAAAGCTTTGTCGCGTTTTTCCAAAAGCGAGCGTGCGTTGACGAGGTCGGTGGTGCACAAGCCGACGCCGCCGATTTCGCGCACGACGAGGCGGAAGGGCAGGTTGGTGTAGCCCGCCAGCGGCGAGAGAAACAGGTTGGATTTCAGCGCAAGCGAACCGATTTGCACACGGCCAGAATACGCCAAAGTCGTTCGTTGCGAAAGCTGGAAGGGCATGTTAAACTGGTCGAACAAAATGTTTGACGACGATTCAAATTCAAAAGAGGGCGGCGGTTCCAAAAAGCCGTCAGGCAAGCCGTTCAACAATGTCCCGGTTTTCACCTTGCTGGCGTGGGCGGGTATCATTGCCGCCACGGCTATGCTGTTCATGATGAAGAATCACTACACCGCGCCCGCGGCGGTGTTGTCGCAATCGGAATTTCTCAACAAGTTTCAGTCGAATCAAATCGCACACGCAACCATCAACTTCAACGCGCAGTCTGCGCCGCTGACGCCGATTTCGGGTGAATATCTTGAAGCCAGCAGGGATGGCAAGCAGACCAAAGTGGCTTTCACTTCGCCCAACGCGATGCTGACGCAGAAAATGCTGGATCAGCTTTTGGTGTCGGACAAGATTGAGGCGGGCGCGCCGAACGCGATGCTTTCGCAGTTTCTTTGGGGCATCGCACCGTTTCTGGTGTTGGGGTTGTTGTTCTGGTTTTTCTTCATCCGCCAAATCAAGGCGGCGGGCAAGGGCGCGTTGAGCTTCGGCAAAAGCAAGGCGCGGATGCTCGCGAAGGAACGCAATAAGACGACTTTCAAGGACGTCGCGGGCGTGGAGGAAGCAATGGAGGAAGTTTCCGAACTCGTGGAGTTTTTGAAAGACCCCAAAAAATTTCAGCGCCTTGGCGGCCGTATTCCGAAAGGTGTTTTGATGATCGGGCCACCGGGAACGGGCAAAACGCTTTTGGCGAAAGCCATCGCGGGAGAGGCGGACGCGGCGTTCTTCAGCATCAGCGGATCGGACTTCGTGGAAATGTTCGTCGGCGTCGGCGCGAGCCGCGTGCGCGACATGTTCGAGCAGGCGCGCAAGAGCACGCCGTGCCTTATTTTCATTGATGAAATTGACGCGGTCGGCCGTTCGCGCGGTCACGGTCTCGGCGGTGGCAACGACGAACGTGAGCAGACTTTGAATGCGCTGCTTGTCGAGATGGACGGCTTCGATACGCAGGAAGGCATCATCATCATCGCCGCCACCAACCGTCCCGACGTGCTTGATCCCGCGCTGCTGCGTCCCGGACGTTTTGACCGTCAAGTGACGGTGAATCTTCCCGATGTGCGCGGCCGCGAGGCGATTTTGAAAGTTCACGCCAAAAACGTGAAGCTCGCGCCGAACGTGGATTTATCTGTCATCGCCCGCGGCACGCCCGGTTACTCTGGCGCCGAGCTGGCGAATTTGTTGAACGAGGCTGCCTTGCTCGCCGCCCGCACTGGCAAAAAATTCATCGAGCAGAAAGAATTGGAAGAAGCGCGCGATAAAGTTCGCTGGGGTCGCGAGCGCCGCAGCCTCGCGATGACCGATGAGGAAAAGAAATTTACCGCTTGGCACGAGGCCGGTCATGCGCTCGTCAACGTCGTGCTGAAGCACACACATCCGTTGCACAAGGTCACAATCATTCCGCGCGGACAGGCGCTGGGCGCGACAATGTTCCTGCCGAAGGACGACGTGTTGAGCCGTCGCCGCAAGGAGATGCTCGACACCATTGCCGTGACGATGGCCGGGCGTATCGCGGAGCAGCTTGTTTCTGACGACATTTCCACCGGCGCGGCGGGCGACATTCAGCAAGCCACCAGTATGGCCAAGGCGATGGTCATGCACTACGGCATGAGCGACAAATTGGGCATGGTGCTTTACGGTGAAGCAAATGAATATGTTTTTCTAGGCCGCGAAATGATGCGGGGCAAGGAATATAGCGAGGTGACCGCCGAACAGATTGACGCGGAGATCAAGCGCATCATTGACGAGGGCTACAACACGGCAAAAACCATCATCGAAACTTACCGTGACAAGCTGGAAATTATTGCCAAGGCGTTGCTGGAGTTCGAAACGCTGGATGGCGTGCAGGTGGCTGAAATCGTCAGCAATGGAACTTTCACACCGCCACCGAAGCCGCCGGTGAATATCGAGCCCATGATGGGCGCGCCAGCGGGAACGCCGCTGCCGGAAAATCCGCCAAAGACCGCGCCGCCGAAACTGCCCGGACTCGGAACGCCCGCGCCCGCGCCCGCGGGTTGAAATGATTCAAATGAAAAGCGGCAGTCAAAATGACTGCCGCTTTTTTTGTTTTTGAAATTGGTCGGGAAACTTAATTGGATTTCTCCAAATTCTTTAAATCCTCGGCCAAAAATTGCGCCACATCCTTAAACCGCACGACGTTTTCCGTATTCATCGCCATCAACGTTTGATGAGCTTCCAGACTGGTGCGCGCGATTTGTTCATGCGTAGGATTGATGGATTCGGGCGTGCAGGATTTAACATCCTTGGGCAATTGCAGCGGGCCGGAAGTGGATTTGAAAAGGTGCGCCGCGCCAAGGTTTTCGAGCAGTTCGCTGACGCGCGGCGTGGCGTTGTGTAGTTCGATACCACGATCTGCGGGAGTGGTTTTGGCGTTCAACTTCATTCCAAAACCAGCGAGCACACCGAGAAAAGTGCTGTCCATCAGCACGCATTCGCTCAATTCAATGATGAAGTGAGTAAAACCCTTTTGCGCGAGTTCGTCCAGCAGTGTCTTGAAATCCGGGCTGCACGCGAAGTTGGCGCGGCCGGCAATTTTCACGCACGCGAAATTTTTACCGACCAAAACCGATAAATTTACAGCTGCCATGGTATTCCTCCTTAAATTTCAGTTTGCCGCCGCCGGGGTCACGATTTGCACCAGTGCCTGCTGCAGCACTAACGCCTCATCCAATCCGCTCGACACCAGCCGCTGGTTGCAGCGCAGCAGAACTTCCATCGCGCGCACCAGTTCGCCGGATGAGTATTTTTTGGCCTGCGGCAGGGCTTTGTAAAGCACATAAGGATTGAGCGCGAGCGGATTAAACTTGCGGTCGGCCGGAAGTTTGTCGGCGGGCACGCGTTCCAGTTGCGCTTTGAACGAATTGTAATCGCGTGCTTCCTTGACCCAGCCTTCGCGCATCATTTCTTTCAGGAACAGCATCGCGCGCACCTTGCCGATGAGGCCGTAAAGCAGGCCGATTTCCGACTTGTCCTTGTCGAACTTCGTTTCCCAAAGCTCCTCGTCCAGCCGCTTGAGCACGCGCGGTAGATCGCGGTCGCCCAGCGCGTCGCCCAGCGCGAAGGCTCGGGCGGTCTTGTTTTGCGAACAAATCGCGGCGACGTCGGGGAAGGTTATCTGTTTTCGTTCTCCGACGAACAGACAGAGTTTTTCAACTTCCGTATCCAGTTGGCGGGCGTTTGGGCCAACGCGGCTGATGAGTTCAGCCAAGGCGTCTTCGGGAATTTGTTTTTCCCGTTTGCGGAACGCGCCGCGCGCGGCCATCTCGGCCTGTTCGGCCCAATCCTTGTCGTCCGCCGACCACGCGGAGAAGGTTTCCACTGTGCCGATTTTATCGAGCGTTTTGTAAAAAACTTTTCGCTTGTCAACCTTGCCTGCGCTGATGAGCAAGCGGACAGACTGCCATTGGAATTTTTTTAGTTCTTCCGCTAGTTCTGCCAGCGCCTCGGTCACGGCGGCGGATGAAGCGGTGCGGTCTTCGCCGAGGAAATTGCAGTCGCGCAGCCAGACGACCTTGCCGCCGCCGAAAAACGGCAGTGTTTGCAGGGCTTCGCGCAGTTTACCGAGTGCGGTCAGCGCATCGCCGCTAGTGTTCACGGTCGCTTCGATGGTTTCGTGATCCATGCCGCCGAGTTCGGCTGACCACTGCTGGAAGAGCTGCTTGGCGCGCGACTTCACGGCGAAATCATCGTCGCCGCATACCAGAAAAAGTGGCGAGTTATGAGTGATGGGTGATGAACTGGCCATTTTGGCAACGCATTTTACTTTTCACTCGCCACTCGTCACTCGTCACTCGTCACTCGTTTCGGAGCCGGAATCGTTCATCTTGTTGAGGACTTCGCTCATGTCCTCCACCTGCTCGAACAGCGGCGTGGAAACGAAGATGGGTTTTTTCTGCGCCGCCGCCAGCGCGAGGCAATCGCTGGGTCGCGCGTCGAGTTCAACGATTTTCCGCGCGAGCTCGTTTTGCTGCTGCAAAATGATGCGTGCGAAGTATGTGGAGTTTTTCAGGTCGGTGATAACGACGCGTTCGACGCTGATGCCAAAGCCCTGAAACATACGGTTGATGAGGTCGTGCGTCAGTGGGCGTTCTTTGGGTGCGTCGCGGAGAAACATGCCGATGATTTGTCCCATCTGCGGTTCGACATTGATGACGAAAACCTTTTCGTCGTTGCCTACGAACAGCGCACAGCCGCTGTTGGCGGGGAGAATGCCGCGGATTTGAACCGGCACGACGTCTTGTTTCATGTAGGAAATCTATGCGGAAACTAGAAAAAAACAAGTTATCGCCGTTTCTTTGGCCGGCTGGTTTGGTTTGTTGGGGCGGAGTTGTTGGTCGGCATTTCGCTTACCGAAATATGTGAATGAGTAAACCAAATGCTTATGATGCCGAGGAAGGTGGCTAGAAAAAATGGATAATAATATCGTGCCAGTTCGAATCCAGAGAATTCAATAACTTGAGAAACATCTTTTTGCATGCTGGCGAGGCAAGACATGGCCAGTGAGAGAATTAAAAATTGACCGAGCATGATGAGCAACAAAATTCCAAGCGCCGATCGCTGGCGAGGTTTTTTCCAAAATGATAGGGCGGTAATAAGGACTGTCAGCCAGGGAAGGAGCGACAATTCTGGGTTTTCAAAGTTTTTTAATCCGCTCCAACTTCCCGTATAATAAACGTGGTCTTTATCTTCCGTTTTCCACTCAAAAAATTTCTTGTCAAAAAGACGACCGCCAATATCAAGTAAAAAAATCTGCGGCAAACGCCGTATTGCTTTGCTGGGTGTGTTTAATCCATTTTTTATCCATCCAGATTCTGGGTGAAGAACCGGCTTGCTCATCCGGAGGCATAAATATGGAATCAGGCAAATGGCAGCAACTATAATTGCTTTCCAAATCAGTTGGCTTTTTAACCAGCCGCGCTGCCATGAATAGATTAGAATAAATCCGCCCCATAATGCCGCATAGATGACGCCTTCAAATTTTGTGCTGACACAACCAGCAAGCAGCAGAAATCCAGTGGCAACGGCCGTTTCTTGTTTATTAATGATTGCCATCATCATTAACAATGCGGTCATGCTGGTGAAGAAGACCATGGGGATGGTTCCGCCTTCTTGACGGATGAATTGCAGTGTGGCTGGCAGATAGCACACAAGCATGACCACAAAAACTGGCAGTGGTTTTGGCTGCTGCCAAACCCGCGCAAGGGAAAGGATAGCCAGACATAATGCTACGATCATCCAGAATGGCCAAACTTTGTTGACAAACTCATCAACGCCGCCAATTGCACCATAGTTTAAGGTGTAAAGACAGGGCACAAGCATGGGGTAATCCAAGTGTGCGTAACCAAGGTTTGATTGATGCAAAGTGCTGATAAGATTTTTACCTTGTTCAAGGTAAAGTATCTTGGACTTGAACACCCAAAATGCATTGGCATCAAATTCCAGTGTCCCCTCCAAGGTGGAGAGTTGCCCCAATACCCACCACGCATAAATTGTCGGCAACAAGAATAGCAGCCATAGGTGACCGACTTGAAATTTGGTATGGGTAACGCCCGCCTTTAACTTTGATAGTAGCAATCCCGCTTCCAGCGCACCCCAGACCAATGCCGTCCATGCGAGCCATCCGCTGGCGTTGATGCCCCCAAGGGATGCGAGCAGAAGGGTTTGGGAAAAAATCACCATCCCGGTGGCAAATCCCAGTGCGAAACGGAGACCCAGTCCAAAGTTATTCTGAATACCGTTCCCAACTATCAACCGGTTAATCCGCATGCCAACACAGGCGGTGGCGGGCGGCAAGAGAAAGGCAATCAGTTCTTTCATCACTTTGGCACTCCTTTTTCGGTGAGGGGTTGAAGTGAAATATTACCGTTTGTTTCCAAATTCAATAGAAGATCAAAGTTGTTGGTCCGCAATTCGTCTATGGAATTAGGGAGCACCCCATCAAATCCATGTTCAGTAAAAATGGCTTTTCGATCTATTGAAACATCCAATTCTCTGGGGAATAGGTAATTCCTCAAAAAATAATAAATACCCAGATGCCCGCCATTTTCTTGGCCAACCATGCCTGAAATGAAAATCCGCGCATCCTTTGAAATATGAAGATCCAGTTGTCTGCCATAAGCAGAAAGTCCGATACACATGGAATCTCTTTGAATGGGATCGGAGATTTGACTCAATATGGTCGCCCGCTTTTGCAGGTTGGCCAGATTTGCTTCGTTGCTTTGCTCCGAGCCTGGGAAAATTTGAGGCCACGCCAAATAAATTGCTAACGTGCCTATTAAGGCTGCCATCAAAATTTCTGGCCATTGTGACAAATTCGACCCTAGCTTTGTTGAATTTGATGGCATTCTATTTATCACAAAGAAAATTATATTTTACAATGCACCACAGTGCGCGGAAGCCGTCTCGCCAGCCAATTTTTTCCCTTCGGCGTAGGTTCGTCCATAATACGAAACTGCCACTTCAAAAATGCGCACATTTAGGCGCGCCACTTTTGCAGTTATTTCTGGCTCGAAGCCAAAACGGCATTCTTCAACCTTTATTTTTTTAATAATTTCGAGACGAAACGCCTTGTAGCAAGTCTCCATGTCGGTCAGATTCAAGTTCGTTGCCATGTTGGAAAGTGTGGTCAAAAACTTGTTGCCTACCGAGTGCCAGTAATACAACACACGATGCGCATCCGAACCGATGAACCGTGAGCCAAAAACAACATCGGCCTTGTTGGACAATATAGGAATCAATAGCCGATAATATTCTGTAGGGTCATATTCCAAGTCCGCATCCTGAATGATTACAATCGGACAATTTGCCGCTGTAAATCCTGTCCGTAGGGCGGCACCTTTGCCTTGGTTAACGCTGTGGCGCAGGAGTGAAATACGCGAATCTGACTTCGCTGCCACTGATAGTTTTTCCCATGTAGTGTCCGTTGAACAATCGTCAACAATAACTAACTGTTTGACCGGTTTTTGGGTGAGAACCACATTTATCATTTCTGTTACCGTTGATGCCTCATTAAAGACGGGCATGACGACCGACAAACATGGTTCAATATCAGAATTGGATTTGATAACGTGCATTCAAATTCAGTGAACAGCCGCGATTATCCACATCATCTGGAAAAACACAAGAAACGGATGTCTGGGAATTTACCCTATGAGTTAATAGTTTAGCCACGGCCCCAGCCAGCGCTCCATCTCAGCGGTGGCTTTGCCTTTGCGCTTGGCCAAATCTTCAACCTGATCTTTGCCGAGTTTGCCGACGGCAAAATATTTTGATTCAGGATGCGCGAAGTAGAGTCCGCTCACGCTGCTGCCCGGCCACATCGCAAAACTTTCTGTGAGCTTGATGCCGGTGTGTTTCTCAACGTCGAGAAGATCCCAGAGAATTTCCTTCTCCGCGTGATCGGGCGACGCGGGGTAACCAGCGGCGGGACGAATGCCGCGATATTTTTCTTCGATCAAATCGGCGGTCGTCAGCTTTTCCAATTTGCCAAAACCCCATTCATCGCGGACGCGTTTGTGCAAATACTCCGCGAACGCCTCCGCCAAACGATCAGCGATGGCTTCGGCGAGAATGGCGTTGTAGTCGTCGTGCTCGGCTTTGAACTTCTCCACAATTTCCTTCAAGCCATGACCGCTCGTCACTGCGAACGCGCCGATGTGATCCTGTAGCGGCGCTGTGTCAGCGCCGTTTGGTCGGCGGTCATAGACCGCCGCTACATCCCTCGGCGCAACAAAATCGGCCAGGCAATAGTTCGGCGTGCCGTCGCCTTTTTCAATTTGCTGACGAAGAAAATGGAATTTCGTCCGCAGATGTTTGCGCGAGCCGTTCGTGTAAACCTCCACGTCGTCGCCGACGGCGTTCGCGGGGAACAGGCCATAAACCGCCTGCAGTTTCAGCGACTTGTTCGCGACAAATTCCGCGAGCATTTTCTGCGCGTCGGCGAATAGCTTGGTCGCTTCCTCGCCATGCTTTTCGTGCGTGAGAATCTTGGGATACACGCCGCGCAGTTCCCACGTGTGAAAGAACGGTGTCCAGTCAATGAACGCAGCGACTTCCTCGATGGAAACGCTGAACGCTCCGGCGTGACCGTGAGACGAACCGCAGTCGCATTTGCCGGCATTGAATGCGCCGGATGAAAGCGTGCGCACGCCGGTGAACTCCGGTTTGGGCACGTTGTCATGTTTCAACTTCGGCGCGTTGGCGCGGGCGGCCTCAAGCGAAAGTAGTTTTACCGCCGAACCCGCATGTTGTTCGCGCAACTTTTCGTAATCAGCACGCAGCTGTTTTACAAATGCAGCTTTGCCGTCTTTGCTCAACAGACTGCTCGTCACCGGCACGGCGCGCGAGGCGTCGAGCACGTGGATGACCGGCTCGCTGTAATGCTGGGCAACTTTCACGGCCGTGTGCGCGCGGCTCGTCGTCGCGCCGCCGATGAGCAGCGGAACTTTGAAACCGGTGCGCTCCATCTCGCGCGCAACGTGAACCATCTCGTCCAACGACGGCGTGATGAGTCCGCTCAAACCGATGATGTCGGCCCTCTCCAGCTTGGCGCGCTCCAAAATCTTTTCACACGGCACCATCACGCCCATGTCAATGACTTCGTAATTATTACAAGCCAGCACGACGCCCACGATGTTCTTGCCGATGTCATGCACGTCGCCTTTGACGGTCGCCAAAACAATTTTGCCCTGTGCTTTCACGACTTCGCCGCGCGCAACCATCGCGGCTTTCTCGGCTTCCATGAACGGCGTGAGATACGCCACGGATTTTTTCATCACGCGCGCGGACTTCACGACTTGCGGCAAAAACATTTTGCCCGCGCCAAACAAATCGCCGACCACGCTCATACCCGCCATCAACGGCCCTTCGATAACGGTGAGCGGCTTGCCGTATTTGGCGAGCGCTTCCGCCGTGTCAGCGTCAACATAGAGATCAATGCCCTTCACGAGCGAGTGCGAGAGCCGTTCCTCGACCGTGCCTTTGCGCCATTCTTCTTCTACCTTTTTATCGGTCGCGGTCGTGCCGGCGCTCGCGGCTTTGAGTTTTTCGCCGTGATTCACCAAGCGTTCGGTTGCGTCGGGGCGGCGATTGAGCAACACGTCCTCGACGAGTTGCTTCAGCTCCGGCTCGATCTCCTCATACACTTCGAGCATCCCCGCGTTGACGATGCCCATGTCCATGCCGGCCTTGATGGCGTGAAACAAAAACGCGCTGTGCATCGCCTCGCGCACGGGATTGTTGCCGCGAAAACCGAACGACACGTTGGACACGCCGCCGCTGACTTTCGCGTGCGGCAAATTATTTTTGATCCAGCGCGTGGTTTCGATGAAGTCCACGGCATAATTGTTGTGTTCCTCGATGCCTGTGCCGACGGTGAGGATGTTTGGATCGAAGATGATGTCCTCAGGTGGAAACCCAACTTCATCGACAAGAATTTTGTAAGCGCGTTCGCAGATGCGAATCTTTTCAGCATACGTAGCGGCTTGACCTTTTTCATCAAACGCCATGACGACGACTGATGCGCCGTATTTCAAAACTTTGCGCGCGTGTTCGCGGAATAATTCTTCGCCGCCTTTGAGCGAAATGGAATTCACGATGCCTTTGCCTTGAACGCATTTCAGGCCGGCTTCGATGACTTCCCACTTCGACGAGTCCACCATGAACGGAACTTTGGCGACTTCGGGTTCGCTGCCGAGCAGTTGCAGAAAGCGCGTCATCGCGGCGACGCCGTCGATCATCCCTTCGTCCATGCAAATATCGATGATGTTCGCGCCGTTCTCGACCTGCTGTCGCGCGACCGCTACGGCTTCCTCATATTTGTTTTCCTTGATGAGCTTCGCGAATTTCGGCGAACCCGCGACATTCGTGCGTTCGCCGATCATGATGAACTGGCCAATCTGCTGCGTGAACGGCTGCGAGCCGCTCAAGCGCAACGGAATCGCCGCACCAGTCGAAAACTTCGTCTCGGTTTTTGCTTCGCGTGGTGTTTTGTTCTCCAATGCCTTCGCAATCGCCGCGATGTGCTCGGGCGTGTTGCCGCAGCAACCGCCGGCGATGTTGATCAAACCGCTGTTCGCGAACTCTCCAAGGAAATTACCCATATCCTCCGGCTTTAAATCAAAGCCCGTCGGTGAGAGCGGATTCGGCAAACCCGCATTCGGATAGCACGAGATGGCCGTGTTGGATTTCTCCGCGAGTTCTGCGAGAAACGGCCTCATCAAGTCCGGTCCGAGCGAGCAGTTGAGGCCGATGGCAATCGGCTTCACATGCTTCATCGCGTTCCAATACGCCTCGATGGTCTGCGCGGAAATCATCGTCTCACCGCCACGTCCGACGGCGGCGGAAATCATGATCGGCAGAATCTTGCCGTCCTGCTCGAATACTTCCTGAATCGCCACGAGCGCGGCTTTGGCGTTGAGCGAATCGAAAATCGTTTCGACCAATAAAATATCCGAGCCGCCAGCGATTAGTCCGCGAATTTGATGCGTGTAAGCCGTCTTCACCTGATCGAACGTGCAGACGCGGAATCCCGCGTCATCCGCATCGGGCGAGTTCGAGAGCGAAACCGTCAGCGGCCCAACTGCGCCGGCGACGAAGCGTGGGCGACCAGTTTTGTTCGCGATGCGGTCGCACCACTCGCGACATTGTTTGGCGGATTGCTCGTTGATTTCCCACGCGAGGTCGTTAAGAAATTTATTTTCAATGACGCCTTGGTAGAATGCCGGGTCTTTACGTCCGCCATGTTCACGCGGATCGTCCACAAAGAATTCACTCTGGCCGATGCTCGTGGCGGAAAAAGTGTTGGTCTCGATGATGTCCGCGCCGGCTTCAAGAAAGCGACGGTGGATGTCGCAAATCGTCGCGGCTTGTGTGAGCGAGTAGAGGTCGCCGTTGTTCTTGAGATCCTTCTTGGAATCCGCAAACCGTTCGCCGCGAATTTCCTTCTCGCCCAAGCCGTAGGTGCGGATGGTCGTGCCCATCGCGCCGTCAATGATGACGATGCGTTCTTTGAGTGCTTTCTGGAGCAGTTCGGCGTTGTTCGACATGTCCTTAGGATAATTAGAAGAGTGCGGAATTCAAATTAAAAATCAACGCATCCAGATTTGATGATATGTATTTTAAACAGTTGGTGAATGGTGTGACGCGGTCGCGAGTCGGCCATTTTTCCACCGTTCGCGGATTGACTCTGAAAGGGTGTTTGATAAATTCACGCTTCGTTTTTCAAATTTCACAAACCGAACTGACAGTAGCGAACTAAATTTATGGCAAAAGCTAAATCCACAAAATACGTATACACTTGGGGAAACAAAAAAGCTGACGGCGACGGCAGCATGAAAGCCCTCCTCGGCGGTAAAGGCGCCAACCTCGCGGAAATGACCCGCATCGGTTTGCCCGTGCCTCCCGGTTTCACCATCACCACCGAAGTCTGCACTTATTATTACGCCAACAAACGCACTTATCCGCAGGTGCTCCAAGCGCAGATGGAAGCCGGCGTTGCCAACATGGAAAAAATCATGGGCACGAAGTTTGGTTCGACTAGCGGCATGCCGTTGCTCGTCGCTGTCCGCTCCGGTGCGCGCGATTCCATGCCGGGCATGATGGATACGATTTTGAATCTCGGCTTGAATGACCAAGCGGTCGTCGCGCTCGAGAAGGCCACGAGCAATCCGCGCTTCGCATGGGATTGTTACCGCCGCTTCATCCAGATGTATGGCGACGTCGTCATGGGCGTGCAGAAGCGCGAAGGCGAAGACCACGATCCGTTTGAGCACACCATCCACACGTTCAAGCACGAGAAATATCACGGCGACATCGAAGACTCCAAGCTCACCGCCGAAGACCAAGCCGAACTCGTCAAGCGCTTCAAGGCGCTGGTCAAGGCGCGCACTGGCAAAGCATTTCCGAATGATCCTTGGGACCAATTGCGCGGCGCCGCTGGTGCCGTGTTCGGTTCCTGGATGAACGATCGCGCGTGCGTCTATCGCCGCAAATACAACATTCCCACGGAATGGGGCACCGCCGTCAATGTCCAAGCGATGGTGTTCGGCAACACCGGCGAAGATTCCGGTTCCGGCGTGGCCTTCACCCGTAACCCGGCGAACGGCACCAATGAATTCTACGGCGAATTCCTCATCAACGCCCAGGGCGAAGACGTCGTCGCTGGTGTGCGCACTCCTGAACCCGTGTCCAAGCTCAAGGCGCAGATGCCGAAGAGCTACGCGGAACTCATGGCCGTTCGCAAGACGCTGGAAAGCCATTTCAAAGATGTCCAAGACATCGAATTCACCGTCCAGAGCGGCAAGTTGTTCATGCTCCAGACGCGTAACGGCAAGCGCACTGCTGCGGCCGG
>CAIXFY010000080.1 GCA_903918885.1 uncultured Verrucomicrobia subdivision 3 bacterium
ATGCACGGCCTCTGGGGCATGGGGCAGATGATGTTCACGAAATACATCGTGGTGGTGGACGCCGACGTGAACGTCCACAACACCAGCGAAGTGCTGTTCCATCTCACCGCCAACACCGACCCGCAACGCGACAGCATCTTCACCAAAGGCCCGTCCGATGTGCTCGACCACGCGACGAGCGAAATCGCCATCGGCAGCAAGATGGGTTTTGACGCGACGAAGAAAATTCCCGGCGAAGGTTTCAAACGCGCCTGGCCGCCGCTCATCAAGATGGATGAGGCGGTGAAGGCGAAGGTGGAAAAGCTTTTTTGAAAATAGCCTTTTTGCGGAAGAAAATTTCAGTGACCGCTGGTTGGCGTAGTTGGCTGATGTTTTACTGATAAATTCCACACTGCACAAAATGCGGTTTGAATTTGTGGCAGGAAACACAATACTCGTCGCGTCACCCCTGTTATGAACAAAAAACTTTTCTTCTGGTCGCTTACCTCCGCGCTCGCGGGATTTCTGTTTGGCTTCGACACGGTAGTCATTTCTGGCGCGGAAAAAACCATCCAAACGCTTTGGAGTTTGGGCGCGGGCATGCACGGCGTCGCGATGGCCGCCGCGCTTTACGGCACGGTGCTCGGCTCGCTGCTCGGCGGCTGGCCGACGGATCGCTTTGGCCGCCGCGCAACCCTGCTGTGGATCGGCATTTTATATTTGGTTTCCGCCGTCTGGTCGGGACTGGCCACGGATGTTTATTCCTTCATCGCCGCGCGGTTGATCGGCGGTGTGGGCATCGGAATTTCCACGGTGGCCGCACCGCTTTACATTTCGGAAATTTCCCCGGCAAAATTTCGCGGACGACTGGCCGGCATGTTCCAGTTCAACATCGTCTTCGGCATTCTCGTGGCCTTCGCGTCCAACGCGTTGCTCTCCGGCATCGGCGCGAACGCGTGGCGTTGGATGTTGGGCGTGGCGGCAATTCCGTCCCTGCTTTACACCGTTTTTTGTTTCGGGCTGCCGGAAAGTCCGCGCTGGCTGTTGGTTAAAAAGAACGACCGCGAAAAAGGCGCGGCCGTGCTGCGACTGATTGAACCGCAGGCATCCGCCGCTGAAATTGAAAAGCGCGTGGATGAAATCGTCAGCGCCTCATCCGAGCAAAGTTCCGGCGGAAAATTTTGGACGCGGCAATTGCGTGCGCCCATCCTGCTCGCGTTCCTCATCGCTTTTTTCAACCAGCTTTCCGGCATCAACGCCATTCTCTATTTTGCCCCGCGCATTTTTGAGTTGACCGGTCTCGGCGAAAAAGCGGCGCTGCTCCAGTCCGTCGGCATCGGCGTGACCAACCTGATTTTCACCTTTGTCGGCTTGTGGCTCATCGACCGACTGGGCCGCCGCACGCTGCTATTCATCGGCTCGTTTGGCTACATCTTCTCGCTTGGTCTCGTGGCGTGGGCGTTTTTCACGGAACACTTTGCGATTGTGCCAGCCTGCATTTTTGCGTTCATCGCCGCGCACGCCGTCGGTCAGGGCGCGGTCATCTGGGTGTTTATCTCGGAAATTTTTCCCAACCGCCATCGCGCGGAAGGCCAGACGCTCGGTTGCTTCACGCACTGGGTTTTTGCGGCATTGCTGACCACGTTCTTCCCGTCCATCGTTACCGCGTTTGCGCCCGGTTACGTCTTCGCGTTTTTCTGCGGCATGATGGTGTTGCAACTCTTCTGGGTGAAATTTTTCGTGCCGGAAACCAAAGGTGTGCCGCTGGAAGAAATGCAGAAACGGCTCGGCGGCGAATAAACTACCAGACGTCGCTCCGACGCCGTGTCGTCCATTTAATCCCGCTTGTTGAAAACGCGATGCGCCACGCGGTCGCTCTTACGGCGGGTTTGCCAGCCAGCTTGTTTTTCAGATTCGCGGAGGTAATTCAGCTCGCGCTGAATCTTGACGTAGCTGTCATGCCGTTCGCGCGGGAACGTGCCAGCGGCGACGGCAGCCAGCACGGCGCAGTCTTTTTCTTTCGTGTGCGTGCAATCGCGAAAATGGCAACCGGCGGCGAGCGCTTCGATTTCGGGAAAGGAATCCTTCGCACCTTCGCTCGCGCCCCAGAGATGAAATTCCCGCATGCCGGGCGTATCAATCACCACGCCGCCGTTCGGGAGAAAAATCATTTCGCGCCACGAGGTCGTGTGCCGGCCTTTGGAATCCTGCGTGCGCACTTCAATCGTCGGCATTAAATCTTCGCCGTAAAGTTGGTTGATGAGACTGGACTTGCCGACGCCCGAAGTGCCGATAAACGCGACGGTTTCGCCCTTCTTGATTTGTGACGAAAGTTTTTTGATGCCGCGCCCCGTGAGCGCGCAGACGGCGAGCACGAGCGCATCACCCGCCGCTGCCGTGGCTTCGGCGAGCTTGGCGTCGAGGTCATCGCACAAATCAATTTTGTTGAGCAACACCACCGGACGCGCGCCGCTTTCACGACCCATCACGAGCATGCGTTCGAGTCGCGCGGCGTTGAACGTCGGGTCGGCAGCGGTAACGAGAAAAACCGTTTCGATGTTCGTCGCAAGAATTTGCGCGGCAGTGTTGCGGCCGCTGGTCTTGCGGGTGATTTGCGTGGAACGCGGCAGCACGGCTTGAATGGCGGCCTTTTCCTCATTCGGAATAAGTTTGATGGCCACCCAATCGCCGACCTTCGGAAGTTTCGCATGATCGCGCCGCGTTTCGTGGATAAATTTTCCAGTGACTTGCGCGGTGAGCTCGGCGTCCACCGTCCAGACGCGATAGAAATGTTTATCTTCCACTGCGACGCGCGCCGGAATAAAACCCTTGGCGAGATACGGCGCGAACTGTTCGTCGCGCTTGGCGTTCCAGCCCAGTTTGGTCAGGTCGCCCATGGTTGGCGTGCGGTTTGAATCATGCGTCGGCTGTAAAGTTTGCCCGGTTTACGAGCGCGGTTCAATGCACGATTCATTTTCACCATGACCAGACCCAAGTTGGGCGCTTGCGCTTCGGGCGTTCGGGTGTATTTTTCGGCGCTGTGTTTGGTCGGTTCGCCGGCGGAACAAATTGATTTTATCATGTCGCATTCGCATTCAAGTTCAGGCAAAGAACCGGCCGGCAAACGGTCGCCGACCTTCGTGAAAATTTTTCGCTGGCAACTGGAGCAACCTGGTCCGTTGCCGGTCTCGGTGGCAATCGTCGGCTCGTTCACCGGTTGGGAAAAGGCGCCGCTGCGTTACGACCGCACGTCCAAAGTCTGGGCGCTGACGCTCGATAACATTCCTGCCGGCGGCACGCATCGCTACATGTTGCTCGTCAATAACCGGCCGACGCTGGACAAAAATTCCGACGGTCTTGCCGTGCCGCACACGGCCGAGGAAAAACAATTTGCGCTCGAAACGCCGCGCGGACCGCGCGTGTTCATGCTGTTCAGCCAGACGAAGTGACCGTAAATTTTGCCCATGAACGCGACCACTTCCGCGCCGGAAAATTTCCGCGAACGCCTGACGCAACTCCGCGAGGCGCTGTTTCAGCTGCACAAGGCGCTGGTGGATTCCGAGCGCGTGAGTTACGAGCAAAACATCGGGACGATTCCCTCGGCGAATCATTTTTTGCAACTGCTGACGAACGATCCGTGGTTCGCGTGGCTGCATCCGCTCTCGCAACTCGTCGTGGCGATGGACGAGGCGCTCGATGCCCGGGCGAAAACTCCGCTGACCAATGAAGCCGCATCCGCGCTCATCCAGCAAACTGCCGCGCTGCTCGTTGCGACCGAGGCGGGCGAAGGTTTTGCGCGGCATTATTTTGACGCGCTGCAACGCGACCCGGATGTAGTGATGGCGCACGCGGCGGCGGCGAAGGTTTTTCGTTCTACGAACAAAGCCGCGTGACCTTCAACCCTTCACACCTTTTTCCTTCTCGCGCAGGCAGTGCGTGAGGTAGGGCAAAAGCTGTTTCTTGCGAGAGACGACGTCGCGCAGTTCGTAGATGCCCGGCTCTAGGCGCGGATGGTCAATGCGCTTGATGAATTTCTCATCGCCGACGACGAGCAGCAGCGAGCTTTGCGTGGCGACATCGGTGACGAGCAGCGTGGAAAACAGATACGCGCGTTTGGCGCGGTAATCTTCCAGCGCGGCGAGCAGTTCATCTTTGCGCTTCCAAAATTGTTCAAAGCCGATTTCCTCAATCTGCGCGACGCTGAACTTGACGCCTTGTTCGGCGTATTCCTTGCAGTCGGTGGCGACGGCTTGCGGCGCGGGCTTGAGCGTGAGCAGGGAGCCGCTGGCAAAAAGTTTTTCCGTGAACTCGCGCGCGTTCACCTGCGAAATAGTTTCCAGCTTTTTCAAAACTTCCATGTCCCGCGTGGTGGTCGTCGGCGAGGTGAGGTTCAAAGTGTCGGTGACGACGCCAGCCAACAGCAAGCCGGCGATGGACTGCGGCAATTCCACGCCCTGCCGGAAAAAACAATCCGCCACAATCGTGCTGGTGGAGCCGACCGGTTCGTTGCGGAACAAAATGGGCTGTTGCGTGGACATCGAACCGAGCCGGTGATGGTCAATGATTTCGATGATTTCCACTTCATCCGCGCCTTGCACGGCCTGGGAAAGTTCGTTGTGATCCACGAGAATCAATTTGCGCGAAACGGTTTTCAGAAAATCCGTCTTGGACAAGATGCCCACCATCTGACCTTCGCCATCGAGCACCGGAAACGCGAGATAGCCGGAAGCCGTCGCCTCCTCGCGCACGGCGGCGAGCGGCGCGTTTTCGCGGAAGCAGAGAAATTCTTCGTTCAAGACATGGCCGACCGAAACGGCGGCGCGGCAGAGCGACGCGGTGGTGGCGGTGTCGTGCGGCGAGGTGATCACGCTGACGTTGTTCTTGCGCGCGGCCTCGAGGGTTTTCGGTTCGACGGTGATGCCGCCGGTTACGACGAGCACGCGCACGCCTTCGCGGATGGCGACGTTCTGGATGTCCCAGCGGTCGCCGACGATGACGCAGGATTTCTCCGGCGGAAACTGGTCGAGCCGCGCGGCAAACGATTCCAAGCCCATCGCGCCAATCATCAGGATCAATTCTTCCTCGCGTTCCGAATCGATGCCCACGACCAGTTCGCCGTCGAGCGTCTTGGCGAGACTGGAAAGCGAGGAGAGGACTTCGCGGGAATTGTGCTGGCCGTGATGGCGGCTGACGGCGGGGAAAAGAAACTTGCTCAATTTGAACAGCGAGAGCAGGCCGCGGCATTTCTGCTCGGCGTCCATCACCGGCAGGATGCGGAGATTTTTTTCATCCATGAGCCGCAGCGCTTCCGCCGCCGTCGAGTCGGGGCGCACGCTCAGAATTTTCCGCTGCATCACGTCGGAAATCTTCGGCGAAACGTCGGCGACGAATTTCGGCGCGGGCACGCCGAAGGTGTTCAGGACAAAATCAATGCGGTCGTTTGTGTCGCCGCAGCGCGCGGCGACGGCCTCGGTCATGCCGGTGCGGCGCTTGAATTCCGCGTAGCCGATGGCGGAACAGATCGCGTCGGTGTCCGGGTTCCGGTGGCCGATGACTAGGATTTCACTCATGCAAAGTTAGCGGAGGCTAGCGAGAATCCATCGTGGCAGCAAGCCGAAGGCGCTTCGGGCCGTCAGGGAATCACGACGCGCAGCTTTTGCCGTTCCACGGAAAATGTCGCGGGCAAATGGCCGATCCATTCGCCGTCCAACTCAAACGCGGCGGACGCATCGCCGGTCAGTTCGATTTTTCCCGCGTTCAATCGCCGCACGTGCGCCTCGGCCAGTTTTCGCCGCAGCAAAAATTCCGGCGCGAGCCGTGTCAGCGAAGACAGGTCAACTTTTGGAAACGCGCACGCCTCCAGTCGTCCGTCGCACAAACCGGCGTCGGGGAAAATTTCAAACGGCCCGCCGTAAAAACGTCCGTTGCCGAGCAGCAGCAGTTCGCCGGAAATTTCCTTGCCGTCCGCTTTGGCCGTGATGCGCGCCTGTTTTTCCGTCAGCGCCTGAAAGCCAGCCACGAGATAAGCCAGCGGGCCGGCGCTTTTTTTCAATTTCCAACTGACGAGTTCGATCGCCCGCGCATCAAGACCCGCGCCGGCGAGCTGCATGAAGTAACGTTGCGTCGGCTTGCCGTCCTCGTGAAATTCCGCGCGGCCGAGATCAATTTTCATTTCATTCGCCCGCTTCAACACGCGCCAGGCGCGTTCGAGTTTCAGGGGAATTTTCAGTTCGCGCGCGAAGACGTTCACCGTGCCGAGTGGCAGCACGCCGAGACGGGTTCGTTCGAAACCACCCGGCTCATCGGCGATGCCGTTCAGCACTTCATTCACCGTGCCGTCGCCGCCCGCCGCCGCAATCACGTCGTAGCCCGTGGCCACCGCCGCTTGCGCGAAGCGACGCGCGTCGCCGGGCGCGGTCGTGGCCTTGAGCGCGCACTGTTGCGATAGCTCGGCCAGGAACTTTTTGAACCGCCGCGCCTTGTTGCCACGCGCGGCGGGATTGAATATGACGCAGATGCGCACGCGGAAATGATTTCCGTTCCGCGCCGCGAGTCGAGGAGAAACCGCGGCGGCGGCTTGCACTTCGTCGACATTTTTCGGACACTTCCGGCATGAACGAAGTCTCCGATTGGAAAATTTCAAAATGGCCGTTTCTGCTGGGCAATGCGGTTTTGGTTGCCGCTGCGGTCGCTGTCATCTGGAAAGCCGCGCACCCGATATCGCAAAGCGAAATGCTCATCGCCACCAGCGTCGTCACCCTCGGCGCGCTGCTCGGCTGCCTGCCGTTCATTCTGGAATATCGCGCCGTCAAAAAATTGATTGAGGTCAACGCTGTCACCACGGTGGCCGAGCAGTTGCACAATCTGAAAACCTATTCCGCGCAGATTTCCACCGCCACCGACCAGTGGGCGCGCGTGCAGGAAATCACCAAGGGCGACGCGGAAAAAACCGCCGCCGCCGCGAAGGAAATCTCCGGCCACATGGCCGCCGAGGTTAGCGAGTTCAAGGAATTTCAGGCGAAAATGAACGACAGCGAAAGGGCCGCGCTCCGGCTTGAGGTGGAAAAATTCCGGCGCGGCGAAGCGGAATGGCTGCAAGTCGTCACACGCATCCTCGACAACATTTTTGCGCTACACAACGCCGCCGTGCGCACCGGCCAGCCGGAACTTGCGGAGCAAATCGGTCAGTTTCAGAACGCCTGCCGCGACGCCGCCCGCCGCGTGGGCGTGACGCCCTTCGCCGCCGCGACCGGGGAAAAATTCGACGGGCAAAAACACCGCGCCCACGGCGTGGAAAATCCGCCCGCCGAGGCCGGCATCGCCGAGACGCTCGCGCCCGGCATTACTTTCCAAGGCCGGCTAATCCGTCCCGCGCTCGTGCGCCTGCAAAGCGCGCCGCCGCCGGTTGAAGCGCCCGAAAAAAATGAAGAGGAAAAGGTCGTCGCCCCCGCCGCGGACGAACTGCCGCTCTGAATTTCAGATTTCCACCGTTTTGCGCGCGGACAAAAAATGCAGCGCGCGGCGCGTGACCGGCCGCGCAAAAATCTTTTTCAGCGCCGCCGCGTAAAGTTGCAACTGCGGCCGGTATGATTTGATTTTTTCCGGCAAATTTCCTTCGTCGACGGAGTCCGTCTTGAAATCCACCAGCCAGATTTCCTGCGGCAAAACCAACGCCAAATCCGCCACGCCCTGCACTACGACGAATTCATTTTCAAGCCCGGCTTCCGGTTTTGCGCCGGTGATGGCGGCGATTTCCGCCGGACTGAAGCGCGCGGTGAACGGCAGTTCGCGTCGAACTTCCGTCGCGTGCGCGACGATTTTTCGGCCAAATTCGGAACTCCAAAAATCCGCTAGCGCGTCCAAATCCAACGCCGCGCTTTCCGCCGCCGACAAATAATTTTCCCGGACCAGCCGCTGCGACTCCGCCGCCGGGTCGCCGACTTTTTCCAGCCGAAAATGCTGGAGAAATTTGTGATGCGCCGTGCCGGCTTCTGCCGCATCCAATTTTGGATTTTGGATTTTGGATTTCGGATTTTTGGGAAAGGCGGAGCGGGGCCGGAAAATTTGTTCTGCTTCATCGTCCGATTCTTCGGCCGCGCGCCGCAGCGCCGTCACGGAGGATTTCGCCTTCCGCTTGGTCGCGGCGGTGAAAGGATAATCTTGCTCCAGCCGCGCGCTCAATTTTTCCAGCGCCGCCGGATTCAATGTCGGCAAAACAATTTCGGGTTTCGGGTTTCGGGTTTCGGATTCTTTCGCAATTATTGCGTCATTAACCATCCGCCAGCGGAGATTTTCCAATTCGCCCCCGGCTTCGTTTTGGGCTTTGGACTTTGGGCTTTGATTGGAAAACCACAGCGCCAGCCAGTCGGCGAAACTATTCGCCGCCGCGATTTTTTGCGCGGTCACCGGCTGGGGTTGCGTCCACTTTTCGTCCCATTTTTTCTCCGTCACGCTCGCCGTCAAAATCAAATTGTCCCGCGCCCGCGTCAGCGCGACGTAAAGCAGCCGCAATTCCTCGCCGCGCAACTCGCGCTTCTGGCGGCGCTGCGCGAGCCAGTGCGGCAGACTGGGATAACGCCGCCCGCTGGTGGGCGGTTTTATTTTCGGGCAGAGGCCGAACTCCTTGTCAAAAATAATTTCGCCGCGCAAATCCTGCTCGTTGAAGTTTTTCGCGAGGTCCGCCAGCACGACGACGGGAAATTCCAAGCCCTTGCTTTGATGAATGCTCATCAGTCGCACGGCGTTTTCCACCGCGCCGGACGAAACTTCCGGCTCCGCTTCCGCCGCCTGTTCCGCCTCAATGAATTTCAAAAAGCGAAAAAGTCCCTGCCGCTGGAACTGGTCGAACGCCTGCGCAAGATGGAGAAAACCAGCAATGTTTGCCGCCCGTTGCGCGCCGCGCGGTTGGGCGCGCAGCCAATCCGCATAAAGCGTCTCGGCCAAAATTTCTTCGAGGCATTGCGAAAGCGAAACCTGTTTCGCCAATTTCCGCCAGCGCGAAAAGCGTTCGAGAAATTTTGAAACTTTCGCGGCCAGATTCTGACTTCTGGCTTCTGGCTTCTGGCTTCTGTTTAGCGCCGTCCAAAAATGTTTTTCTTTGGCCGCCAGTCGGATTTCCGCCAGTTCATCCAGTGAAAGTCCGACGAGCGGCGAGCGCAGCACCGCGATGCACGGCACGTCTTGCAGCGGATTGTCCAACAGTCGCAGCAGGTTCAGGAGGTCGAGGATTTCCGCGCTCTCGTAAAAACCTCCGCGCGCGACAGCCAGCGGAATGCCCGCGCGCTCGAATTCCTTCGCGAAAATTTCCGACTTGCCGCGCGGCGAGCGCAGCAGGATTGCCATGTCGCGCCATTCAACCGGCCGGAAAACCTTTTCGGCGTCGTCAAAAATTTCGTGCCGCCCGGCGACAAGTTCTTTCAACCGCCACGCCACGAGCCGCGCCTCGCGCTGCGCATCGTCCAGCCCGGCCAATTCGCCCTCTTCTTCGTTGTTATCACAGCTGCTTTTGAATCGAATCAGTAATTCGGCGCGCGGGGTGGTGTCGCTTTCTGCGCCAAATTCACCGCGTTTTTCCGGCGCGCCAAATTTTAATTCCATTTCAGCGTCATAATTTACACCGCCGACCTCCGGACGCATGACGAGGCGGCAGACGGAGTTGACAAAATCCAACAAGCCTTCGCGGCTGCGGAAATTTTCTGAGAGCGGAATCGTCTCGCCGTTGCCGCCGTGCCAGTCGCGCGCGTAGTCGCGGAAGATTTTTGGGTCAGCCAGCCGGAACCGGTAAATGCTTTGCTTCACGTCGCCAACGAGGAAACGGTTCGCGTCCGCGCCGTCGCGGGCAAGGGCCGCGATGATTTTATCCTGCGCGGCGTTGATGTCCTGATATTCGTCTACGAAAATAAATTTTAGTTTTCCGCGCCAGCTTTCAGCGACCGCTGTCGGCTTATTCGCCGAAAAATCCCAGAGCAGCTTCAACGCGAACTGTTCCAGGTCGTGAAAATCCAACACGCCGTCGCTGCGTTTGCGTTCTGAATATTGATCGGTGAATTCTTGTGCCAGTCGCAGCAAGGTTTCCATGTGGTCGCGCACCCAACTCCAATCTTCCGCGAGCGGGTCGTTCCCGCCTTGGGTTTTTGCCAGCGACAGGAGAAAGGCGGCTTCTTCAAAAATTTTGCCGAGTGCCGGGCGCAGTTTTCCCGCGCGGCCTTTGGGGTAACTGGCGGTCAGGTCGGCACGGGAAACTTGTTCCAAAATTTCCGCGCCAGTCTCGCGCAGTAAATTGGGTTTGAGTTGTTGAAGATAGCCCGCCAGTTCAACGGCCTTTTCGTTTTCGCTTTTCAGATTTTCCAGAACCGGCAGCCACTCATTGCGCCAGTCGGCAATCGCTGCGAGCAGCCAGCTTTCCCAGTCGGCGGGTTTGGTGCTGGAAAAGTTTTTGATTTGCGCGGCGAGCCAGCCGCCGGCGTCGGGGCGTGTTTGCGAATAGTTGTGTAGCCGCAGAATAAGCGCGCGGATATTTTCATCGCGACCACCGCCGTGAATTTGAACGAGATTTTGAACGGCGCGGGAAAATTCGTTTTCTCCTCCGTAGTGCAATTGGAATTGCCCAGCCAGCGTTTCGCTGGCGCGCTGGCGCGCTTCACCTTCGTCGAGGATGGCGAGCTGCGGGTCGAGGCTGAGTTCGTAAAAATGTTCGCGGATGAGCTTAAGGCAGAAGCCGTGGAGCGTGCCAATGTGGGCAAGTTCGAAGAGTGCAAGCTGATGCGGCCAGTGTCCGTCATTCGGTTCGGCGACGGATTTTTTTTCCAGTTCGCGGCGAAGGCGCTGGCGCAGTTCGGCGGCGGCGGCCTCGGTGAAGGTGACGATGAGCAGTTCGTCGAGCGCCGCGCGTTCGCGGGCGAGGCAGTCGAGGCAGCGGGCGACGAGCGTCTTGGTTTTGCCCGTGCCCGCGCCGGCCATGACCAAAACATTTCCCCGCGCGCGAACAGCCTTCTGTTGTGATTCGGTCAACGAATCATTTGGTATACGCGCGGGTTGCATCTGGCGAAAACTTTAGCCGCAGATGGGCGCAGATGAAACACAGATTTGTCAGGCAAAAATTTCCGTGTGTTTTGTGCGGTTCGCGGTTAAACCATTTCCCATGAGCGAATCGTTGCGCTTGAAAGATCAACCGGCGAGCGAGCGGCCGCGCGAACGTCTCGTGGCGCGCGGGCCGGACGCGCTGACGCACGCGGAGTTGATTGCCATTTTGCTGCGGACGGGCTTGAAGGGCGTGAACGTCGTTCAAGTTGGACAAAATCTTTTGCAAAAATTCGGCTCGCTGAACGCGCTGGCGTCGGCGTCGGTGGATGAGCTACGGAAAGTTCCCGGCATTGGGCGCGACAAGGCGGCGACGCTGGTGGCGGCCTTCGCGCTGGCGCGGCGGATGGAGCAGGAGCGCCGTGAGGAATCGCCGGTGCTGGACAATCCGGTGACGGTGGTAAATTTTTTGCGCGAGTCGAACCGGCTGGAAAATGTGGAGTCATTCCAAGTGGTTTTGCTGAACACGCGCAAGAAACTGATTCGCGTCGAAAAAATTTCCCAGGGATTGCTGGACACTTTGCTGGTGCATCCGCGTGAGGTTTTTCGCGCGGCGATTGTCGCGAACGCAGCGGCAATCATTCTGATTCACAATCATCCGAGCGGCGACCCGACGCCGAGCGAGGCGGATATCAAGGTGACGCGGGATTTGATCCGCGCCGGGCAGCTTTTAAAAATCGAGGTGGTGGATCATGTCATCATCGGGCGTGCTTCGGCGGATCGGGCGAAGGATTATTCGTCGTTACGCGAGCTGGGATATTTTTATGCGTGAGGCGAAAGCCGCTTGCTTTCAGCGGCCAGCAGCGCGATGATGCGGGCATGTCAGCCGAGTATAAGGCCAACGGCACAGTGACTCTTACCGAAGAACAAATTTTGGCGCTGCATAAGAAGCTGCGCGACATGCGTCACGATGTAAACGGCCGGCTGGCCAACATCGTCGCAGCGGCTGAACTGGCGCGCATTCGCCCGGACACGGCAGCGGAACGGTTGAAAATGTTGTTGGAACAACCGCAGAAGGCCTCGGATTCCATTGCTGATTTTTCCCGCGCCTTTGAAGGAGCTCTCGGTTTGAAGCGGGAGTAGGCAGTAGTTTTGTCATGGAAAGGTCTGAAGCCGAACTCATCGCTGCCGTGCTGAAAGGCGACCGCGCGAGCTTTGAACCGCTCGTGGAGAAATATTCCCCGCGGGTTTTTGCGACGGCGCGGCGTTATGCCCGGCGCGAAAGCGAGATTGAGGACATCGTCCAGGAGGTTTGGCTCAAGGCGTTCGACAAGCTGAAAAGTTTTCGTGGCGAGGCGCCGTTCGAGCATTGGCTGATGCGGATGGCGGTGCGGACTTGTTACGATTTTTTGCGTGGCCACCAGCGGAATCGCGAATCTTCCTTCAGTGAAATTTCCGAGCCGGAAGAAGACTGGCTGGAGCGTTACGCGGCTGACCCCGGCAGCGCCCCCGAAGATGCGGATGCGGCGAAACTGCTAATTGACCGCGTGCTGGGAAAGCTTTCCCCGGAGGCGCGGTTGGTGATTCAGTTGCTGGAAATCGAGGATCGTTCGGTGAAGGAAATCGCGCAAATCACCGGCTGGTCTGTGCCGTTGGTGAAAGTGCGCGCCTTTCGCGCCCGCAGCGAAATGCGAAAAATTTTGACACGCATGACCAAGGAGAAGTATTTGTAACCGTCAAGGAGAGGAAACCGTCAATTCTATTGAGTGCATATGAAACCCGCTGAACTCCAAAAAAAACTGATTGCCACTGCCCGGCTGCAAGTGCCGGATGACCGCGTGCCGTATGCGTTTGAGAAGCGCATCATGGCGCTCATCGCCGCGCGCGCCGTCGTGGATAAATGGGTTTTCTGGACGCGTGGTTTATGGCGCGCGGCAATTCCGTGCGCGGCGGTGGCCTTGATTTTCGCAGCGGTATCGCTGTTTGTTCCGGCGGCGGCTGACAGCGGCAATGACTTGTCGCAGGATTTTGAAAACACGCTGCTCGCCTCGGTTGATCAACCTGATATCGCTTCGATGCCGTGAACAACTGGAAGGTCATTTTGGCGACGATAGTCATCTTTGGCACGGGCGTCATCACTGGCGGTTTGCTGGTGCATCATGTCCAGCACCCGTATATGAAGTTGGGGCGTAGCAAGCTGGCGGCGGCGGCAGAAGCGCGCCAGCAGACGACTAACAATCCGCATCTCCGTATTCAGGACTCGGCCAAGAACCGTCCGCCGGAAATTCTGGGAAAACAATTCCTGCAGCAGTTGGACGAGAAATTGCAACTGACCCCGGAACAAATCATAACCATTCAGAAAATCATCGGCGAAGGTCAGAATCAGATGCGCAAGGTCATTCAGGACGCGCGGTTGGAAATCCGCGATGCGCTTACGCCGGAACAACAGAAACCATTTGATGAAATGATGAAACGGCCGTTTCATCGGCCGATTTACGGCACGAACACCACCGTCGCACTGCCGATAACCACTAATTCACCGATTGTCTCCACCAACCCGCCGTAAAGTTTACTCGGCGTCAAGCACCGCGCTGATTTTTTTTCGAAGTTCCTTGTTCACGGAATTCACCGATCGGTTCGCGTCAATGATTTCGAACTTGTAGGTTTTCTGGAGCTGGCGGAATGCCTCACCCATCGCAGTCTGATATTTCAGGAAGCTGTCAAACACCTCGCGCGATAGACCGAGATCCATGCCGCTTTCCCAATAATCCAGCGTGGCGTTTTTGGAAAGGTTGCGCTGCACGAGTTCTTCGGGTTCAACGGAAAGATAAAAAACAGCATCCGGCACGGGCGCGATCCCGTAAAGATTTTTCAGCCATTTCTCATCCATGCCGCGCACGAGGTCGCGCGCCATGAGCGTGTAAATGTAACGGTCGGCCAGCACAATGAAACCAGCCTTGAGTGCCGGAATGATGATGTTTCCTAACTGGTCGGCAAAATCGGTGGCGTAAAAAAGCGAAAGCGTGGTGCGGCTCAAAACATTTCCGTCCTGCGCCTTTTCCAGTTCTTCGCTGACGAGCGTTGAGCGTTTCAGGCCAACTTGCACGGTTGGACGGCCGCTGGTTTCGAGCCAGTTGACGAGTTCGGCGATTTGTGTGGAACGGCCGGATCCGTCCGCGCCTTCGACAACGATCAATTTACCGCCGAGGTCTTCAGGTTTGACCCGCGGAATTCCGTGGCCGTAAAATTTATGTGATTTTTTTGCACTCATGCGGCTTTATCCTCGTGTTCCTCTTTTTCATCGCGATCAACGAACAGCGACGGTGGCAACGGTAGCGGACTTTTGCGTTTGAATTTTTTGAGGTCGATCCGCTCGCTCACCAACTTGCGAACGAGAACTTGCTGCTTCTCAACATTTTCATTCGCATCCATTGTGACAAAGTTGAACTCCTTGCTCATCGCTAGATATTGGTCAAGGATGCGGCCTTGGAAAATTTTGAAACTCTCGTAAGGATCAGTCGAGAGCCGCAAATCCATGCCGGCTTCAAAAAACTTCAGTTTTGGCCGGCCTTCCAGAATGCGGTTGAGCGACACTTCCAAATCCGCTTTAAAAAACATCGTCAAATCCGGTGCGCAGGCGAAACTGTAATTGCCGCGCACCCAATCCGGAGGACAGCCGCGCGTCACATCCCGCGCAAACGCCGTGAACACATAACGGTCGCACAGCACGATATAGCCCGCGCGCAACAGCGGAACGAGATGGCGTTCGTAGCGATCGGCAAAATCCGTCGCGTGGATCAGGCTAAATGTCGTTGGCGTGAGTAGTTCGCGCTTTTTACCTTTGCTCGTGGCGGACTTCACCAGTTCGGACGAGTTCCACTCGCTGAAATAAACCTTAATGCCCTCCGCCTCCAGCCAGCGTTTGAGCAGGTAAATCTGCGTGGACTTGCCCGAACCGTCGAGACCCTCGACGGCAATCAGGCGGCCCGGAAAATTAGATTCGGCAAATGTTTTCATGCGTTGCGCAAAGCGCGTTTGTTCAATCTACTAAATTTATTTTTTGCGACAAGCCCAAGAAGCTACCAAAATTCCCCGCCAGCCGTGTAACAATTCGGTGACATCTTGCCGGCCTAATTTTGGCTACTTGCTGGCAAAAAGCGTCTTAAAAGTTCAGCTTGTGAAAAAAATCACAAATTTGAACTTGCCCGTTTTTGACTCGGGAGCTAGGCTTCGTTTGCGCTTTTTTCAAGCGCATATTTTTTAAGCGATGCAGACCCAAACCGAAATCGGTTACAATTCAAAGGTAGAAGGCGATGTCGTCCTCACGACCGTTGACGCCGCGCTCGCATGGTTCCGCAAAAATTCCGTCTGGCCGATGCCGATGGGTCTGGCGTGCTGCGGCATTGAATTGATGGCCGTCGGTGCGAGCCGGTTTGATATTTCCCGCTTTGGTTCGGAAGTGATGCGCTTTTCCCCCCGCCAGTCCGATTGCATGATCGTGGCCGGCACGGTGACTTACAAAATGGCGGGTTCCGTCAAACGCATTTGGGACCAGATGCCCGAGCCGAAATGGTGCATCGCCATGGGCGCGTGCGCCTCAACCGGAGGCATGTATCGCAGCTACGCCACGTTGCAAGGCGTGGATAATATTATTCCGGTGGATGTTTATGTCGCTGGTTGCCCGCCGCGCCCGGAAGCCGTGCTCGACGCCTTAATAAAAATCCAGAACAAGATCAGCACGCAGCCGATTTTGCAAGGGACGGTGGCGGCGAAACTGTTGAATCTTCACGAAAAATAAGCTGTGTCCGCTCTCGAATCTGCCAATAAAATCAAGGCCAAGTTCGGTGATTTAATCTCCGAACCGACGGAGTTTCGCGGCGAAATCACCCTGAAACTTGCCGACGCGGAAAAGATTTTTGACCTCTGCCACTTTGCCAAGCGTTCGCTCGGATTCGATTATCTGGTGGATATTTGCAGCGTGGATAATTATGGCGAAGATCCGCGCTGGACGGTGATTTATCATTTGCGCGGCGTGGCCAACGGCCAGGATTTGCGCATCAAAACCGACGTCACTGAGGAGAAATCCGAGCTTCCTAGCGTTTTGCCCATCTGGCGCACCGCCAACTGGCATGAGCGCGAAGTTTACGATTTGATGGGCATTCGTTTCAGCGGTCACCCCGATTTGCGTCGCATTTTGATGTGGGAGGGTTACCCCTACCATCCGTTGCGGAAAGATTTCCCGCTGGCGGGCAAGCCGACGGATTTGCCGGGCGTGGCCTTCACCAAAGTGACGCCGATGGAAGGCGGTCCTTTCGTGACCTTGCCGAGCAGCAGCGATTCGATTGCGCGCGAACCGCGCGTGCGGACGCCCGAAGGTGCTGAACCCGGCATCAGCGACCAACGGCTCGTTGGCGGAAAGCTTAAGTAATTTTCATGGCTCAAGTTCAAGACATTGAAATCCGCGATTCTGCTGCCCGCTCGGCCGCAGCCGCGGAGGAATTGCAGGACGCGCACGGCGAGAAAATGGTCCTGAACATGGGGCCGTCCCATCCGGCCACGCACGGCGTTTTGCGCATCGTGTTGGAGTTGGACGGCGAAGTCATCACCAAGGCGGATCCGGATGTGGGTTATCTGCATCGCGGCGACGAAAAAATCGCTGAGAACATGACTTACACCCAGTTCATCCCTTACACGGATCGACTGGATTACCTCGCGCCGCTGGCGAACAACGTTGCTTACGCGCTTGCGGTTGAAAAACTTCTCGGCATCCACGAAAAATTGCCGCCGCGCTGCCAATACATCCGCGTGATGTGCGCCGAATTAGCCCGTATTTCCTCGCATTTGCTGGGTCTGGGTGCGTTCGCGATGGACACCGGCGCGGTCACCGTTTTCTTGCTCACGTTTACGGAGCGTGAAAAAATTTACAACATCGCCGAAGCCGCGAGTGGCGCGCGGTTGACGAACAGTTACACGCGCATCGGCGGCTTGATGCGTGATGTTCCGCCGAACTGGGTGGACATGATTCGCGTGTTCCTGAAAGAATTTGCCGTGGCGCTCGACGAGGCGAACACCTTGCTCACGCGCAATCGCATCTGGGTGGATCGTCTGCGCGATCTGGGTGTGGTCTCGAAAGAGATGGCGATTGATTACGCTTTAAGCGGCCCGAATTTGCGCGGCAGCGGCGTGAATTTTGATCTCCGCAAGAACCAGCCGTATCTTTGCTACAAGGATTTGGATTTTGACGTGGCCCTCGGCTCCGTTGGCGATTGTTATGATCGCTACCTCGTGCGCATGGAAGAGATGAAGCAGAGCATGCGCATTTTGGAGCAATGCTGTAACAAGATTCCGGGCGGTGCTGAAAACAAGTCACACGAACCAGTCAGCGTTCAGGACGGCAAGATCACTTTGCCGTCGAAACAAAAAGTTTTGACGAGCATGGAAGAGCTGATCCATCAGTTCATGCTCGTGACCGAAGGCATCAATTGCCCGCCCGGCGAAACCTATTTCGGCCATGAAAATCCGAAGGGCGAACTTGGTTTTTACATCAACAGCAAGGGCGGCGGCACGCCGAATCGCCTGAAGATTCGCGCGCCATCCTTTATCAATTTGAGCATTCTTGGCGAATTACTGCCCGGCTGCATGATCAGCGACGTGCCTGTCGTGCTGGGTTCGCTCGACTTTGTGATGGGAGAATCTGACCGATGAGTTTTCAAGCCACACCTGAACTGGAAGCGGAAGTGAATGAGTTGATCACGCACTATCCGGTGAAGCGCGCCGCCTCGCTGATGGTGCTGCACGCGATCCAAGAAAAGTTCGGCTGGATCTCGTCCGATGCCGTGCAATGGACCGCGAAGAAGCTGGAGCTCCAGCCGATCAACATCCTTGAGATTCTGACGTTCTACCCGATGCTGCGTCAGGAACCGCAGGGCAAGTATGCCATCAAAGTCTGCCGCACGTTGAGCTGTTCGCTCGGCGGTGCGTATGAATTGCATAACCATTTTTGCGCGAAACTCGGTTTGGACGCGCATAAACACGGTCCGCAGACGACCAAAGATGGCAAATTTACCGTTGAATTTGTTGAGTGTCTCGCGAGTTGCGGCACCGCGCCGGTGATGATGGTTGGTGAAAAGTTTTACGAAGGTGTCAGCCATAAAAAAGCTGACGAGATCGTTGCGGGATGCAAATGAGATGGTTGCCCGACATGGATTTGAACCATGACAAACAGATTCAGAGTCTGTTGTGCTACCGTTACACCATCGGGCAATGACGGGACGCAGTAAGCTAGAGATATATTTTAAAGAGTCAAGTTGCTGATATGGCGCAAGAATACAAATTGATTTTGAAGCATGCCGATGAGCCCGGTTACACACCGGACATCGAGTGCTATTTGCGTCATGGTGGCTACGACGCGCTGAGGAAGGCGCTGGCATTCCAAGCCAAGACTTTAGCCGACGGCAAAACCCAGACGCCGCAGGAACAACTTCGTCAGGAAGTGATGACTTCCGGTTTGCGCGGTCGCGGTGGCGCTGGTTTCTCCTGCGGACTCAAGTGGAGCTTCGTTGACCGCAAGAGCGGCAAGCCGATTTATCTTATTTGCAACGCCGACGAATCTGAACCGGGCACGTTCAAGGATCGTCAGATCATGCACAAGGATCCGCATCAGCTGATCGAAGGCATGATCATCTCCTGCTTCGCAAACGACGTGAAGCTCGCCTACATTTACATCCGCGGCGAAATGCCGGAAGGTGCGAAAATTCTGAATCGCGCCATCAAGGAAGCTCACGCAAAAAACTTCCTCGGCAAGAACATTCTCGGCACCGGCTACGATCTGGAGATTTACGTCCATCGCGGCGCGGGTGCTTACATCTGCGGCGAAGAAACCGGCCTCATCGAATCGCTCGAAGGCAAGCGTCCGTATCCGCGCATCAAGCCGCCGTATTTTCCGGCCGTGCTCGGTCTCTGGATGTGCCCGACCATCGTCAACAACGTCGAGACGCTGTGCAACGTGAAGCACATCGTGGCGATGGGCGGCGCGGAATTCGCCAAGCTCGGCACGCCGAACAACACCGGCACGCGTATCGTCAGCTTGAGCGGCCACGTGAAAAAGCCCGGCTATTACGAAATCGAAGTCGGCAAGGCGACGCTCCGTGAATTGCTCTTCGACAAAAATTTCGGCGGTGGTCTGCTGGATGGTCGTCAGTTGAAAGCCATCATCCCCGGCGGTTCGTCCTCGAAAGTTTTGAAGGCCGGCGAAAAATTTAAGCTCAAGAAAAAGGACGCCGAGGGTAAAGAAATTTTGGTCGAGACCGACATGCTCGATCTGCCTTACGATTTCGATTCGCTCGCGCAGGCCGGCACGATGAGCGGTTCCAGCGCGATCATCGTCATGGACGACAGCGTGGATATTGTCGGCGCGCTCGCGAATCTCTCCGAATTTTACGCGCATGAAAGCTGCGGCCAGTGCACGCCCTGCCGCGAAGGTTCGCTGTGGATGAACAAGACGCTGCATCGCCTTACGCACGGCGAAGGCCGCACGCAGGATGCGGATTATCTCGTAAAAATCGCCGACAACATTCCCGGCGGCCGCACGATCTGCGCGTTCGGCGAGGCCTGTTCCTGGCCCGTGCAAAGTTTTGTCGCGAAGTTCAAAGATGAATTCGTTGCCAAAGGTGCAGCCGATGAGGCACGTCGCGCGAAGGAAACTGCCGCGCCAGCCGAACAAAAACATTTGGAAGCCGCGCATCACTGATTAAATGAACCAAACAAAAACAAAAAAGTTTTTGGTGAAACACTTGAAGGGTGTTTTCACTATTTTCATTAGCCCCTTGAGTGAGAATCAGTGGGTTGGTTCAATCGTTTATCATGACGTTCCTGTTCGGTTTGAATCAAAGAATCAAGCAACGACAGAATTTGAGTTAAAAAGAAAAAGTCTATTCAACGAATCCGAGAATTCTGTGTTTCAGGATTGTATCGCTTGGATTGAACAAAATTTAGGAAAGAGTTTTTCGTTTGAAGAAGTGCCATTACTAGAACAGGATTTTGAAACCTGTAGTTTGAAATGAAATTGGTTAAAGCAAACATAGTGATAGCTGTCGCGCTCATGTATTTGGGCGTTGGCTTTTCTTTGTTCGCTCAACAGACAAACGGTAGTCTTCAGGGACAAGTTTTTATTGTAACGGAAGGGGCAGACAACATTCGTTTTGGATTGGTTGAAATTAATCTTTTTGAGGAAGCTGGCATAACAAATTATATCGCTAATCGCCTGAAGCAGGCTCCAAGCGATATGCCAAAATATGACGAGAGGGTGGAAGCAATTGAAAAATCTATTCAAGAAATTAAGGGGAATATTGAAAATCAAAAGAAGTTGATTGCAGATTATTCGCAAAAAGTTGATTCAGGCTCAATCAAGGATGCTCAAGACGGAGTAAAATTATCTGAATCCATTGTTGAAACTTTTGAGCGATCAAAGGTGGAGATTCTTGATCAGGAAAAAAATTGGCCGGATGCAGAGTATTTGCTCAAAGGTTTGACCGCATCAAAATGCTCAACACTGACCGACGCCGATGGTAGATTTAATATCTCAATTCCAAACAATGAGAAATTTGCAATTGCTGCACACGCGTCTCGGAAAACTCCCGGTAAAAAATTCGCTAAAGATTATTATTGGTTGGTTTGGGTTTCTTTGGCTGGAAAAACTGATAAAAATATTCTTTTAAGTAACCACAATTTGATAACTGGTGATTCAAAAGATTCAGTGGTGTTAACGAAGTATTAAATTTAGTCGTGTTAGTTCATGAACGTTATTGAAACAAAACCTGCCGCGCCCGCGATCGAGAAGATCAAGGTCAAGGTGGACGGCCGCGAAATCGAAGTGCCGCGCCTCACCGCCGACTGGTCCGGCAAGCTCACGCCCACGACGATGATCCAGGCGTGCGAACTGGCCAAGACGGACGTGCCGCATTACTGCTGGCATCCGAAGCTGCCGGTCGTCGGCAACTGCCGCATGTGCCTCGTCGAGTTCGGCACGCCCGCGCTCGGCCCCGACCGCAAGCCGG
>CAIXFY010000081.1 GCA_903918885.1 uncultured Verrucomicrobia subdivision 3 bacterium
TAAATCGTAAATCGTAAATCGTAAATCGTAAATCGTAAATCGTAAATCGTAAATCGTAAATCGTAAATCGTAAATCGTAAATCGTAAATCGTAAATCGTAAATCGTAAATCGTAAATCGTAAATCGTAAATTTATTATGGAACCTACTGGAGACATCGCGCTAATCGGTCTGGCCGTCATGGGCCAGAATCTCATCATGAACATGAACGACCACGGTTTTACCGTCGTCGCTTACAACCGCACCACCGACAAGGTGGATCATTTTCTCGCCAACGAAGCCAAAGGCTCGAAAGTCCTCGGCGCACATTCGATTGAAGAAATGGTTTCCAAGCTCAAATCGCCGCGCCGCGTGATGATGCTCGTCAAGGCCGGCAAGCCCGTGGACGATTTTATCGAATTGCTCGTGCCGCATCTGTCGCCCGGCGACATCATCATTGACGGCGGCAATTCGCTGTTCAACGACACGAGCCGCCGCGTGGCGTATTGCGAGAGCAAAGGTTTATTGTTCGTCGGCACCGGCGTGAGCGGCGGCGAAGAAGGCGCGCGCAAAGGTCCTTCGATTATGCCCGGCGGCTCGCCCAAAGCGTGGCCGTTCGTGAAAGATATTTTCCAAGCCGTCTCCGCGAAGGTGGAAGGCAATGTTCCCTGCTGCGACTGGGTCGGCGAAGGCGGCGCGGGGCATTATGTGAAGATGGTTCACAACGGCATCGAATACGGCGATATGCAACTCATCTGCGAAGCCTACAACATCATGAAAAACGGCCTCGGCATGAGCGCCGACGAGATGCACACCGTTTTGGCCGAATGGAATTTGGGCGAACTTGATTCCTATCTCATCGAAATTTCCCGCGACATTCTCGCGAAGAAAGATGAAGACGGATTGCCGCTCGTGGACAAGATTCTCGACACCGCAGGACAAAAGGGAACTGGCAAATGGACGGTAATTGATTCTCAAGAACTAGGCATTCCCATCACGCTCATGGCGGAAGCGGTTTATTCCCGCTGCGTTTCTGCGTTGAAAGACGAACGCGTCAAAGCCGCGCGCAAACTCAAAGGCCCGCGCCCGTTCCTCAAGAGCATCGCCGAGAATCCGGAAAAGAAAAAGGCGTTCATCAACGACATCATGAGCGCGCTATACGCGTCGAAAATCGTCAGCTACGCGCAAGGTTACATGCTCATGCGCGCGGCGGCCAAGGAACGCAATTGGAATCTGAACTACGGCGGCATCGCGTTGATGTGGCGCGGCGGCTGCATCATCCGCTCGCGTTTCCTCGGCAAGATCAAGGAAGCCTACGACAACAATCCGAAGCTCTCGAACCTGCTGCTCGACGATTATTTCCGCGGCGAAATCAAGAAGTCGCAAAAAGGCTGGCGTAACATCGTCGCCACCGCCGCGAAGAAAGGCATTCCAGTTCCCGCCTTCAGCACGGCGCTCGCGTTCTACGACCAGTATCGCTCAGCTGTGCTGCCCGCGAATCTGTTGCAGGCGCAACGCGATTACTTCGGCGCACACACCTACGAACGCGTGGACAAACCGCGCGGCGAATTTTTCCACACCAACTGGACGGGTCGCGGTGGCACGACGAGCTCAAGCACTTACAATGTGTGACCGGTAGGGCTGACCTGCTGGTCAGCCGGCGGCGCAGCAATGCCGTCCTGCCAAAAAACTTCAAGCGCGCGGCTCCGGCCGCGCGCTTTTTGTTTTCCCGCACTGCAAACGAATAATTCGTCTCACCCTATTTTGCGGATAGATGACCATTTCATTTAGTATTACCAATGGCTTTAAAGGTATCGTCTCAGCGGAACTGCTTGCCTTTCCCACCGGTTAAACCTAGCGTCTAGTAACGATTGTTTCCCGCATGTCACATCCTTTAATTATTCAGGGCGGAATGGGCGCCGGCGTCTCCGACTGGCGGCTTGCCCGTGCCGTTTCGCAGACCGGCCAGCTCGGCGTCGTCTCTGGCACCGCCCTCGCGTGTATCCTCACACGGCGGCTGCAAATCGGCGACCCCGACGGTGCTATGCGGCGGGCACTGGAAAAATTTCCCGTTCCCGGTATCGCCGCCAAAGTGCTGGCGGATTATTTCATTCCCGGCGGCAAAGCGGCGGACGCGTCGTTCAAAAACATACCTTTGCCCACCATGAATCCCAGCCCGGATTTCGTCGCGCTGACCGTGCTGGCGAATTTCACTGAAGTTTTCTTGGCGAAGGAAGGCCACGATGGATTGGTCGGCATCAACTTTCTGGAAAAAATCCAGTTCCCCACCCTGCCCTCGATTTTCGGTGCGATGCTGGCGGGCGTGAATTATGTGCTGATGGGCGCGGGCATTCCACGATCGATTCCCGGCGTGCTGGACAAGCTGGCCAACGGCGAGGCGGTGGAATTGAAAATCGACGTCGAAGGCGCGCTGCCCGGCGAGGAATTTCACACCACATTTGACCCCGTGGCTTTTTGCGGCGGCAAAATGCCAATGTTGAAACGCCCGTTTTTCATCGGCATCGTCGCGTCGGCCACGCTCGCCATCACCCTCGCCCGAAAATCCAACGGAACGGTGAACGGCTTTGTGGTCGAAGGCGAAACTGCTGGTGGCCACAACGCTCCGCCGCGCGGCGCGATGCAATTGAGCGCGACCGGCGAACCGCTTTACGGTCCGCGCGATGTTCCTGATTTGGAAAAAATCCGCGAGCTTGGTCTGCCCTTCTGGCTGGCGGGTTCGTATGGCCGCCACGAAAAATTGGCCGAAGCACGACAACTTGGTGCAGCAGGAATCCAAGTCGGCACGGCCTTCGCTTTTTGCGAAGAGTCCGGCATCCGGTCGGAACTCAAGCAGCAGGTCATCCAATTAAGCCGCGAAGGCAAGGCTCGCGTGTTCACCGATCCACTGGTCTCACCGACGGGATTTCCGTTCAAGATTGTCCAACTGGCTGGCACCGCCTCGGACACCGAGGCAAATTTGCGCCGCGCGCGCCTGTGCGATCTCGGCTATCTTCGGCACGCGTATCGCAAGGCCGACGGCACGGTCGGCTATCGTTGTCCCGCCGAACCCGCCGAGGATTATGTCCGCAAAGGCGGCACGGCTTGCGAAACCGAAGGCCGTCAATGCGTCTGCAACGGGCTCACGGCCACCATCGGCCTTGCGCAAATCCGTCCGGGCGGCGAAGTGGATTTGCCGCTCATCACCGCCGGCAATGACGTCGCGCACATCGCGAGTTTTCTCCGGCCCGGACACAATTCTTATTCCGCCGCCGACGTGGTCGGCCGATTGCTCGGTAAAGCGGACTGAAATAAATTTCATTCCCGCGCAAAGGTTTGTTGACGCGCCGTCGTCGCCTGATGAAAATCCGGCATGGCAAAACCTGAATTGAAGATTGAAAAACTCGCGACCGGCTCCGGCGCGGCTCCCAAAAACGGCGACACCGTCACCGTCCACTACACCGGCACTTTTCCCGACGGAAAAAAGTTCGACAGCTCCGTGGATCGCGACGATCCGTTCAGCTTCGTGCTCGGCGCGGGCATGGTCATCGCCGGCTGGGATCTCGGCGTGGCGCAGATGAAAATCGGCGACAAGGTGAAAATGACGATTCCGCCCGAACTCGCCTACGGCCGCGAAGGCTATCCCGGCGCGATTCCGCCCAATGCCACATTGATTTTTGAGGTGGAACTGCTCGGCATCGGCTGAAGTTTTGCGCTGGCTAGCCGCTGTCAGTCCGCTTAATCTTTCGCCCGCATAAAACTGATTATGAAAAAATACCTCGTTGAATTCATCGGCACCTTCTTTCTCGTCCTGACCATCGGCATGACGGTCATTGATCCGGGCGCGGGCGCGCTCGCGCCGCTCGCCATCGGCGCGGCGCTCATGGTCATGATCTTCGCCGGCGGCCATGTTTCCGGCGGCCACTACAATCCCGCCGTGACGCTCGCCGTCTGGCTGCGAGGCCGTTGCGCCGCCTGCGATGTGCCGGGCTACCTCGTCGCGCAAATCCTCGCCGCCGTCGCCGCCGCGAAAATCGTGCTGATGTTCAAGGGCGTCGCCGCCTGCCACGCCTGCTGCTGCATGGGCATGAATGGCCAGATGCTGCTCGCGGAATTTTTCGGCACGTTCGCCCTGTGCTATGTCGTGCTGAACGCCGCCACGGCCAAAGGCACGGCCAACAATTCCTTCTACGGCCTCGCCATCGGTTTCACCGTGATGACGATGGCTTTCGCCTTCGGCGGCATTTCCGGCGGCGCGTTCAATCCCGCCGTCGCCGTGGGCATCACGCTGATGGGCTTGGCGAAAACCGGCCTCGCGACGTATTTCGCCGGCAACTTCGCCGCCGCCATCCTAGCCGCGCTGGTATTCAAGTTCGTCAATCCGGAAGACAAGTAATTCTCCATTCTCCGCACCGTGCCGCCCGCGAGCTTTCTCAAGGAAACCGCCGGCGGCACTTTGCTTTCCGTGAAGCTCCAGCCGCGCGCTTCGAAGAATGAAATCGGCGAACCGCTCGGCGACGAACTGAAAATCAAGGTCACCTCGCCGCCTGTGGATGCGGCGGCCAATCAGGCGCTCGTGGAATTGCTGGCGGAAAAACTGGACTGCCCGCGCGGCCGGGTGGAATTGATTCGCGGCCAGACTTCGCGCCACAAAACCGTGATGTTGCATGGCTTCACGGCGGAAGCTGCCGCCGCCAAACTTAAAAATCAGCCGAGATGATTCGCCGCGCCGGCGACGCCGGTGACGATTTCATCGCGCGTTTTGGCGTTGCGGATGCGGACGTATTCGTCGTTCTCCAGCTTCGCGGTGTAAGCCACCTTCAGTTCCTGCGCGCGCTTGAACTGCTTGTCCGGTTTCGCCGGCGTGAGCGGATACTCCACCGCGTAACCCGCCGCGCGCAGGTCATGAACGAGCTTCAGTGAAATCGGCCGCAACGCCTCGTCCTCGATCAAAACGAAAACATCCATCGGCGCGTCAAATTTCGGCAGCAACTTACGCGCCTTCAAAAGTTCCAGTAGCACCACGTCGCCCATGCCAAAGCCAAGCGCGGGCAAATCCACCTTGCCGCCGCTGATGAGCTTCACGAGGTTGTTGTAGCGTCCGCCGCCCGCGATGGCGCGGAACTCGCCCTTGCGGTCAAACGCCTCAAACACGACGCCGGTGTAATACGCGAGGCCGCGAATCACCTGATAATCGATTTTGACGAAATCCTTCAGCCCGCGCGCGGCGAGATTTTGCAGAATGCTTTCCAGTTCCGCCGTCGGTTTGCCGGCGGCGATAAAGTCGTTCACCTTCGCCAGCGAAAAATTCATCGCGGCCAGTTTCTTTTCGGATTCCTCCGGCGGCGTGCGCTCCAGCTTGTCGATGATTTGGAAAAATTCGTATTCGTGCGCGTGGTCGCCGCCGCCGTGCCGGAAAAATTCCTGCCATGCGTTGCGGCTGCTCAAGCGGATGACAAAATCTTCCGCCGTCAAACCGAACGCCCGCAGCGTGTCAATCAGCAGCGCGATGAGTTCCGCATCCGCCGCCGGATCGGTTTCGCCGATGAGGTCGGCGTTGAACTGAAAATGTTCGCGCAGCCGGCCTTTCTGCTGGCGCTCGTATCGGAAGAGCTGCGGAATCGCAAACCACTTGATCGGCTTTTTGTAATTGCGCTCGTGCGCGGCCACCATGCGCGCGAGCGTCGGCGTCATTTCCGGCCGCAAGGAGATTTCGCGGTCGCCCTTGTCCTTGAAATTGTAGAGCTGGCCGACGATTTCCTCGCCGCTCTTGGTGGTGAAAAGTTCCAGCGGTTCGAGCGGCGGGCCGTCGTATTCGCGGAAGCCGTAGCGTTTGGCGACAGTGCGCCACTGGTCAAAAATGTATTGGCGCGCGTCGGCGCTCCACACGTCGGGGTGCGGGAGCGGTTCAGGATAAAAATCGCGAAATCCGGGCAGTCGTTCCATGCGCGAAAGATACAAAAATGAGCAGCCAGCTGAAAGCAGAACCTTTGGCCACCGAGTTAGAAAACGAAAGCCAATCCGCAGATAAAAAATTATTCCACGAAGCGGTAGCCCACGCCGCGCACTGTGTCGAGATGCTTGGATGCCGCACCGATTTTCTCGCGCAGGCGGCGCATGTGCGTGTCCACCGTGCGCGTGTCGATGAGACTGTCGTATTCCCAAACATCTCGCAGCAACTGGTCGCGCGACTGCACACGGCCCGCGCGCTGGGCGAGAATGGTCAGCAACTTGAACTCCGTCGCCGTCATTTCAATCGGCTTGTTCTTCCAAGTCACGATGTGGCGCGGCAAATCAATCAGCAAATCGCCGAAACGCAATTGTTCTTTCGGTTTTTCCTCGGTCTGAAAACGAGCCAGAATTTTTTTTACGCGCAGGAGCAGTTCGCGCGGGCTGAAGGGCTTCGTCAGATAATCATCCGCGCCGAGTTCGAGGCCGAGCACGCGGTCAATCTCCGCCGCCTTGGCCGTGAGCATGATGATGGGCACCTTCGCCGTGGCCGCGTCGAGGCGCAGCGCCTTGCAAATTTCAAAGCCGTCCATCTCCGGCAGCATCACGTCAAGGACGATGAGGTCGGGCGTCTGCGTGCGGGCTTTTTTCAACGCCTCCGCGCCGTCCGCCGCCGTGGTGACAGCGTAACCGGCCTGCTTCAAGTTGAACTCGACGAGCTCGATGATTTCCGGCTCGTCATCCACAACTAGAATTCGCAGTTTCACGCTGTCAGTGTGGCACGCGGCAATTCGTCACACAATTTCAATCAGGTGACAACCATGTGACGATTCGGTGACGAAATGAATTGGCGAACGACATTCCGCTTTCGCCGTCGTGAAAAATTTGCCACGCTTCAGGCTCATGCCGATACCCGTCATCAGCATCGCGCAGATGCGCGCATGGGAAGCCGCCACCTGGGCCACCGGCCAGACCGAGGCAGAGGTCATCCGCCGCGTAGGCAAACGCGTCGCCCGCCGTGCCCGCAAGCTCACGCGCGCGGGCGACACGATTCTTTTTCTCGTCGGCAAAGGCCACAACGGCGACGACGCCCGCGCCGCCGCCAAGCAGCTCGAAGGTCGCAGCGCCGAGGTATTGGAAATGTTTTTGCCGGACACCGACCTGCTGCCGTTGGAGAATGCGCTCAAGGAAAAGCCCGCGCTTATCGTGGACGGCTTGTTCGGCCTCGGCCTGAACCGTCCGCTCTCCGAGGCGTGGCAGCAAATCATCGCCGCCATCAACGCCAGCAAAATTCCCGTGCTCGCGATTGACGTTCCTTCCGGCCTCAATGCCGACACCGGCGCAACTTTTGGCGCGTGCGTCGAAGCCGCCGTCACGCTCACCGTGGGCGCACCAAAAACTGGCTTGCTTGTGCCCGCCGCGTGGCCGTTCGTCGGCCGACTAGAGGTAGCGGAAGACGTCGGCCTCGTCCCCTGCCCGCTCCAATCGGAAACGAACTGGACGCAGTCGGAAGACTTTGAACTTTTCCCGCCCGCGCGCAACGTCGCCGCGCACAAGGGCAATTTTGGCCACGCCGCGATTGTCGCCGGTAGTCTCGGCTTTCACGGCGCAGCGGTGCTGTCCGCACGCGGCGCTCAACGGGCACAGCCGGGGCTCGTCACGGTGTTCACTCAGGAAAACGTTTTTATTCCCGTCGCGGCGCAGTTGCAGTCGGCCATGGTCAACGTCTGGAAGCCGAAAACGCCATTTCCCGCCAGCATGACCGCGCTGCTGCTCGGCCCCGGTCTCGTCGAACCCGGCCTCATCGGCGAGCCGCACCTGACCATCCGGCTTTGGTGGCGTAAGCTGGAATGTCCATTGATTGTGGATGCCAGCGGACTGAACCTCCTGACGCCCGAAACGCTCCTGACTCAGGCGGTGCGCGTGCTGACGCCTCACCCCGGCGAAGCCGCGCGACTGCTGATGACCTCCGCGGCAAACATCCAAGCCAACCGTGCGGCGGCGTTGCGCGAACTGTCCAAAAAATTCGGCAACGCTTGGGTGGTGCTGAAAGGTCACGAGACTTTGGTAGGGCGCGCGGAAGGAAATATTTTTGTGAATCCATCCGGCAACGCGCAGCTCGCGCAGGGCGGTAGTGGTGATTTGCTAGCTGGCTTCATCGCGGGACTGCTGGCGCAACCAGCGTTGCAGGCGGATGTGGAAAAGACTTTGCGTTACGCCGTCTGGCAGCACGGCGCGGCGGCGGACAAAATGTCACTCACGCGAAACAATTGGACCGTGGAAGATTTGGCGACGGAGATTGGCAACGTGCGGTGATTGGAGATCAACTTGACCCGAACATCCCGCCGAAACGAAGCGAATGCAGCCATCTGAAAGTATTAAACCTATTGGGAATAAAGGCGTAAATCACTTTCTGACGCAGCGAGTCGCAGCCAGTCTAAAGTTGGGGAATGGTGCGCGCTGCAGGTTTCGAACCTGCCAGAACCATCTTTTTCAAATATAGGACAGGCAGGGACTAGAGCAGTCAAATCAAGACTTTCACCTTTGTTTTCAATGTCTTCATCAGGTTCTACGACTTGAACTTGAGGGACTGCCGGGGACAGCAAATGACTGGCTCGGACTAATTTTTGTGAGTCTATTTGTGAGTCTGTTTTTTCAGGAATAGTCAGCGACGGCAGACTGCCGATGGCCTCACCAACGGGAAGCTGTCCGGCGTCAGTATAGGTTTTCGTCGTGAGCCGAGGATCACTATGTCGCATCAGTTCCATCACGACCCGATGCGATACGCCCGCCAGAATTAACATCGTGGCGAACGTCTTTCGCAACGAATGAAAATCGGCATATTCTCCTTTCGCATCCACATACCGGATGCCCGCGGCGTCCAAATCTTTCCGGAACCGATCCATGCGCGGGATGATTCCAGCAAAGACCAGATCACCCGGCTTGGCGTCCGGTGTCTGGTGCTGACGAAGCGCAGCCACAACTGCGCGCGTCAACGGCAAAGCGGCTTGCTTGTGATTTTTTGAGACGGACGCCCGCACATTGACGAACGGTTCAGCGGCTTCAAGATTGAAATCTCGCCATTCCAGTTGCATCAGTTCACCGCGCCGGATGCCTGTGAAGGCTGCCGTGACATAAACCACGGCGCGAGGGCCACCCACCATCACCAGCCGCCGTAATTCGTCCAAGGTAAAGGCTCGCCGTTCCCGCTTGTCTTTGCCGGTATCAACGACCATTTGAACATGGCGCACCGGATTGAGGGCAATCATTTCCCGCCGTTCCAGCCATTTCAAAAAAACGGTGAGCGCATGGAAATATTCATTTTTCGTCTTTGCTGCCAGAGTTTGCCGACCACGCCATTTCTCAAATGAATCAGCCGTGATGTCTTTGGCCGCGCTCCATACGCAATCCGCAGCAATCTTGACTAGTTTGCGTTTCAGTTCCTTGACATATTTTTCGTCGCAGCCATTTGAAACACGCGTCTGGATGAATGCTTCAATGGATTCAATTAGCGGGCGCTGGGCCGTTTCAACTTGTTCCCTCGACGGAATGATGCCCGCACGTTCCTGCTGCTTTTCTTGGACGATTTTTTGCAACCGTTGCAAGGCGACCTGCTTGTCCGACGTGCGCAGCGGAATATCCGTTAGCCGCGCATCATCGGAAAGACGGTAGCGCCCACGATACATGCGGGCGCTGGTTAATTTTCCATTCTTCCGGCGTTTGGGTTTAAAAACGGTGACAATCATACGGGTTGACACTTTCTTTCCGCTAACATTTGGATTTTATCCAGATAGGCATTCACATTTTTTACAAACAGCTTGGCACAGCCGCGAACTTTAACCTTTGGGCCAAGTTCTCCATCCTCAATCAGACGGACGACAGTTTTTTTGCAAACATCCAATTTCACGGCAGTCTCATCCAAACCAATCAGCGCCCGTTCAACCGGTGGATTGATCACTTCATTAGCATGTTCGTTTTTATCCATCAAAATTTATCCCGTAAAGACATCAAATGTTCTTCCAAATAAGGCTTAGCTTTGAGCCGAATGCCCTGACCAATTCCAAACCATTTTTCACGCAGCACCTGAATCGCTGCCGCCCGATCCGGACGCAACACGGTCACGATTCCACGCGCCAGTTTGCTTCCAATGATCCCCTCTTCTTCAAAGGAGAAGGTCTTTTCAAATTCCGCCTTACTCTTGAAGAGAAAGTCGAACGAACGCGCTTTTGTCCATTTCGCAATCGTAATCGCTTCCGCTTCAACTTTTGAAAAGTATGAAACCCAGCTTTTCTTTGGATCACCCAATGCCCGGCTGATCGTCACCTGACTCAATTTCACTTTTTGCTCCTCTTGCAGATAACGATGAATTGCCCGCGCACTCATCCGCGCCGACGCCTCAAAGAGGAACGGAAACAAGTCAACGACCAAGCCATGCGTGGCCGTAAACTCGGTGGACTTGGAATGCTCCACTAGCTTCTGCCCCATTTCGGTCGGATTTAGTGTTTTTGATTCGCTTGCGCTCATTTGAAATTAGTGTATCAAAGTTATCAGTCCTGTCAAACGGAAATCGCAACCAAACATGGCAGCCTTCATTCCGCGCCGTCCTGGCCTCGACTTCGCTTGTGTGCTCGCCCGTCGCGTAAATTGCACCCGCCCCCAAGCCAGACTTCCGGCCAGCTTACTTTTCACTCCAGCTAACCGAAAGACTGGCTTGACCCAAGACACCCACGCGACCGGACTGCGCGCACCGCTAAGCTCGACCAGTCCATCGCTCCATTCCGGCAGCCAAGTTTCGTCACTCTGGGGAACTAGATGGCGCGACCAAAGCGGCGATGAATTCTCCGCTATATGGCTCCGAACCCATTCCCGCTCTCGTCGCAAGTCAGCTTCCGCACCTTTCATGGCTACTTTGGCCCGATGTATTTTGGGATTTTGGTGTTTTGCGTGATTTTCACGCCAACGCAATATTCTGTGCGGGAAAAATCCTATATCAGTAGAGCAGTGAGTCCTCTTATTGAAAGTGGCGTATTTCCGCCTACCTAATCCAACTGTTTCGGCAATGACTATATGCGTGGCGTAATTTTGGGTCACAAAAAGCTATTCAGTAGAAGGAGTTTTCTATCATCCAATTTCCCTTCGTTTCCCATGCCAACTTTTGGCAGGCGAAGGGGATTAAACCAAACGACCAAAGGACAAATACATGAAAACCAACAACAACAGCACACCTCACCCCTACCGCGAATTGAGCGCCGAGGAATGGGAGGAAATCTGGGAATCAGCCGGAGTTCCCGCAGTCGGTCGCAGCAATGAAGGCTGGATTCACCTGCTCCAGCAGCGTTTGCACCGTCAAAAACGGGAATTTGCATCATTGCTTGACCATGCAGCCGAGAATCCCGATCTGTTTGAACATTGTGAATCTTTCCGCCATAAAATAGAAGCTACTCGCCGCCGGTTGGCGGATTGCCGTGCCTTGCGTCATCAGTTGAACTGACTAGGTTAGAAGTCGCTCGGCATTTCCATGCTTGCAGACGTTTCACCCGTTGCCCAATCTTTTGGCTGGCGATGACACCTGCGGAATTCAAAAAGAAATGGTTTCGGTTTCAGGGCAAGGAAACTTCCGGCTACTCCGAGCATTTCAACGACCTGTGCGCCATGCTCGGTCAGCAGACGCCCGCCGAAGCAGATCCCAGCGGTAAGGATTTTTTCTGTTTCCAAAAGCGCGTGGTCAAGGATGCCGAGTTTGATCTCGACACGCCCGACGCCAGCGCGCCGGAGGAACGCGGTTTTGCCGATGTCTGGAAACGCGGCTTTTTCGCCTTTGAATACAAGGGCAAAAAGAAAGACCTCGACGCCGCTTACAGGCAATTGCTTCGTTACCGCGAATCGCTGGAAAATCCGCCCTTGCTCGTGGTTTGCGATTTTGACCGCTACATCGTCAAAACCAATTTCAACGGCACGGTGCAGGAGGTTTACGAATTTACCAACGCCGAAATTGACGAGCCGAAAAACTTGCGCGTGCTGCGGGCGCTGTTTGAAAATCCCGACGACTTAAAGCCCAAGCACACCACGGCGGAAGTCACCGAAAAACTCGCGGCGAAGATTGCCGAGGTTGCCAAATCATTGCAGAAACGTGAGAGCGTGGAAATCGCCGACGCCAAGACACGCAAGCAGGTTAATTTTGCCCAGCGCAAAAATCTTCGCATCGCGCGGTTTTTGAATCGCATCGTTTTTTGTTTCTTTGCCGAGGACAACCGCACAAACGTTTGCTGGAGTTGGTAAAACCGGACAGAGACGAAAACAACCGGAAACTTTATCGCGAAAAATGGTGGTTACACGCAGAGACGCGCCCCGGCTTGCGTCGTAATTGCATCGTTAAAAAACGGTATTTGGCAACAGTGCGGCACTCGAAATACCGAACTTTTATTTGGGCTGATAGTGTTTTCATCCCCGATGATGGCGTCTTTGCGTTCGCTCGTGACGATGATTATTTTTTCGGCCTTCTCCATTCGCGTTTGCATGAAATTTGGGCGTTGAAGCAAGGCACGCATCTTGAAGATCGCCCGCGCTACACACCCAACACCTGCTTTGAAACCTTTCCGTTTCCGCGCCCGACGCCCGCGCAGGAAACTGCGATTGCCGCCGCCGCCAAAGAGTTGAACGCCTTGCGCGAACGCTGGCTCAATCCGCCCGAATGGACGGTGGAAAAAATTCTGGAATTTCCCGGCAGCATCAACGGCCCGTGGTCGCGCTATATCGCCGCGCAAACGGTGGACGCCAAAACTGGCGTCGGCACGGTGCGTTATCCGCGCCTTGAACCCAAAGACGCCGAGTGCGCCGAGAAATTAAAAAAGCGCACGCTCACGAACCTTTACAACGAGCGCCCCGCTTGGCTCGTTCTCGCGCACAAAAAACTGGATGCCGCCGTCGCCGCCGCCTACGGCTGGCCAGCTGATTTGACCGACGAGCAGATTTTGGAAAAGTTGCTGGCCTTGAATCTTGAACGCGCCGCCGAGGAAGCCAGCGCCAAGAAGCCGGAGAAAAGGCCGAAGGCGCAGCGGGAGAAACAGGCGGAAGAAATGCTGTAGGGAAAAATTCCATGTCGGCAGAACACGCAAAAAAAGGAAGGCAGCTTGAACAAGCGGTTAAATTCATTCAAGAGACGATCCTAAAGTCATCGCCGGAATTAAAGGGAACGACTTTTACCATAGAAACCAATGTCCGCGACCGTTCATCAGGTGTATTGCATGAAATTGATGTTTTAGTCAAAACGAACCAGCACACGGATTATGAAACTGCTTGGATTTTTGAATGCAAAAACTGGGCAGATCCAGTCGGAAAAAATGAGGTAATTGTTTTGGCCGAAAAAGTAGAAGCGCTCCGAGCCAACAAAGGTTTTTTAGTCGCCAAAGCCATCACCAGCGAGGCGCAGGCGCAATTAGCCCAAAAGAAACGACTCGAATTTATCCGATGCTCGGAGGATTTTTTGCCTCCGTTCACCGACATGCAAGCCGTTCATACCGCAGCGGACTTGCTGCCGATCACCCTGTATTTCAGATACTGCAATTTAGCTTCCGCAATCAATCCGCCAACCCTTGACATAAAAAACGTAAATTGTCGCGTCTTTGGTCAACCGATAAATTTTTTAGATTACATCAAGCCGCACATTGACGAATTGGTTCGCGGAAACCTAAACAAATACAGAACGAAATATAATTACAGCGGCGCGCATTGGGGACGCGAATGCGTGGAAATGTGTTTTGCAGAGGGCGAAATGTTTCTCAACGGACTAGAGGTTGAATCCATTGTAATTCAACTGCTCTTTTTCGTGGTAACAAGCCGAAGGAAAATCATTTCAAAATTTGAATTGGAAGGCCGCGGTCGCATTTATTCCTTTGAACCCATTGAAGATTTTGAAGACGGCAAACAGTTGGAAATACACATAATCCAAAAAATATAATTCTTCACTACTGTCCGGTTAAGGTTTTGCTGACAGCGATTTTATTTCGGTAAAATCTGGCTATTCTCGCTGTCCGGTCATTTTTCGATTTCAATTCTGCGACGCTTCCTTGAGGGTGACATCCCGCATTCCAGCGGTTTTTCA
>CAIXFY010000082.1 GCA_903918885.1 uncultured Verrucomicrobia subdivision 3 bacterium
CATTCTACAGATTTTAAGCCTCACGCTCTTTGAGAAAACGCCCATTTTACAGGCGCTTGCTCAACTGCCACCTGCTACACAACCGCCAGACACCGAAAATCATCAATGTTTACTCGGTTTTTAAACCGGACAGTAGTGATGGCCATAAAATGAAGGGGTAAGATACGTTTTCCGCGCGGCCAAGGCACGCAGAATTTCCCGAAAAAGAACTTGTCAGCGTCGTTTTCGCTGATACTCTTTGCGGCTCTTTAACGAAAGAATTATTTATGGCACGCATTTGTGAATTGACCGGCAAACGCCCGATGAAGGGCAACATTATCTGGCGCTCGGGTAAATCCAAGAAGTCCGGCGGTATCGGCACGCACGTCACCGCGATCACCAAGCGCAAGTTCCGTGTGAATTTACAACGCGTGAAGGCGCTCCTGCCCAACGGCGAAGTCCGCTATGTCCGCGTTTCCGTCGCCGCGCTCAAGCAAGGTCTCGTCACCAAGGCACCCAAGCGCACTTGGAAAAAGGGCGACGAAGCGAAGAAAAAAGCTTAAGCCGAACTACCATCAACTTTGAAAGCGGGGTCTAACGACCTCGCTTTTTTATTTTGCTTGAAGATTATTACCTCTGCCGCGCTATTGGTTGATGTCATTTTCTTTTGGGCATAGGTGCAACAGGTTTCCTATCATCTATTGGACCAGGCCCACCGGCTATATCCCCAGATTCAGTGACCACGACTTCAATTGATAAATTAAGGGACTTGTGATTCCATTCGTAACCGTATTCTAAATCGTTAGTGTTGGCTCTTCCTATCGTAAGAACTGGCCCGACAAATTCATTGGTTTCGTAATTAATCATCCTGCAAGTTCTTTCAAAGCGCTTCAGCCAGTGCTCTGTTTTCCGCCTCCGTGCGCTTTTGGAAATGGTGACATTTTATCAAAACAATACAGACAACCAAAATGGCTAATCCAATTAGCAAAATCCATTTTTTCATAAAATTATTTCCCCTTCGTCCACTTCATCGTCGCGCGTTTCATCTCGCGGTCGTCATCGCGCTTCTTGATGTCGTCGCGTTTGTCGAACGACTGTTTGCCTTTGCCCACGCCGATGGAGACTTTCACTTTTCCGTTCTTCCAGAAAAACGCCAGCGGAAACAGCGCGTTGCCCTTGATGGATGCGAGTTCAAACAGTTTCCTGATTTCCGATTTGTGCAGAAGCAATTTTCGAGGCGCCTTGGTTTCGTGATTCTGGACGTTGCCGTGCGAATATTCGTCAATGTGCGCGTTGTAGAGCCACGCTTCGTTTTTCTCGATGCGCGCGAAGGCGTCGGCAATCTGCCCCTTGCCCGCGCGCAGCGACTTGACCTCTGTGCCATGCAGCACGATGCCCGCCTCAAAGGTCTCGAGGATGTGGTAATCGCGCCGGGCTTTGTGGTTGGTGACGATGTCAGCCATTTCAAAACAAGTTAGAAGGAAGAAGGATGAATGTAGAAACAAAAATGCTTCATCCGCGTAAACGAATGAAGCATGAAATTTTTCAGGCAACCGGATGAATTACTTCTTCATTCTGCTTTCATCCTTCTGCCTTCGCTTTTAGTGTTTCTTGCGCTTCTTGGGAATCTGGCGCACGGCCGCTTGTTCCGCCGGCACTTCCCAGCCGATTTTGCCTTCCAAAATTTCTGTCAACGCGATGTCCGCGAAGCCCATGCTGGCCGGCGCGTCAATCAGCGGACGCCCCATGCCGCCGCCGCCCTGATTGAGCTGGCGCACGCGGCGCGAGACGATGTTCACGAGGACATTCGGATTGCCAACCATTTCGTTGGCGCGTTTGCAAAGTTCAGCGTTCATATTTTGCTCTCAAGTCGAGCGCGTCAGAATACCAGCGAAGTTCTTCAAAGCAATGCTAAAAAATTCCCTTCTAACTTGGGCTTGATTCCGGCATTTTTGGGCAACTTTATGGCCGCCAAATCAACGTCCTTCGACCTCAACCGCTTTCTCGCCACGCGCACCGACGCCGTCAATGCCGCGCTCGACCGGTTTCTTCCGTCGGAAAAAACCAAGCCCGCCACCATCCACAAAGCGATGCGCTACTCGCTCTTCGCCGGCGGCAAACGGATGCGCCCCGCCGTGCTGCTCGCGGCGGCAGCGGCTTGCGGCGGTTCGGAAAAAGACGCCATGCCGCTCGCGTGCGCCGTCGAGTGCATCCACACCTACTCGCTCATCCACGACGATCTGCCGGCGATGGACAACGACGATTTCCGCCGCGGCAAGCCGACGAATCATAAAGTTTTCGGCGAAGGCATTGCCGTGCTGGCGGGCGACGCGCTGCTCACGCAGGCGTTTGAAATCGCCGCGCAGGCCAAAGGCTGGCCGCGCTATTCGCATCGCGATCTGGTTTTGGAAATCGCCAAGGCTTCCGGCTCGCTGCAACTCATCGCCGGACAAGTGGCCGATGTTGAAGGCGAGGGCAAGAAAACTTCCGTCGCGCAGTTGCGCTACATCCACGAGCGCAAAACTTCCGCGCTGCTGTGCTGTTCCGTGCGGCTCGGCGGCATGAGCGCCAACTGCTCACCCGCACAGCTCAAGGCACTCACCGACTTCGGCTACAATGTCGGCCTCGCGTTTCAGGTGATTGACGACATTCTCGACGTGACGCAGACCAGCGAGCAGCTCGGCAAGACGGCGGGCAAAGATGTCGCCGTGGCCAAGGCGACCTATCCGGCGATTGTCGGTCTGGAAAAATCGCGCAAGATCGCCACTCAACTCACGGACAAAGCGTTTGCGTCGCTGAAAACTTTCCAAGGCCGGGCCGTCGCGCTCGAAGCGCTGGCTGAATTTTTGTTGAAGCGGGACAAATAAATTTGCCAAGACCGCGCTTGGCGGCAACGGCAAGAATCTACCTCGCCGAAAACGAGACGATTGACTGGACGCCCAAGCCCGCGCAACTCCACGCCCGATGGATTGCCGCCAGCCCGATGCTGACGGAATGGTTGTAAACGCCTTGAAGTTTTGGCCTCTTCCTTCCAGCTTGGTTGATTGAACTTGTCAAATATGTAACGGTTATGTTTCTTTGCTGAACATTACGATGAAATTGCTACTAAACTTGGGTTTTTCTCTTGGTTTTTTCCTATTGGTGGGCTGCACTCATACAGTCAGTTACAATTCCTCGCTTGTAAGAAATTCAGGGTTTTCAATGGTGCCTAAATTTGCTGGCACTTTGGGAATTTACGATACCCCAGAAGAGGCAAAGCGCATGTTTAGAGGCGGCCCTGAAAGTGTTACAGGTTTTGCTTTGCAATTGAATGTGCCTTTAGGGGAATTATCTGAAGGAGCTGCAACCGATGTCTATGGACACTTGTTCAATAAAAACTCTGAAAAGATTCATCATATTAGCTTGGTAGAATCGAGCAAGTTTTCAGCAATCGTCCATCCAACCATTCAGGATTTTGCCTGGCGAATGAATCAGGCAAAAAACGCAGGGTTCGCAATTACCCCGCAGGTAAAGATGACTCTACATTTTGAGATTTTAGGTGCTGATAAGACCATCGTTTTTTCTCGTGATTACGCCTCTGGTTGGGTTGATGGGGCTTCCTACATGGTGAATTTTTCGCCGCTCGAATCAGTGGATGACACAGTTCATAAAACTTTGGCAGACCTGATGAAGCAATCCGTCATAGATATGGAAGGAACACTAAACAACAATCCGTCCATTACATCAACAGCAGTTCAAAATCAGGTTGGCATCTTAAGAGAACCGGTAACAGCGGCTCTTAGCTTTTCAAATCTCAAAGTTGTTAGTTATCAGTATGATTCAAGAACCCTTAAAGGAAGCCTTTCGGTCAATATCGCTGGCCATGGGATTGAAGCTCGGGATTGGGTAGTCGAAAATATTGGAAAAATTTGTTCAACAAAGGATGTGCTGCTGGAGTCTGGGCAAGAAGAAAAAACCGGTGGCAGATTTCGAGTCCTGAATGAATCGATCAGAGACGGTATTCTGACAATCGAATTTTCTGCAGGCTATAACAGCAATTAAAAATTATCGCCGAGCGCTGTTGAATAGCACGCCTCACCAATCCGTCTCGCGGTAGTCCTTCAGAAATTTTCCCCAGATGTGGTGACCGGTATTTACGCCCGCGATAATCGGGTCCACGATGCGCGCCGCGCCGTCCACAATATCCAGCGGCGGATGGAAGCGATGCTCCGTCACCTTGCGCTCGGCAATGTGCACCGGGTCTTCATCCGTCACCCAGCCGGTGTCCACGGCGTTCATGTGGATGCCGTCCACGTGGTAATCGGCAGCGGCGGTGCGCGTCATCATGTTGAGCGCGGCCTTGGCCATGTTCGTGTGCGGATGCCGCGTGGTCTTGAACTTGCGGTAAAATTGTCCTTCCACGGCGGAGACGTTGACGATGTGTTTGTCGCGCTCGGGCGTGCGGAGCATGAGCGGCTTGAGTCGCGCGTTGAGGATGAACGGCGCGATGGCATTGACGAGCTGCACTTCGAGGAGTTCCACGGTGGGAACTTCGTGCATGAGAAAACGCCACGAATTGCGTTCGCGCAAATCCACCTGCTGCAAATCTTGGTCGAGCTGGCCCTGCGGGAACAAGGCCTGTTGCGCGGCCAACTCCTCAGCGAGGAGTGGCAATTGTGACAAAGCCGCCGAATGTGTGATGCCAGCAACTGAACTGGTAGAGCCGCGCTGCTGCGCGGCCTGACTGACCGGCAGGTCAGCCCTACCAGCCTCGGGGAGCAAGTGATACCCGCGCAGCCCTTCGTAGGCGCCGAGCACCTTGGCCGCTTCCGGTGGCAAGTCGTGCAACGACCCCGTTTCGCGCTCCATCATGTGCGCGTAAAAATCCGGCGGACGGCGCACGGTCTGGCAGGCATTGTTGACGATGAAATCCAAGCGCGGATATTTCGTCATGACGTGTTTGCAAAACGCCTCTACGCTCGGCGTATGCCGTAAATCAAGGCCGAAAATTTCCAGCCGATGTCCCCACTCTTTGAAATCCGGTTCCGCCGCGTAACGCATCGCCGAGTCGCGCGGAAAACGTGTCGTCACGATAAGCTGTGCGCCACAGCGAAGCAGCTTAATGCCGGCCTGATAACCGATCTTCACGCGCCCGCCGGTGAGCAGCGCCACGCGCCCGCGCAGGTCGGCCAGTTCGCTGCGCTTTTTCCAGTTCAACTCCGCGCAGGTCGGACAAAGCTGGTCGTAGAAGTGATGGAGCTGCGAATAATCTTTTTTGCAAACGTAACAATTCTGCGGCTCGACCGCTTCGTGGAAATCGGGATTGTCGGTGACTTCCTGCGGTTCGCTGATCTGCGGCGGAAAATAATTCGGCGTGGTGAAAACCGGTTTGCGGCGCAGTTCGCGGATGCCGGTCTGGTGCAACTTGGCTTCTTCTTTTTGACGTTTCTCCGCCTTGCGTTGCTTGACCGTCGCCTTCACTAGCTTGCGGCGCTGCGTCAAATCTGGGCAATAAATATCCCCGGCAGCCTTGAGCAGCCGCGTGCGCTCCTCCTCGCTCAACGCGCCGAGCAACGCGCGGTTGGCAGACGCCTGTTCGAGAATTTCGGCGGCGGCCTTGAGTTGCGCGATGGCGGCGGGGTTGGATGGCAGAACGGACATTTATTTGGCTGCGCAGAATAGCAGGCCAGCACACGGCGGGCGAATGAAAAGGATGTCCTGAAAGCGTTCAGCCCGCGAAGTCGAAGTCCGAGCAGCTCATGAAATAATGGCACTTCGGACAGCGCAATTTGCACTTTTCGTTGATTAACTCGTGGCCGCAACGCAGGCAAAACCGCCAATGCTCACCGGTATTTTCAGAAGGCGACGGGCAGGCGTCGTTTTTGCCCGCGTCGGATTGGGGCTGCGCGTCGCTCATTGCACGCGGCCAAACTTTTTCTCCAGCTCGCGGTAGTTCATCTCAATCAGCGTCGGCCGGCCGTGCGGACAGGTGTAAGGCATCGCGCAACGGCGCAAATCTTCGACGAGGTTTTCCAGCTCCGCGCCGTTCAGAAAATCGTTCGCCTTCACCGCGTGGCGGCAGACCGTCTTGGCCACGGCGTGTTCGCCCAGCCGCGCGAGATTCACCTCGCGACCGGCGGCACGCAACTCGTCCACCAGATCAAAAACAAACCGGCGCGCGTCCGGCACTTTCACAAACGGCGGCAGCGCATCCAGCAAAAATGTCCGCTCGCCAAATTCATTCAACCCGACGCCGAGTTTCACCAGCGAAGGCAGTTGTTCCCGCAAAAACTGCGCGTCGCGCGGCGGCAGCTCGACGGTCTCCGGCAGCAGTAATTTTTGCGACGGCGCGAGTTCGTTCGACTCGATGCGCGTCATCATCTGCTCGAACAAAATGCGCTCGTGCGCCGCGTGCTGGTCGAGCAGCACCAGCCCGCGATCGGATTCCAGCACGACGTAAAGCTTGCCAATGACGCCGACCATGCGCAGCGGCACGTCAAGGAGCGGAACGGCCGAACCGGAAGTTGGCAGTTGGGGAATGGAGGTTGGAAATTTGACTTCGGTTGACGACGGAGCCGCTGAAAAGCCCATTTTCAAAGGCGATTGTTGCAGTGGAATTTTTTGCGGCTCGCCAGTTGGTTTGAGCTTTTCGGGAAATTGCGGCAGCGACGGCGCAGCCATTTCCGGCGCGGATTTTGATGGGATAATTTCCGGCTGCAAAAAATCTGGCCTCGGTGACTCTATGGGGGAAATTGTTTTTGTTGGTTCGCCATGGAAGCCGAGCAAAGTTTCCTTGACGGCCTGTGCAACATATTTACGGACCTCAAACTCGCGGTGGAATTTCACCTCGCGCTTGGCGGGATGGATGTTCACGTCCACGGCGGCGGGATTGATTTCGAGAAACAGGCAGCAGACCGGATAGCGGCCTTTCATCAACGAATTATGATAGCCCTCGATGAGCGCATAGTTGAGCCCGCGGTTTTCCACCGGGCGGCGGTTGACGAAAGTGAACTGGCTTTCGCGCGTCGCGCGCGAGACGCCGGGCGAGCCGATCAAGCCCCAAACGCGGATTTCGGATTTCGGATTTTTGGTCGCGGGTTTTTCCGGCAAAGCGGTTTCAAAAATATCCGTCTCGTCCGGCGGCAAATCTTTGCCGTCGTCGTCCAGCGCCACGGAAAAATTCACCGGCAAAAGTTTTTCTGCGCCGAGCAGCGCGCGGAGGCGTTCGCGCAGGGCGTCGATGCGGCTGGAAATGGCCGCGCCAGATTTTTGCGCGGGCAATTGCCAGACGCTGCGTCCGTCCTTAATGAACGAGAACGCGACTTCGGGAAACGCCAGTGCGGCGAGCGTGAGATAATGCTGGATGTGCGCGGCTTCGGTTTCTTCCGTGCGGAGAAATTTCCGGCGCGCGGGCAGGTTGAAGAAAAGTTGGCGCGCTTCGATGCTGGTTCCCGGTGCGCTGCCGGCGGCTTTGACTTCGGCAATCGTGCCGCCATTCACGAGGATTTGCGTGCCTTCGGGCGAATTGCTTTCGCGTTCACGCGTCGTCAAAGTGAAGCGGCTGACGCTGGCGATGCTCGGCAGCGCCTCGCCGCGAAAACCCATCGTGGCGATGCTCGCCAAATCTTCGGCGCGGACAATCTTGCTCGTTGCGTGGCGCTCGAGGCAGAGCAGCGCGTCGTCGCGGCTCATGCCGAAACCGTCATCGGTCACGCGAATCAAGCTGCGGCCGCCCGCGCCGATTTCCACGGTGATTTTTTGCGCGCCGGCGTCGAGGGAATTTTCGACAAGCTCCTTCACGACGCTGGCGGGACGCTCGACCACTTCGCCGGCGGCGATCTGGTTGGCGACCTGTTCGGAAAGGAGCTTGATGCGATTCACTGGGGGAAATTTTGGGTTTAGCGCAGCGAAAGTCGAATGGAATCTGGGCGGCGGGAAAATTATTTTCCCAGCGGCAGCGTGAAGCAAAAAATCGCGCCGCGTCCCGGTTCGCTGCGTGCGGAAATTTTTCCACCGTGATCCTCGATAATTTTTTTGCAGATGGAAAGGCCGAGGCCGGTGCCATGGGCTTTGCCGTGCGTGGCGAAGGGCTGGAAAAGCTTGTCGGCAATTCCCGGGGCGATGCCAGGACCGGTGTCTTCGACTTCGACGAGCAGCTCCTGATTGCCGGTTTTGAAGCGCAAATAAATGACACCACCGTCTTCTAAAAAATCTCTGGCGTTGTAAATGAGGTTATAAAACACCCGTCCCAACCGCCGCGCATCAAAGGCAATTGGCACATCAGGCGGTTCATTTTCCAAAACGAGCCTGAGGGATTTCCCGGCCAGTTCAGATTGCACTTCGGCAGCCAGCTCAAGGACAAAGTTGCGAAGATTGCCGGGCCGGATATCCGCATTACTGCGGCCCTCCGTAAATGCAAGAATGTCGCCGACTAGGTCGTTGATGCGCTGCACCTGACGGCGGATGCGCGCCTGAGCCTGGGCGCGGGCTTCATCCGTTAGATTAGGTTTTGAAAAATTTTGCGCTGAAAGCCCGATGATGCTCAACGGGTTTTTCAGATCGTGGATAATGCTGCGGGCAAAGTTACCAACGACGGCGAGACGTTCAGCTTCGAGGACTTCGCGTAGGTGGAGCTGGTTGAGTTCGCGCAAACGGTGGCTGATTTGCTGGAGCAGGCCGAAGGCGATGGCGGGCGAGCGCTCGATGAAAACGAGCATTTCGCCACGCGGGAGAAAATAAACCTCAGTGTCCTGCGCGGCGGTGGCAGTGGCGGAACGCGGACGATGTTCAATGATGGACATTTCGCCGAATATTTCGCCGGCGCCAAGCCGGGAGAAAACCCGGCCTTCACCCCCGCCCGCAGAGATTTCTACCAGACCGGATTTCACAAAATAAACGCCGTCGCCAGCCTCACCTTCGCGAAAAATTACCTGGCCGGCAGTAAAGCGGCGTTCCTGCGTGATCGCCCGCAACGCCTGAAGTTCAGCGCGACCCAAGGAACGGAATAACGGAATGGCTTCGAGTGTCACGGTGGTTTAATTTAGGGGAAATACTGGGGTGCGCAACGGTTTCTGCCGTAATAAAATTGTGTCAGGCGACCCAATTGACAATTTGTCGCGGGAATGTAACATTATCGTATTCGGGTAGCAGCACGTTTCTTCAGCGGGGTTCCCCACCCCCACCTCCTTGGCGTCTGCTGCCCGGATTTTTTGCTTCGGCTTTCAGAAAGATTTCAAAGCAAACCTTGACGTTGTGGTGAAGTTTTTTTATTGTCACGTCCCCCTTCGCGGGGGTGTAGCTCAATTGGTTAGAGCGCTGCCCTGTCACGGCAGAGGTTACGGGTTCGAGCCCCGCCACTCCCGCCATATTTTCTCACACCTTATGGCGTCCTAAGCGTAACCTATCAGTCATTGTAAATAACATTGCGATATTTACCGCACTCCCAGAAAATCCACAAACTTACACCGATGATTTTAATTAAGATTGACAAATCCAACCAAGCTGTGCGATAAGAATATATGACTTCCAACAGCCTTCATTTTTTGAGTTCGTCCCTGCAAGCTATGCCCATGGCGATGATTTTTTCAACCAAGTTGCTGTTGACTGAAAAATCTTCAGGCACCGTCACCTCCAGTTCGGCGTCCAACCAGAGAGAATCTCTAACCATCCGCGCAACCAAGTTGACCGCCACCCTAAAAGGTATACCAGGTTACAACCACGGCGGGCTGAACGAATAAACGCCAGAGCACTCACCAAGTTTAAAGTGTTTACAGTTTCAAGAGTTCCTTGTTCCACGCTCACACCATAATTTCAGTTGTTTATTAACGTGTCGCAAGCATCTCGACATTGCACCTCGTTGAAACTTCATTTAGCTTCGCCGTATGTCTTTTCGGTTTAAATTGAATTCAGGTTTACTTGCCGCAACGCTAATGCTGACGCTCAATGGCTGCGCGCCGTCGGACTCTAGCCAGTTGGACGACGAGAAGGAACCGCATTTTGTCCTCGGCAAAAGCCGCGTGAACGCGATGGATTACGCTGGCGCGGTCGAGGCATTTGGCGAGGCGCTGGAGGTGAATCCGCGTTCCGCGCCTGCGCATTTTCAGCTTGCGTGTCTCTTCGACACGAAGCAATCCGAGCCTGCTGCCGCGATCTTTCATTATCAGGAATTTCTCCGATTGAACCCCAAGGCCGACAATGCCGAGGTCATCCGGCAGCGGATTTACAGTTGCAAACAACAGCTCGCCGCAGACGTATTGCCGCTGCCGAGCGCGCCCGCCGCGCAAAAACAATTGGAAGATCTGGCCGAAAAAAACCGGCGACTGCAGGACGAAGTTGAAAAGTGGCGCGCTTACTACGCCGCGCAATCAGCCGCGCCAAAAAATTCAGCCATACCGGCTCCGAATAATTCCACCGCCGCACCCGGCGGCAATTTGACACCGGACGACATTTCCGCTGCCGCGCCAACTCCCGCTGCGCCGGCACATGCCACCATTGCCAAGCCGGCGAAGACGCGCACACACGCGGTCGTGGCAGGCGAAACGCTGGCGGGCATCGCGCGCAAGGCTGGCGTGAGTTTGACGGCCTTGCAAGCCGCCAATCCCGGCGTCACCCCAAAAAAACTGAAGGTCGGCCAGACCCTCAATCTACCGCCGCAATAATTTTTAATGCCCGCGCGCCTAACATTCCTCGCCATCTGCGGCTTCTGGCTGACGATGAACGCGCTGCTGTGGCGGGCGGAATATGGTTCTCACGGCAGCGATGCGGAAGTTCCACTGGAGCTGGTCTGGCGTAAAATTCTCACCGCCCCGGACGCGTCTTCCTTAAGTGTTTATCAAAATCGTGACCGCATGGGTTATTGTGAATTTTCCACCGGCATCGGTCAGCAAATGGCACTCGTGGAAGGCGACAAGCCACCTCCGGACAGCCTAGTAAATGCGGCGGGCTACCAGTTGCACCTTGCCGGCAATGTTTCGTTCGGCGATTTCACCAACCGCTTCAAGTTCGATGGACGGGTGCAGTTTTCCAACACCAGACAATGGCGCGAACTGAATCTGAAAATCATCGCACGGTTCGCCGTGGTGGAAATCCATTCCATCGCCACCAACCAAAGTGTTCATGTAAAGATTACGACCGAGGGTGACAGCACGGAGCGCGATTTGTCTTTTGCCGATTTGCAAAATCCGAGCGCCTTGATCCGCGCCTTCGTGGGAAATTCCGCCGACACCTTGCTCGGCGTCATCGAGTTGCCAGATTTCACCGCGATGACAGCGCAAAGGCCAGTCTGGCGCGCCACCCGCACGCGCGTCAACATCGGCAGCGCAGCCGTGCCGATTTATCGGCTAGAATGCAGCGCGATTGGGCAAAGCGTCACGGTGGACGTCAGCACGCTGGGCGAAGTGCTGCGCGTGCAGTTGCCTGGAAATTACACCGCCCGTATTGACGAGTGGACTAAGCCATGATTGAACTGGATCATCTCGTGAAAAAATTCGGGGACCTCACCGCCGTCAACGACGTCTCGCTCAAAATCGGGCGCGGCGAATTTTTCGCCATGCTCGGCCCCAACGCCGCCGGCAAGACGACGACCATCAAGCTGCTGACCGGGCTGATGAAGCCGACTTCCGGCGCGGCGCGCATCTGCGGCTTCGACATCCAAGCGCAACCGCTCGAGGCACGGCGGCGCATGGCCTATGTGCCGGATTTTCCGTTTCTCTATGACAAGCTAACGGCGTGGGAATTTTTCCGCTTCACCGGCCAGTTGTTCCAGCTTGACGCCGCGCGAATTGAGAAAAGCGCGCGTGAACTCGTCGCGCGTTTTCATCTCGGCGAATTCGCCGACCGCGCGCTGGAAGGGCTTTCGCATGGCACGCGCCAGCGCGTCGCCATCGTGTCCGCGCTACTGCACGACCCGGAGGTTTTTGTAATTGATGAACCGATGGTCGGCCTCGACCCGCAGCACGCCCGCGTGGTGAAAGACGTTTTGAAAGAACGTTCGCTGGCGGGCATGACCGTGCTGGTCTCGACGCATCAATTGAGCATCGCCGAGGAAATTGCCGACCGCATCGGCATCATCCATGGCGGCAAACTCATCGCGGTCGGCACGCGCGAGGAATTGCGGCGGCAGAGCGGCTCGGTCGGCGCGCTGGAGGAAATTTTCCTTTCGCTCACTGCCGGCGCCAGTGCTGCGGCCTGAAGGTGCGACAAATCTTGTTTGGCTTTCCGGCAATTGGCGGCTATGTTGCATCGCAAGCCCGCCCTCACGCGTTGATGCGCGCAGGCGGCAATTTCAGATGAACGCGAACGCCGAATCCGTCCCGTCCCCGAACCGCAACTCCGCCGACACCGCGGCGTGGAAGGAAATCGTGCGCAAGTATCAGGAGCCGTCGCTCCCACGCGCTCTCTGGCAGGTGGTCAACACCTTTGGCGCTTATGCCGGACTCTGGTATCTCATGTATTTGAGCCTCCCGATTTCATATTGGCTGACAGTGCCGTTGGCGATTCTGGCGGGCGGAATCCTCGTGCGAATGTTCATCATTTTCCACGACTGCGGGCACGGCTCGTTTTTCAAATCGCGCGCGGCGAATGATTTTCTTGGCTACATCACCGGTGTGTTCACTTTCACGCCGTATTATCACTGGCGCTGGGAACACGCCATCCACCACGCCAGTTCCGGCCACCTCGACAAGCGCGGCACGGGCGACGTGTGGACGATGACCGTGCAGGAATATCTGGAAGCCTCACGCTGGAAAAAATTCGCCTACCGCCTCGCGCGTAATCCACTCATCCTTTTCGGCATCGCGCCGGTGACGCTGTTTCTCGTCATCCAACGCTTTCCGGCGCTGAAGGCCGATAAGCGCGAACGCTACTCGGTGTATTGGATGAACGTGATGATTCTGGCGGTGGCGTCCGGCCTGGTCTGGATTTTCGGTCTGTGGCCGTATCTACTAATCCAGTTCATCGTTATCCTCGTTGCCGGTGGCGCGGGCGTGTGGATGTTTTATGTGCAGCATCAGTTCGAGAATGTTTACTGGGAACGCGGCGAGAACTGGGATTACACCGCCGCCGCGCTGCAAGGCAGTTCGTTTTACAAATTGCCGCGCATTCTCCAATGGTTCACCGGCAACATCGGTTTCCATCACATCCACCACTTGAGCCCGCGCATTCCAAACTACAATCTCGAACGCTGCCACCGCGCCGATCCGCTGTTCCAGCAGGTCAAGCCCATCACGCTTTTCTCCAGCCTGAAATCGCTCACCATCCATCTGTGGGACGAACAGCAAAAGAAACTCGTCGGCTTTGGTCACCTGCGAAAACTCCGGCAGCAGCACAAGTAAACGGTCGCCGCTGCTTCGGGCCTCAACTCACTTCACCGGCAGCATCACGCGCATCGTCGTGCCGCGACCGTGCCGCGACAAAATTTTTATCCGGCCGTGATGCGTCTCGATGATTCGGCCGACGATGGCGAGGCCGAGGCCAGTTCCCTTGGCCTTCGTCGTGGCGAGCACCGTCTTGAACGCGCGCTTCTGCTGCTCCACACTCATGCCCGCGCCGGTGTCCTTGAACTCCACCGCGACCTGCGTTGACTTGTCGCTGCCGCGCACGAGGCGGGAACGGATCGTCAAGCTTCCGCCGTCGGGCATCGCCTCGGCGGCGTTGAGAATCAAATTGAGAAACGCCTGCTCCAGTTGCGGCGCGTCGCCGGAAACCAGCGGCAAATCCGACTGCAACTCGCGCACGAGCTTGATGCCCTGATTCGACAGCTTGTGCCGCACGAGCAAACCGAGTTCATCCACCAAATCGTTCAGGTTCACCGGCGCAAACTTCGGCTCCGTCGTCCGCGCAAAATCCAAAATCTGCTCCACAATCTTGTTCAGGTGCTCGATTTTGGATTCGATGATCTGCGTGTCCTTCGCGCGCGGATCGCTCGCGGGAAATTTCAAATCCAGCGAGTGATACAGCAGCTTCATCACCGTGAGTGGATTGCGGATTTCGTGCGCCACTTCCGCCGCGAGTAGGCCGAGCGCGGAGAGCTTTTCGTTCTGGCGCAACTGCTCCTCCACGTCCACCACACGCTCGTAAAGCCGCGCCTTTTCAATGGCGATGGCTGAAAGTTCGGCAAGGGCGGAAAGAATTTTAATCTCCTCGTTGGAAAAATTGTAAGGCCGCGCCGTGTAAACGCTCATCGCGCCAATAGATTGTCCGGCGAAAATCAGCGGCACGCTCAACAGCGAGACCAGCCCTTCGCGCCGCGCCAGTTCCACATTTTGATAGCGCGTGTCAGTCTGCACGTTGGCGACCTGCAACGGCTTTTTGCGGCGCACAACGACACCGATGAGGCTTTCCTCGGCGCTCAAGCGCGGCTTATTGATGTAACTGTCGCCCGCGCCGAAGCTGGCACGCAGGTCGAGCCACTCGCCGGATTCATCCAGCAGCATGAGCGAACACATGCGTGACCGCATCAGTTCGCAGGCCTCCTTGGTAATGGCGCGCAAGGCTTCGTCCAGATTCAAGGTGGAATTGATCGTGCGGCTGACGCTGGCGAGCGACTCGAACAAAGCCACCTTCAACCGCAACTGCTCGTAGAGCCAGGTGTTGTGAATCACCTTTGCGGCCTGCACCGCGAGTTCCTGCAACAGTTCCTGGTCTTCCGCCGAAAACGCGTCCGCGCGGTCAGAATCCACGTTGATGACGCCGCGAACTTCGCCGCGAACTTCCAGCGGCACGGCGAGTTCCGAGCGCACGCCGCCACGCACGCTGACATAACGTTTGTCCTGCGTCACGTCACCGACACGCGCGGGCTTGCCGACTTGAGCCACCCAACCAGTGATGCCTTCGCCAACGCGCAGCTTCAGTTTGCGCGCAGTTGAAGAAAGATTTTGCGCGGCGTGGATTTCGAGAAAGTTCGTCGTGGGATTAATGAGCACGAGCGATCCGCTGGACGCGCGCATCACGCGGACGGCTTCGCTGACGATGAGTTGCAGGGCCTCCTGCGATTCGAGCGTGGAGTGGATGACGTTGCTGACCTGATAGAGCAGGCTCAACCGCTCGGGCGTCAGCTTTGATTTGGAAAGTTCTTCGCTCATCGCGTTCGCAGAATTAAAACCGTTCCCGCCGCCGCGAAAACCAGATTCGGCAGCCACGCCGCCAGCCACGGCGCAAGGTGGTTGCTCATGCCGAACGCGAGACTGACCTGCTGCAAAACGAAATAGCCGAAGCAGATGAAAATGCTGCCGGCCACGCCGAAAAATAAATTGCGCCGGCCGGATTGCGCGCCAAACGGAATCGCCATCAGCACGACGACGAGACAGGTCCACGGCGCGGCGAGCCGTCCATAGTATTTGGTGCGATAAGCGTTCTTGTCTTCCACCGACATGTCGGTTTGCAGCTTGAGATACTCGCGCAAATCCTTCAGCGGAATGTCCGCGCTGCGCGAGCCGCGCAAGGTTTGTGAATCACTCAATTTTATGTAGCCCAAAATCTGTCGGGGCGTTTCTGAAAATTCCGACATGGCGACGGCATTGGTGGCGAACGCCGGCAGCAGACTGCCGTGCGCGCCGGTCTGCGCGAACAGTTTGGCATTGTAAAATACCCAAACATCGTTGACGCGTTCGGCGCGTTCGGCCTGCAGCGAACGCCACGAACCGTCGGGCAGCGTCCAAGTGACGTTCGGGTTCGCCATGGTTTGCGCGGCGGCATCGTATTCGCCGATTTGCCAAATGCGGTGCGCGTTGCGGAAACCGATTTTGCTGAAGCGCGTTTTCACCTTCGGATTCGCGCCGGCGGGCAGGTGCCGCGAAAGGATTTGTTCCGTCCATTCGGCGCAGCGCGGCACGGCGATTTCGTTCAGCGCAAAATAAATTCCGCTGGCGATCAGCCCGACGGCGAAATACGGCGCGCACAGCCGCCAAAGGCTCACGCCGGCGGCGCGGAGCGCGGTGAGTTCGTGGTGCCGCGCGTGGTGCGTGAGCGCGTAGAGCAGCGCGAGCAGTAGCGTGATGGGCAGCACCATGACGAAAAATCCCGGCATCATGGCGACGGCGTATTCCGCGCAGTCGAGCAGGTGGAGCTTGTGCTCCTGCATGTCGTCGAGCTGGGTGAAGAAAAAATAGGAAATCCAGAAGACGAGAAAACCGCCGAGGCAGTAGGCCAGCGGCGTTAGCAATTCGCGGAACAGGTATCGGTCGTGCAACCGCATGGCGCAGGTTAAACGGCGGGCGGGGCTTCTGCCAACCGAATTGATGCGGGCAAAAAACCTTGCTTTTGGGCGCGGATAATTTATTTTCACCGACCCTTGTGGATTGGTAGCTCAGTTGGTAGAGCAGTGCCCTTTTAAGGCATTGGTCCGGGGTTCGAGTCCCCGCCAATCCACCATTCTTCCTTTGGAAGACAAATCTGCGCGTCTGGCCACCAGCGGGATTGTCTTAATCGTGTATGCCGCCGGTAGATTTCTGACAATGATTTTTATGGCCTTCAGTTTGGTTTTGGAAACACTATGCCCATGGCCGTGCTTTTACGCCGTTTTCCCGTGCAGGTGACGCTTGCCGCACTGCTGGTTTACACGCTGACGTTGAGTCATGGCGTGACGCTGGCGAGTCTACCGCTGACTGCGAAACTGGCGGGCTGGGACTGGCAGCCGTTGAACACCCAGCCGCTGCTCTGGCTGTTGACACTGCCGTTGCGATTGCTCCCGGCGGGCTGGATGGCGGTGGCATTAAATTTTTTCTCCGCCCTTTGTGGCGCGCTGACGCTGGGAATTCTGGCGCGTTCAATGGAGTTGGTGGCTTGGGATCGCCCCTTGCAAACACTCTCCGGCATGCCGTCAAAGCTGCCGATTCTCTTGGGGTGCATCCTCTGCGGGCTGGAATTCAATTTCTGGCAAGAGGCGACCGCGGCCACGGGCGAGATGTTGCAAATCCTGATCTTTGCCACCGCCATCCTCGGCCTTTTGGAATACCGGGTGACGCGCGATCTCCGCTGGCTGCAGGCGGCAACATTTGTCTGGGGAATCGGTGTGGCTGAAAATTGGATGATGTTGCTCACGCTGCCGCTGTTTGTGCTGTCACTGTTCTGGCTGGCTAAATTCAAACTACTCAAGAAGGAATTACTCTTGCGGCTGACGCTCACTGGGTTGGCGGGGTTTTCCATTTTCATCATCCTGCCCATGGTGAACGGGCTGTCGCCGAGTTCGCCCTGGAGTTTTGGCGAGGCCTGGCATAACACGCTGAAAAATTTCCGACACCTTTATGCCAACATCCATGGTGAGTTCTGGCAAGGGCATCGGCTGACCTCGCTGGCGGTCATCGTTTTTTTTCTCGTGCCGGTGCTGCCCGGCATCGTGCGTTTGCCGGACGAAGGCACGCAGAACAAATCCGGCCTCGACCAATTTCAAGTCTGGCTTTACCGCAGTCTGCGCGCCGCGCTGCTGCTAGCGTGCTTGTGGCTGGCGTTTGATCCCGTGGTCGGCCCGCGCCAGCTGGTCTTCAAGCAAATGGGGCTCTCGCTGCCCTTCTTGAGTCTGGATTATCTACTCGGTCTGGGGGCGGGCTATCTGGCGGGAAATCTGTTGCTGGCGTTGATGGTTAAACCAAAAGATAATTACCGGCGGCCAAATTTCTTGGAAATCTATTCTGAACGCGCCGCCATTCCTGGGCTAGTGGCTTTGCTGGCCATGGTTGCGGCAGGCCTGTTGCTCCGCAATGCACCCGCCGTCACCCTCGCCAATCGTCAGCCGCTCACACAATTTGGCGAACTTGCCCTGCGCAGCCTGCCAGCAGACGGCGGCATCGTGTTGAGTGACGACCCGGAGCAACTGCTGGTTTTTCAGGCGGCGGCCGCAGCGCAAGGCCGCGGCCGCCAGTGGCTGGGACTGGATACCACCGCGCTCCCGCTGCCCACCTACCGCGAGCTGCTCGCCAAAAAAAATCCCGGGGAGTGGTTCACCAAAGGCGGCCAAGGCAATTTGGCTCCAGCAGGCATGCTTAAACTCATCGGCGGTCTCGCGCAAAAAAAACATATTTATTATCTGCAACACAGCTTCGGTTATTTCTTTGAATTTTTTTATCTGCGACCCGTCGGCCCGGCTTTCGCCCTCCAGCTTTTTGGCGGCAAAGTGATCAATCCGCCACCGCTGAACGCCGCCACCATAGCCGAGACGGAAAAATCTTGGAACGACTTTACACCCCAGCTTGAGGCCATTGAAAAAACCTGTTCCACGAAAAAGAGCGGCGGATTGGAAGTTTTTTACGATCACCTGCATTGGCAGACCGTGCCGCCGCTACAAAGCCGACTGCTGGGCGAATGGTATGCCATCGCGCTGAACAACTGGGGCGTGCAACTCCAGCAAGCCGGACAACTTGCCGCCGCCAAAAAACGATTTGAACAGGCGCTCGCGCTCAATCCGAAAAATCCCGCCGCGCAAATCAACTTGCAGTGCAATACCAATCTGACCGCCGGCGCCAAGCTGAACCTCGCCGCCGTGGATGCGCTCGCCGGGCAATTAAACACCTTTCCCCGCATCAGCCGATTCATGTCCGCATTCGGGATAGTGGATGAACCGTCGTTTTGCTATCTGCTCGCAAATGCGTTTCAGCAAATCAATCTACCACGGCAGGCCTTGCAGCAGTTTGAACGCGCCCGCATGCTGGCTCCCACCGTGCTCGCCCCGCAGATTGCGTTGGCGGAACTTTACACCCGTTGTGGCTTCAACGAACAGGCACGTGCCGTCATCAAAGACATCCGCAAAGAAGACGTAGCGGCTACTGTCAAAAACAATCTCGATGTGGGATTGTCATTGCTGGAAGTCAATTCCTGGCTGGCGCAGACCAACGCGACCAACGCCCGCAGCGTGCTGCAGACAGTATTGAAAGATCATCCGGATGATGAACGCGCCGAGAATCTGGTCTTACGCACTTATCTGGCCTTTGGCGATTACACGAACGCTTTGCGGCTCGTCCAACAGCGGCTGGCCAGCCAGCCCGACAATTTCTCCAGCCTCGTCAATCTCGCCGGCATCTATCTGCAACTCGGACAATTCAGCAACTCGCTGCCCATCTACGACCGCGCCTTGGCCATCTCAAATTATCCGCCCGCCCGCCTCTCCCGCGCCGTTGCCCGGGTGGAAACCGCCCGCTATGCCGAGGCCGAGGCTGACTATCTGGAGTTCCAAAAAACGGCGACCAACAATCTGCCGATTTATTTCGGCCTAGCCGAAATCGCCGGTCGCCAACACAACACCAACCGCGCCCTGGATTATCTCGAACGCTGTCTGGCCGAACTGCCCGCCGACTCACCCCAGCGCGAGGCGATTTCGACGCGAATCGATCAATTGCGGTCGCCAGCTCCCAAACCATAAGCTTCACGCCGGTTGACCAAGTTTTGCGCGTGTGTTCTACTTGGTTTTGAAAATTGAAATCTATTTGTGAAGAGCCGCAGATTTAATCCCGCTTCGAGAAAAACAAGCCTAGAAAAAATCATCGCCCTGACCCTTTGTGCGCTGGCGTTGGTTTTAAATTTTTATTTTTTGCCAACGGCCACGGCCGCCGGCTTCAGCAAATGCAGCCCGATGAATATTGCCCGCTTCGGCCACACGGCGACCTTGCTGCCCAATGGCAAAGTCCTCGTCGCCGGCGGCTCGGATGACAACAACAACGGTCTCGCCAGCGCGGAATTGTTTGACCCGACCACCGGCAAATGGACGGAGACCGGCATCATGGGCGAAGCCCGTTGTTATCATACCGCAACCCTGTTGCCCAACGGCAAAGTTCTGGTCGCTGGTGGCATCAAATTCCTCGGTCGTTTTCTCGATCGCGCCCTCTCCAGCACGGAATTGTATGACCCAGCCACCGGCAAATGGACGGATGGCGGCGCCTTGAGCACCGAGCGTATGAATCATACTGCGACGCTGCTGCCGGATGGAAAAGTGCTCGTCGCCGGCGGCAGCATCTACGACGGAAATATCTGCACCCTGACCACGGCCGAGTTGTATGATGCCGCTACTGACAAATGGACGGAGACCGGTGAAATGAATACCGCCCGCGCCGGCCATCCGGCCGTGCTGCTGACCAACGGCAAAGTTTTGGTGGCCGGAGGGAAAAACAGCATCGCCACCACCGATTCATTGATCGGCGCGGAACTCTACGATCCGGCCACCAGGAAATGGACGGACGCGGACGCCATGTTATTCACTGGCCGCTGCGATCACACCGCCACCGTGTTGAAAAACGGAAGCGTGCTGGTCACCGGCGGTTGGTATGGCGCCGGGAAAAATTCGCTTTTGTCCGAAACCTACGACCACGCCACCGGCAAATGGGAAAAAACCGGCAACATGAGTTTCCAAAGAGCTTCGCACACCGCCACCTTACTGCCCGACGGCACAGTTTTAGTGGCTGGCGGTGGCGCCGCCAACCGCAGTAACAATAACCAGCCCATCACCGAAGTATTCAATCCGGCCACCGGCAAATGGTCAAACTGCGGAGCCATGAGCGTCGGTCGCCTGAATCACACCGCCACCTTGCTGCCCAACGGAAAAGTCCTCATCGCCGGTGGATTTTATGGTCGGGCATTTTACTCCAGCGCAGAATTATTTAATCCGGCAACGGTCTCGAACACCGCCACCAATTCAAACTGAAGCGGCTCCGGCGATTTTCTCGTTCAAACTTCCGCGCCGGTAGCCCTGCAAATCCAGCGTGACGTGCGCATAGCCGATTTTTTTCAACTCGTCGGCCACCGTCGCCAATTTTCCATTCGCCAGCAGCGCGGGAATTTCCGCCGCCGCGAGTTCGATGCGCGCAAAATTTTGCTTCTGCATTTCATGATGCCGCACGCGCACGTCGTGAAAACCGAGATCGCGCAAAACGTATTCCGCCTGCTCGATCATCCGCAGTTTTTCCGGCGTCACCGTTTCGCCGTAGGGCACGCGCGAACTGAGGCACGCCATCTGCGGCTTGTCCGCCGTCGGCAGGCCGAGCTGCGCGGACAACTCGCGGATTTCCGCCTTGGTCAAACCCACTTCCTTGAGCGGCGCGCGCACTTGGAATTCCGCCGCCGCCTGCGCGCCGGGACGAAAATCGCCAATGTCGCTCGCGTTCTCGCCATAAGCAATGACTGCAAAATTTTCCGCCTTGGCCAGCGGCGTCAATTCCTCGAACAACTCGTGCTTGCAGAAATAGCAACGGTTCGTCGGATTCGCCGTGTAATTTTCATTGGCGAACTCCTGAGTTTTGAGGACGCGCACGGGAAAGGCGAATTTCGCCGCGATGTCCAGCGCTTCTTGCAATTCCCGGCGCGGCAAGCTGGCCGAATCGGCAATCGCCGCCAGCGCGCGGTCGCCCAAAACCTCGCGCGCGACGCGTGCGAGGAACACTGAATCCACGCCGCCGGAATACGCGACGAGACACGAGCCGTAACTTTTCAGCAACACCCGCAATTTTTCCAATTTGTTGTTCGCTTCGTTCATCACTTCAAATTCTTTGTCGCCTGAACGGCCGCTTCGAAAATCTGCTTTACCGTCGCGCTTTTGTGCGCCGCCAGTTTTTTGACTGATTCAAATTCCGGGGCGGCCTGCACCACCTTACCGCCGAGTCGGCCGATTTTCACGGCGACTTTGCCGTGTGGCGTGGTGATGTCTGCAAACGCGCGACGCAGCTTGCGGCGTTCGGCAATCGTCTTGCGCACGCCGAATGCCGTTGTCTCGCGCAGAATCATCTCGCTGAATTTGTCCGCGTCATTCTCCGCGCACAAAACGGTGAGCAGCACGCCCGGTCGGTTTTTCTTCATCTGAATCGGCGTGTGAAAAACATCCAGCGAACCAGCGACCAAAGCCGTTTCCAAAAACGCACCGAGAATTTCGCCGGAGCAATCGTCGAGATTGGTTTCCAGCACAGCCACGCGGTCGGTTTCCCAATCCAGCGCGACAACTTTAGAATTTGAACTTTGGACTTTAGACTGCGCGCCGAAAACAGCACGCAAAACATTCGGGCGCGTTTTGTTTTCCCGCGTGCCGAGGCCGAAGCCAATTTTTTCCGCGACCAAATTTTCCATCGCGCCGAAGCCTTCGACAAATTCTGCCAGCAGCGCCGCGCCGGTGGGTGTGACGAGTTCGTGCGGTTCCTCGCATTGCGTGATACCGATGCCACGCGCACCGAGAATGGCCAACGTAGCCGGTGCGGGAACCGGGAATCTTCCGTGTGCGCAATGGATCCAGCCGGTGCCTTCAACGACCAACGAGGCAAACACGCGCGGCTTGCCAAGCAGTTCCAGCGCGATGGCCGCACCGACTATGTCCACGATGGAATCCACCGCGCCGACTTCATGAAAATGCACTTCGTTCGGCGGCAGCCCGTGGATTTTTCCTTCCGCCACGGCGATGCGCTGGAAGACGGCGATGGATTTTTGCTTCACCCATGCGGAAAGTTTGCTCCGCACAATCAGCCTTTTAATTTCTGCAAAGTTCCGCTGTTCCTCGTGATGATGCTCCTCCGATGCGTGATCGTGGTGATGTTCGTGCGAATGATGATGTGGATGCTCATGGTGCGGGTGTGCGTGATGGTGGCCATGTTCGTGCGTATGTTCATGGCCGTCGTGGGTGTGGGCGTGGGCATGCTCGTGCGCGAGGTGGACATCGAACTTGATGCCGGCGATGGCGGATTTTTGTCCGCGCGCAATGTGCAGATGCCAGCCATCAAGCTTGAGTTTCTTTAACTCGCGCTCCAATTTTTTGGCGTCCACGCCAAGGTCGAGCAACGCGGCGATGAACATATCGCCGGCGATGCCACTGAAAATATCGAGGTAAAGAGTTTTCATTTTTGTGAAGCCAAAGCGTTAATCTGGCTGGCCGCGTAACCGGCACCAAATCCATTATCAATGTTCACCACCGTCACACCGCTGCCGCAACTGTTCAACATAGCCAGCAAGGCGGCGACGCCGCCGAAGCTCGCGCCATAACCGATGCTCGTCGGCACGGCGATGATGGGTTTGGAGACAAGGCCGGCCAGCACGCTCGGCA
>CAIXFY010000083.1 GCA_903918885.1 uncultured Verrucomicrobia subdivision 3 bacterium
AGCGAATCCGGCTGGCTCTCAATGATGGGTTTATCGGGAAACTTATCGCCGAGATATTTAAACCACTTTTGCGCGTTGACCAAGCGGTTATCTTCATAGAGGAAATAAACCGCGTCGCGTAGAAAATTCCGTTGCGCGCGGAGGATGCCGTCACGCGTGCTGGAATCAGGTTCCTCGGCGCAAAGCGCTTCGTAGGCGGAATTGACCTGCGAAACTAAATCGAGATTCGGACCAATTGAATAAACTTTGCTGAAAGGGCTGGATATAATTCGCCCGTGATGAAAGGCCTGCAACATGGATTGGTAAATAATCCGGCGGAGTTTGATGAGATCGTCGGACTTTACCTTGTCGGCATTTTCCTTCGCCACTTCCAGCCCGCGTGCGCCCCAGTAAATCGCGTGCGCCTCCGGTAAGCGCCAGTCAAACGGCCCGTAGCGTTCGTCCACGGCTTTGGCGAATGCCGCGTCCAGCTTGTATTTTTGGCGGAAGAAGATGGCATTCGTTCTTGTAGCAGCATCGGGCGGATTCAGCAGCAGACTAAAGTTGGTTCCATTAGGACCAAAAAAGTTTTTCATTTCGTCCGCCCACTGACTCTTGTAATACATGTTTGCGTCGTCGAGGTTTGCCCCCATCTTGTGTTGAAAAAACCAGCAAAGTTCGCGGTAGAGATCCACGTTGTTTGGATTATAATGCAGACCGTCGTCGCGTAGCAGTTGGATGCCGTTTTCTACCCAGCGCCAGCGGTCGGGGAAATCCTTGAACTTCACGGAAATGTTGTAAGCCATGTTCCAGCCTTGGAATATCCAGACGGCGGCAAACGTTGGTTCCAGCTTCGTAATCCAGTCGGCCAGCTGTGCGGCTTCAAAAAATTTATCATCCTGCTGCAAGTCGCTGGCGCGAATCCAAAGCAGATTGGAAATCAGGCCGCGAAAACCGCCAAGCGCCACCGTGGTGAACGCCAGCACCGGCGGCGCGTTTTCCAGCGCGGCGGTGCGCGTCAGACCTAGTGCCTCGCGGTCGCGGTTCAGCGAATTTTGCATCCGGCCGGAACCGAACAGCAGCGCGACGGCCAGCAGCAAAAGGAGAATTTTTTTGACGCGTGAGTTCATTGCGTTCCTTGCGCCGTCGCCAGTTCACGCCGGCTGAAAAGGAAGATTCCCGCCGCCGAAAAAATTCCGCCCACGAGCAGAACCACCTGCGCGAAGGCCGACGCCAGTTCGCTCCAGGTAATGCTGCGACCACTGCTCAGGGCTTCCACCGGCGAATAATTTTTTACTAGGCTGATGACCGCGAGCACGCCCTTGAACGCCGGCAGCAAAACCACATCCATGACGGAATGTCCGGCTTGGCCGGTCTCTTCGTTGCCCGCCGCCACGGAACCAGAGTCAATTGCATCGGCCAGCGTGCCGCTGCTGAAAACCACCACCAGCATCGCCAGCGCAAAAAATGACGCGACCGGAAATGACAGGAAGCTCGCCGCCATCAAACCCAGCGCCGTGAGCAGCGCCATCCAGCAAAAGATGATGCCGAGTCCGCGCGCGAAGTTCATCGCGAAGCCGCCGTCGGGGTAAAGCACCTCCATGCCGTCTTCGAGCGGGAAGAGCAGGGCGGTTTCATTGGGATTGGCGAAGGTGATCGTCAGCACGCCGTTCGCGTCGAACAAGTCTGGTGGGATGACAAATTCATGGAAGGTGTCCGGCGCCAGACTCATCGGCGCTTCCGTCCGCCAGGATTTCGTCTTCGGCGGATCGCCCACCATCCATAACGCGCCGAATGTGCCCGACGCGCTCTTCTGCGCGGAATTAAATTTTACTCGCAATTGCAATGGCTTGCCGACCAGTTGCTCTTTCACGGAACCCAAATCAATTTTCCAAGTGCGTTCGTAACTCGGCGGAACGATTTGCAGCGCCGCCTTCACCTGCTCGCGAATTTGTTTCCGCACCTCCGGCAAATCCACCTTTTCCACCGCGCTGGATTTCAGCCGTGTCTGCAATACGCGTTCCGTTTGCGCTTCAATTTCCGCCGGATCGTTTTTCTCCTTCGCCGAACCGCGCGCCACCAGAATTTCCTCGTGCAGAGTTTTCTGCACTTCCGCCGGCAATTTCGCCGCGCGGTATTGCAACAAGCCGAAAACACAACCTCCGGAAATCAAAAGCAAAACCGCGTTCAGCGACACGATGCCCAGCCATTTGCCCAACCAGATTTGCCAGCGTGCAATCGGCTTCGTGGCGATGACTTGGATCTGACATTCCTCGATGTCGCGCGCCAGCGTGCCGCAGGAAAGCCAGAGCGTCGAAAGCCCCAGCAGCGCCGTGATGGCGCTCAACGTGTAGGTCAAAATGATCTGCGTGAACCCCTGCGCCGTGCCGTCGTCTTTGATGATCAGCGGCAAACCGACGACCGCCAGAATCAATAAAACCGCGATGACAAGGAACAGCTTGAACCGCAGCGCGGCCTTCCAGGTCAATCCGGCGATGGCAAAAATTCTTTGCATTTGTTTTTAGCCGCAGATTTCGCAGAGGAACGCAGATTAATTCAATCTGCGAAAATTAGCGGAATCTGCGGAAGAAATTCATTTTTTGTTTCCGCCCAGCAGCGACGACAATTTATCATCCGCCTTGGACAAATCCACCGGCTTGGCCGCTTGGGTTTTGGGTGCGGATATTTCCGGTTGTGTCGCTGGCGCGGTTGGCTGGGCAAGCGCCGCCAGCTTACTTTCGTCCGCTTTCGGCGCGGCAATCTCGGTGACTGGCTTGGCTGCGACCGGCTGCGCTGCTTGCGGCAGCGACAGTTTTTCCAAAACTTTTTCGCCCGAAGATTTGGCTTCCGTGCCACCGCGCAAATATTCGGCGACGCGTGCGCCGGATTGTGCGCCGCTCGTTTCGTTGGCCGCGCGCGCCTTGTTCACCACATCGAGGAAATAACTTTCGAGATTTTGCGTCGGATTGTCCACGCGCACTTCACCGGTGGAAACGTCCGCGCGAATGGTCGCCAAAACCTTTTCCAAAGTTTCGCGTGACAAAACTGGCGTGGTAATCCGCAGCGTGTCCGGTGTCGCCAGCAACTCCTTCAAAGTGCCGTCCGCGCGAATTTTTCCGCCGTAATAAATCACCACGCGGTCGCAGACATCTTCCACGTCAGACAGCAGATGACTGCTCAAGATGACCGTCTTGCCGCGTTTGGCGAGCGCGACAATCAAATCCTTCACTTCGCGGCAGCCAATCGGGTCGAGGCCAGCCGTCGGTTCATCGAGAATGACCAGATCCGGATCGTTGATGAGCGCCTGCGCCAAACCGATGCGGCGCTGCATGCCCTTGGAAAATTCACCAACCGCGCGCGTCTGCGTTTTGCCGAGGCCGACCATGTCCAGCAACTGCTCCGCGCGATTATCACGGTCCGCTTTGTTCAAATGAAACAGGTTGCCAAAAAAATCTAGTGTCTCGCGCGAATTGAGATAGCGATACAAATAAGATTCCTCCGGCAGATAACCGATGCGCGCTTTCGTCTGCACGTGACGCGGCGAATGGCCGAAGACTTCGATGTGCCCCTTCGTCGGATTCAGCAAACCGAGCAGCAATTTGATGGTCGTGGATTTGCCGGAACCATTCGGCCCGAGCAGCCCGAAAATTTCGCCTTTGCGGACTTCAAAATCCACGCCGTCCACCGCGCGCGCTTTCGGGCGGTTCCAAAAATCTTTGAACACTTTCGTCAGCCCGCGCACGGAGACGACAACTTCACCATTGGATGTTTGAGCGGCGGACATAATTCAAATTGGAAAAACTACGCCAGCTTCGGCGACAGTTCGCCAGCCGGTTTGGAATGCGAACCGTGGTCGTGTTTGTCAGCGACGGCTTCAGGTTGAAAATGTTCCAGTTCCTCGCCTTTACGCACGAGGCGGGCACTGTTGAAAATCACAATCAATGTGCCGAACACATGCAGAATCGCCGCCGTAATCGGGCCGATAATGCCGAACGCTGACGCGGACAATCCCGCGATGATGAACACGACACCAAACGCAAAATTCTGGTTGATGACCGCGCGCGTGCTGCGTGAGAGCTTCACGAGGAATGGCAGACGGCGCAGGTCGTTATTCATCAGCGCAATCGTCGCGCTGTGGATGGCGACTTCACTGCCCGCCGCGCCCATCGCGATGCTGATGTCACCGGCGGCAAGTGCGGGCGCATCGTTCACGCCGTCACCGACGACGGCGACTTTGTAACCTTTCGCTTTCATTGCGCGAACGAAATCCACTTTGTTCTGCGGCAGGCAATCGCCTTGCGCTTCTTCGCAGCCGATTTCCGCAGCGACGCGCGTGGCTACCACATGACGGTCGCCGCTCACCATCGCGATGCGACGGACGCCAGCTTCCTTCAACTCGACCAAAGCTTCCTTCGCCTCGGCGCGGGTCTTGTCCTGCATGCCGACCCAGCCGACGCACTTGCCGTTTTGCGCGACGAAAATCAGGCTCCAGCCTTCCGTTTCGTTCAAGTCCACGGATTTTTCGAAGCTCGCGTCAATGCCGTTGTCCTTCAGCCATTGCGCACGGCCAACCAGAATTTTCGCGCCGTTAATTTCCGCTTTCACGCCGCGACCGGCGGTTTCGGCAAAATCTTTCGGCTCGGCCAAAGGAACTCCCGCTTCGCCTGCGAGCGTCGCGAGCGCCTTGGCAGTGGGATGGTTGCTGTATTTTTCGGCCGATGCGGCGAGCAGCAGCAGTTCGGCGGGCTTCGTATCGCCAATCGGCGCGAGGCGGCTGACGGACAGCTGCCCGGTCGTAAGCGTGCCGGTCTTGTCGAAGACGAACGCATTGATCTTGGCCGCGAGTTCGATGTCGGCGACGTTCTTGATCAAAATGCCGAGCCGCGCGGCGGCGGAGAGCGCGGCAACCATCGCGGTCGGCGTCGCGAGGATGAACGCGCACGGGCAGGACACGACGAACACCGCGATGACGCGGCTCAAATCATGCGTGAATGCCCAGACCAGCGCGCCGATGACCAGCACCAGCGGCGTGTAAAAGCCCATGTATTGATCCACGATTTTCTGGATGGGCAGCTTGGTCTTTTCGGCGGCAATGATAAGTTCGCGCACGCGGCCGAGCGTCGTGTCCGTGCCGGCGCGGCTGACTTTGATTTCGAGCACGCCCGTGAGATTCTGCGTGCCGGCGAAAACTTCGTCGCCTTGCTTCTTGTCGGCGGGTAAGGATTCGCCGGTGATGGTCGCTTGGTTGAACGAACCTTGGCCGTTCACGATGAGGCCGTCGGCCGCGACGTTGTCGCCGGGGCGGATGCGGATGACATCGCCGACCGCGAGTTGACTGGCGGCGACTTCTTCTTCGCTGCCGTCCTTCAATATGCGGCGCGCTTTCGTAGGCGTGAGTTTGATGAGCGATTCGATGGAGTCACGCGCGCCTTGCGCGGTGCGGGTCTCGATGATTTCGCCGGTGAGCATGAAGAAGGCGACGATGCCGGCGGTCTTGTAATCGCCGGACGCGAACGCCGCGAGCACGGCGATGGCGACGAGTTCGTTGATACTCAGATTGCCGCGCCGCAAATCTTTCACGGCGGTGACGATGATGGGATAGCCGAGGATGAGCGAGCCGATCATCGCGCTCGCGCTGGACAACATGGTGCTGGTGTCGAACAGCCAGTCCACGATGAAGGCGTTGAGGACGAAGAC
>CAIXFY010000084.1 GCA_903918885.1 uncultured Verrucomicrobia subdivision 3 bacterium
ATGTAAATCACCGGCGCACCGACGGCGAAAATATTGTAAACTTTGCACGGATGAACCAGGCCAAGCATGGCATTGCCCATCACCACGACGTGGGCATCGGCGGCCGAAAGCGAGGCGGAAAGTTTGTCCAACGGTTGATATGGTAAACAGAACACCTGTGGATTTCCCACTCCCCATTTTTTGACCCGCTGAAATTCGCTGCCGCCGCCGATGAAGGCAAAAACAATGTCCGTCTCGCCGCGCAACAAATCCGCCGCCTGCATCAAGGTGGTAAGCGAATGCACGGGGCTGTGATTGCCAGAATACATCACGACAAACTTATCCTCCAACCCGCGAGCCTTACGAAACTCCTCGCGGCTAGCGGAATCAAATTTCACTTCGTCATCTTGTGACCACGGCGGGATGACGGCGATTTTTTCCGGCGGAATGTTTTTTTCCACGATGCGGTCGCGCATGAAACGGTCGAGCGCCACAATGACATTGGCGCGGCGCAGACTGAAGCGCGAGAGTCGCTCCAGGAATTTTGCCGTGAGTGAATCTTTCCGCAGCCAGCCGGCGGCGATGGCTTCGTCGGGATTGAAATCCATGACCCAATAGACAAATTTTGCCCGCCACAATTTTGCCCGCCACGCGCCGAGGAAAGAAATCAGCGGCGGGGTCGTCAAGGCCACAACCACATCATGGCGCGGGAGAAACAGTAAACGGAGGCAACAGAAGAATAGGAAGCTGGCAAAGTCGGCCGCGCGCCGCCACTTGGCGCGCTTGCCGAAGCGCGTGGAGAAGACGCGGATGATTTTGATGCCGCGCCAGGTTTCATTGGCCGGGAAAAGCGTTGCGGGATGTTCGTAGCCGCGCCGGCTGCTGATGACGGTCACTTCATGGCCGCGTTCGGACAACGCCGTGGCGAGATTGGACAGGTGTTGGGCGGTGGACACGACATCCGGATAGAAGACCTGATTGAGCAGAAGAATTTTCACCGGGGCGGGCTTACTTGTTGCCGACGGAAACGATGTCGTTCAATAGCTTTTCGACGGCGTCGCGAGCGCTGTTGAAATCATTGACGCCGGTGATGACCAGTTCAATGGAGCGCTGGCCGGTGTTGCGCTGGCCTTCGAGCACGGGGCCGAGCCGGTTGCCCCACCCGAGTGAGGCGGTATTGAAAGCATGTGAGGTGGCGCGGTCTTCCCAAAGGCAATAGCCAACAAAGACCGGTTGCGGCGTGTCGCCGAGACGATAAAACCGGAAGGGAAATTCCAGCCCGCGTGCCGTTAAATTCATGGGCGCGCTCATTTCCGCAATGCGATGTCCCGAAGCTGTGAGACAAACTTCCGGCGTGTGATTATAGGTGAGTCGGGTGGCCACACTGCCGGGGTTCCAGCGGAGATAAACGACCTGCCATGAACGGTCATCAGCCTGCCAGGCGCGGCTGTCCGCTTCATCGTAGCGAAGAATCTGCCGGGTTTCGGGGGCGATGGGTAGTTGCCGCATCGTCAGATTGACCGGCCATTTGATATCCCATGTCACCGGTGAAGGCATCCGGGCTTCATGATACCGATACCAATTAGTCACGCAGGTTTCGGCAATCAGGAGCCAGAAGGCCAGGCCGAAAAAGGCGAACGTGGGAAACGGCGAGTTCGCGACGGAAACTCGGGAGCGTGAAGTTTTGGGGCTGGGAATTTCTACTTTTGGATTTTTCCGGGCGAACCAATGCGCCAGAAACCAAAGTCCGAACAGACAGCCGAGCAGGATAGTCACGCCGGTTGGATCGTGCCAGCGACTCACCGCCGCGATGCCGTGGCGGGAAGCGACCGAGACGAGCACGCACAGCCGCATAAAATTGAACAGTAGCGAAAATAAAAATCCAGACAGCACCAGTTGTAACCGTTGTTTCGAACCGAGCCGTAACCATTCACCAAGGAATAGCGAAACCATCAATGTGGCCTGAAACGAGCGGATGCCGCTGCACGCCTCGTCAATCCCCACGCTGCCGGTAGCCACCTCGATGACGTTGCCGTGCGGGATGGCCGGGATGCCGAACAGCCCCATGATTTCCGTCGTGGCCGCCACATCCATGCGGGTGAAGGACTGGATGATCGGCCCTTCCACGGCGGAGGGCCAGGGCACGGCCACGAGGAAATAAGCGATGGGAAAGAAAAAATCTCGAAGGACGAATTTCGAATCCCGAAACGCCACATAGAGCAGACAAAAAGTGAGGCCAATGACCTCGATAGCCAGCCCCCAGCTTACCAATCGCCAATCGGGGTTGGCCTCCTGAATCAGGCGTGTTGGCAAATAGAGCAGCGCCAGTCCGACGGTGACCGGCAGCAGCAGGCGTTTGGCAGAAAAGAAAATTTCAAACACCATCGGCTGTCGGTCGCCAACTTGCATTCGGATTCGCTGCCAGATCAGGAAGACGCACAGAAACGGCACTGCCCAGCCATAGGCATATTGCGCATTCAGCGTCCACTCGACGCGCAGATGGTTAATTAGCACAAACCACAACCACAGGAAGGGAAGCGCGCAGAGCAGCAACTGCACAACTGAAATCCGATATTTATTTCCGATGATCATTTTTAGGGTTGTCGGCTTCGAGGCTAAAACGCCCGCCAGTCATCATAAGCTTTATACAAGGTTCCCATGAGATTAACTAGTCTTGAACGGATTAAATTACGACGCCAACCCGCGCCCCGCCTTCACCGTCACGAATGGCCCGAGACACAGCGCGTCCATGTCCGTGCGCAGAAAACAATTCACCGCCTGCGTCGGTGTGTCCACGACGGGTTCGTTCTCGTTGAAGCTCGTGTTCAGCACCACCGCCACGCCGCTCTTCTGTGCGAATGTTTTGATGAGGTCGTAATACAATTCATTCTGCGAGCGCTTCACCGTGTGCAGCCGGCCCGTAAAATCTTCGTGGCAGACCGCCGCGAGCGCCGCGCGCTTTTCTGGTTTGATTTTCACGACGTGCATCATGAACGGACTTTCCACTGTCTGCTCAAAATAATTTCCCGTCTCCTCCGCGAGGATACTCGGCGCAAACGGCCGGAACGCCTCGCGCCGCTTGATTTTTTGGTTGATCAAACCCTTCATATCCGGCCAGCCCGGATGCGCGAGAATGGAACGGTTGCCCAACGCGCGCGGCCCCCATTCGCAGCGGCCCTGATACCAGCCGGTGACATGGCCGGAATTGAGATGATTCGCCACGCGCTCCAACAGCGCCGGGCGCTCGAACCGCTCGAAAGGCAAATTCGCGCCGCGCAACGCCGCTTCCATCTCCGCCTCGGAATGTTCCGGCCCCCAATACGCGTGGTCAATCAAGCCCGCGCGCGGTTTTTTCAAAATCGAATTCCAGACGTAAAGCGCCGCGCCGATGGCCGTGCCGTCGTCCGACGCCGCGCACTGGATGTAGGATTTCTTGAACGGCGTGTCGCGCAAGATGCGGGAATTGCAGATGCCGTTCAACGCGCAGCCGCCGGCGGTGACGAGATTTTCCACCGGCACGCGCCGATGTAGCGCAGCCAGACAGCGCAAGACAACTTCCTCAAAATACGCCTGGCACGAAGCTGCGATGTCCTTATCGCGCTGGGAAAATTCCGCGCCGCGCGTGCGCGCCGCGCCCAGCCGCCGCACCAGTTCCTCCGAATACAGTGGTGGCAAAACAATTTCGCCGCTGGCGTCCATGCACTCTTCCAGATTTTTGCCCAGCGGTTTGAAAAATTTTCCGTTCAGGCGAAACTGGCCGCTCGCGTCCACCGTCAGCAGCTCACGCATGAATTCCATGTGCGCCGGTTGGCCGTAAGCCGCCAGTCCCATGACCTTGTATTCCTCACCGAAGCGCTCAAAGCCGATGAACTGGCACAGCGCCGTGTAAAAAAATCCCAGCGAATGCGGCACATGCACGCGATCCAAAATCTCGATTTTGTTGTCGCGGCAGCGCGCGAACATCGCCGAGGTGAAGTCGCCCGCGCCGTCGTAGGAAAATCCCGCCGCCTCGTCAAAGTCGCTCGAGTAATAAGAGCTGGCGATGTGCGCCAGATGATGTTCCACGCGGGCGATTTGAAAACGGCAGTCCGCCGCGTTCACGCCGCAGGCTTCCGCCGCCATCTCGGAAAAACTTTTCATCTTCGACCGCCGCTGAAAATGCGTCAGCACGCCGCGCGCGGATTTGAATGGCGATTTCAAGACGTGCTGCGCCTTGGCGGCGAGATTGGCATTGCTGTCGTTGCCGACCGCGATCCAGTCCACGTCGCGCAGCGTCGCGCCGGCCATTTTCAAAACTTCGGCGAGCGCGCGGCCGGGAAAACCGCCGACGTGCTTGCGGCGGTCGCCAAGGCGTTCCTCGGCCACGGCGGCGACGAGTTTGCCGTCGCGCAACACGCACGCGGCGGCATCGGGATGAAAGGCGTTGAGGCCGATGATTAAACTCATAACAAAAAGCTAAAATGCTGAAACGCTGACATGCTGAAAATGAAAATCATTTCATCTTTTTACTTTTTTAGTTTCTCTTCAATCAGCCGGAGGGAAAGCAAAATTTCCGCGAGCGTCCGCTGAAAGACGTAATACCAGCCCGGCCAGCCATCCAAAATCAGCCCCTTGCCGAACGCCGTGAATAGAAACACCGCCAGCGGTGCGAACACGATGCGGCGGCGCAGGCGATCGCGCCGGCTCAGTGATTCGGTCGGCGTGCCGGTCAGCTTGGCCGCTTCCAAAATCGCGTAGCGATCCTGCGCCCACAGCCAGTGCGCCAGTGATTTGCGGTCATCATGATCAATCAGCCCATTCAAAACCCCCGTCGCGCCTTTGGCTTTCAACAGCTGCGTGTGGCCATCGTTGACATAGCGGCATTGGTTGCGGTTGAACAGCACGGCGCGCGGCGGGTAGAGCGCGGCGCGCAACGGTTTTCCGCCGATGCAGTAACGGAATTTTGCGTAGTAGGCGCTGACTGGCGGCGGTTCCGTTAGCGCCTTAATTTCGGCAACCAGTTCCTCCGTCAAAACGTAATCCGCGTCGAGCGACAGCACCCAGTCGGTGCGAATCTGGTCGAGGCCGAAATTCCACTGGCTCGTGTGATCGTCGAATTTCCGCTGCACGACCCGCACTTGCGGAAACTGCCGGGCGATTTCGAGTGTCGCGTCCGTGCTGAAACTGTCCACGATCAAAATCTCCCGCGCCCACGTCAGCCGCGCGAGCGTGCGCGCGAGGTTGGGCGCCTCGTTGAAAGTCAGGATGAGGACGGTGAGTGAGTCGGTCATCATGGGCAGGTTGCCGTCAGCACGGCGAAGTCGTCGAGATATTTTTTGGCGACCGCCGGGTAGCTGAATTGCTGCGCGGTGGCCACCGCCTGTTGTCCCATGCGCGCACAATTTTCCGGCGCGGCCACGGCTTTTTGCAGTTGCGCCGCCAGTTGCGCCGCCGGATTTTGGTCGCGGTGATTGAAGAAAAATCCGTTCTCACCGTCACTGATGAAGTCGCGGAAACATTCCAGCGCCGAAACGATAACGGGAACGCCGCAAGCCATCGCTTCCAGCGGCGCGACGCCGAAGGACTCGCCGAATTCCGCGAGCGACGGATAGCAAAACAAATCCGCCTGCTGATAAATGGCCGCCAGTTTGGCCGCGTCAAAAACCGACCCGATAAACTCGACGGGCAAACCAGCGGCGAGCGCTTCCAGTTGTCGCCGGTATTCCTCGCCGCCGCCGCCATGGCCGGTGTCAACGGGGCCGACGAGTTGCAGTCGCCAGCTTGGATTGGTTTTCACAAAAGTGCCAAATGCCTCGACCAGCAAGTGCATGCCTTTTTCGGGATGGAGGCGTCCGACAAAGAGTAGGATTTTCTCCGCGCGATTTTCCCGTGCCGCTGGGTGCAATAAGTTTGTGTCCACCGGATTCGGCAGGACGAGCGTTCGCGTGGCGAGCGCAGGACATTGTGCAACCACGGCGTTTTTAACGGCGGACGAAGCAGCGGCGATGCGCGCGGTGCGCCGGTAAAGCCCGAACTGCCCTTTTGGAAAACGGTTGGCGTTCACTACGATTTTCCCGGCGGACGGACGCAACCAGCCGGCGAAGACCGGCAGCCAAAAATCATTGGTCACTAAAATATCAGCTTGCGGCAAATGCCGCGTCACGCGCGCGGAATCAAAAAAGTTTTTCACCAAATCGCGGCGCACGGACAGGCTCTGGTCAAAGCCGCCGACGCGAATAAAATTAATACCGTCGCAGGTTTCAGTTTCCGGCTGGCCGGGAAAACTTCGCGCCACGATGGTCGCCGCGTGGCCTTGCCGTGCAAATTCGATGGCCAGTCCGTGCCACAGCTTTTGCACCGCGCCGCCTTTGACGGCGGGCACAGGCAGCAACGGGCCGGTGGCGATGGTGATTTTCATGCGGTGTGCACGCAGTCGGGGCGGGCGCCGGAATCCAACAGCCAGCGATACGTCGACTCCATTTCTTCGGCGACTTTGTTCCAGCAATATTTTTTCTCCACCAGCAAGCGTCCGCGAACGCCCATTTCCTGGCGCGTGGCGGATGAAAGGTTCAAAGCGGCGGCAAGTGCGCTGGCCAAGCTGTTTTCGTCCGGCTCAATCCACCAACCGCAGTTTTCCGAGGCGAGTTCGCGCCACGGTGCGCCGGTGGTGGTGATGACGGGCACGCGATGCGCCAGCGCTTCGGCGATGGCGAGGCCGAAATTTTCCGAGTGCGTGGGCAGCACAAACAATTCCGCGTTGGCCAATGCCGTAGATTTTTCTGCGCCTTCCAGTTGGCCAGTGAATGTTACGCAGTTCTCCAACTTTAATTCCTGTGCTGCGCGGCGAAATTGTTCGCCGTGGCCGTCGAGGTCGGGGCCGGCCAGCACGAGCTGCCAACTTGGAAATTGCGGCGCGAGTTTCTGCCAGACGCGCAGCAGTTCGCCCACGCCTTTTTTGGGATGCAGGCGCGCGAGAAACAGCAGCCAGTGTTTTTCGGCCAGCGCGGGAAATTTATTTTCCAGCACCGCGCGCGGCGGTCTCGCGGCGAGGTCGGGCAGTTCGACGCCGTTGGGAATGAGGGCGACGGGCTGGCGCAGACCGAGGCGGCGGAGCGATGCTAGTTCGGCCGTGCTGGTGGCGTGAAACATTTTGGCGACGCGGAGATTTTCTTTTTCAAATGCGTGCCACGCGAGAAATTTTTTGGCGCGGCTGCGGCCCAGCGACCATTGTTCCACCATGCCGCGCGGCGAAATGACGAGCGGTTTGCCGGTGCGTTGCGCGGCCTGGCGGGCGTAAAGGTTGGGAAACATCCAGAGGCCGTGGTTGTGGACGATGTCTGCGCGCTTAGCTATTTCAATCAGTTCGCGGCGCAATGGAGAGTTCCAGCCGCGCCCACTCCGCGCGAGCCACGGTGCGGGCAGGCTCAAAAGTTTTACACCGGGAGCCGGAGTTTGTGCGCCATGGTGGGAATAATCGAGCGTGGCCAGCGTCATTTCCAATCCGCGATCGGCGAGCGCGGCGGCGAGCGCGGGCACGGAGACGGCGGGGCCGCCGACATCGCGGTTGATGCTGGCGACGACCTGGCAGACGCGGAGCGGTGGGTGGGCGGTCACGATGATTTGGTGGCGACGCGCCCGGCGGTGATGCCGTAGCGGTTGAGGAAATGTTCGAGCGCGAACAGGCTCCACTGCCGGGACCAGTTTTGCAGCGGCACCGTGCTGCCGGCATTAAGTCGCGCGAATACATCTAGCCAGTCGGACTGGAGCCATTGTTCAAACGGGAACACGAAGCCTTGTTTGCTCCGGTTGCTGACCCACGCGGGAATTTCCGGCACGGCGTCGAGCAGGAATTGTTTCCCCGGCTGCAGCCGGGTGGCGGCGGGGATGCCGGCCAGCGTTTGGGTCAGGCGCGCGTCCACGAACGGCACACGGAGTTCCAATCCCCACGCCATGCTCATCACGTCGCTGTCGCGGAGAAGCTGGTTGCGCATGTAGCGGGTGATTTCGAGATAGCTGACCATGTCTTCGGGCGTCGGCTGGGCGGGCACGGAAAAATGGATCTGGCTGTCGTCCAACTGATCCGGTTCGTCGGGAAAATATTTTTCCAGCAACTGGTGCGTTTCCGCCGGCGTGAAGATGCCGCGGATGGTCCAATAAGCCGCGCCGAGGCTGGGGTGGCCGGCGAGGAAACTGCCGAGCCGCCGGTTACGGGGAACGCGGGAAATTTTTTGAAGCGAATTGCCCGCCAACTGCCGTGTGGAGTTAAACAGCGTGAACCAGCGTCCGAGTTCAGCGAGCTTCGGCACGCGTTGAAAGGAACCGTAGCCGCCGAAAAACTCATCGCCGCCGAGGCCGGACAACACCACTTTTGCGCCGCAGTCGTGCGCCCACTTGGACACGCAAAAAGTATTGAAGCCGTCTATGCTTGGCTGATCCATGCGGTTGATAAAGCTGGCGAGCAGCTTTCTACCGTCCGCTGCGCTGAACCGCCAGTCGTGGTGTTCCGTGCCGAAATACGAGGCGGTTTGTGCGGCGACTTCGCCTTCGTTCAAATCCGGGTTTTCAAATGAAATGGAAAACGTGTGCATCTGCTCCACACCAATTTTCCGCGCCAGCGCCACGAGCGCGGTGGAGTCAATGCCGCCGCTTATAAATACGCCCACCGGCACGTCGCTCACAAAATGGCGCCGGACGGAATCTTCCAGCGCGGCGCGCACGGTGGCCACGGGATTCGCATCGGGCGGCGGGTCGAGGTTGAATTGGATATCGAAGTAGCGTTGCTCGGTGACGCGCCCGTTTTGCCAGCGGAGCCAGCTACCGGCGGGCAATTCCTGCGTGCCTTCGATGAGCGTATCTGGCTCCTGCACGGAACCGAACAGCAGGTAACCCTGAAGCGCCACGCGCGAAAGCTGGCGCGAGGTGAGGCCGGCTTCCAACAGAGCGCGCAGTTCGGAAGCGAAGACAAGGCGTTCGGAGGTGGCGGAGAAATAAAGCGGCTTCACGCCGAGCTGGCTGCGGGCGATGAAACAGGATTGCTCGCGTTCGTCCCAAACGGCGAAGGCGAACATGCCGGCGAGTTTGGGTAAACAGTCTGCGCCGTGGATTTGATACAGCCGCAGCAGCACCTCGGTGTCGGTGCTGGTCAAAAACTTTTCACCGGCGGCTGCGAGGTCGGCGCGCAGTTCCTTGAAGTTATAAATCTCGCCGTTGAAGGTGATGTGGAAACGTCCGTCTGGCGAGACCATCGGTTGATGACCGGCTGGACTCAAATCCAGAATGGACAACCGCGTGTGCACCAGTCCCGTGCAACCGTCCGGCGAGAGATAAATCCCGGTGTCGTCCGGCCCGCGATGGCGCAGCGCTGACTGGAGCTGGCGGAGTTTCTCCGTCAGCCCCGCGGCGGGCGCTTCACGTTGGACGATGCCGGCGATGCCACACATAAATCAGAGGTCGGAGGTCAGCGGTCAGAGATCAGAAAAGGAGCGGGATTATTAATCATGCTGCCGAGCATTTTGCCGATCTCAACACAAATGGAAATAAGTTCGCCGTGTTGTTCAACGGTGATATAGCCACAATCCTTTGCAAAGTCCAAGGATGAGTTGGTCTCACTATTTTCACCATCACAATCGGTCAGTTTGGAGATAAAATGCGCCTCGTAACGTCGCTTGGCCCAAGCCTCGCGAAGATTGAGACAAATGGAACGGGAAGACCGGCGAATCTGACTCGTCAGCGCAAACTTTTCCTCCGGTGGAAAACTCTGGCTCAAATGAAATACCCGCATCGCCAGTTCATAACCTTTCTGGTAAACCTTCAGGTCTTTTGCTGAGTTGATTTGCATATCTTCCAATTGCCTTATTTTGACCTCTGACCTCCGACCTCTGATCTCTGCATCAGTTCTTCCAAAAACGGCAGCAGCTCCGCGAGCACTTCCGTTTCGGTGATGGCGGTGAGGCAGCGGTGGTTTTCGCGAACGCAGTCGTTGAGAAAACAGTTTTCGCAAAACGTGCGGTGGCGGAACAGCAGCCGCGTCGCGACATCGGGATCCCACATGCCGGGCGGGTTACGGGCGCTGATGATGGCAGCCACGGGACAATTCATCGCCGCGGCGACGTGCATCGGCCCGGTGTCGTTGCCGAGATACGCGGTGGCGAGACGGTGCAGCTCGAATAGTTCGGGAATGCTGAACGGCGTGACGGGCAAAATGAGTTTGGGAAAGCGCGGCAGGATTTTCTCGCGGTAACTGGCGGTCTCCTCGTTCGTGCCGAGGCCGAGAATGGGCAGGGACAATTCCTCGGAAATTTTTTTCAACACGGTGGCGTAGCGCTCCTGCGGCCAGCGTTGCGCCGGCGACTTGCCGCCACCGCAAAAAATCAGGAATGGCTTGGTGGCATCCATACCGCTGGCAGCAAGTTTTTGCCGGACGGATTCGAGGCGGGTCGGGTCGGAGTGGATGCTGTAATCCGGTTTTTCACCACCGATGCCCATTTTGGCGAGCAGTTGGATGAGGCGCGCCGGTTCGTTGGGTTGCCAGGCCTGCGGTGGATTTAGGATTTGGGTGGCGCGGACATCGCGGACGCCGCAGTTGCGGAAGAAGTTTTTTTTGCGCTGCACTTCCTGCGGCCTTTCCCGGCATTGCGAAAGCATAATCAAGGTCTGGGGACGCGCGCGCCAGATTTGAAAAGCCAGTTGGAAAGGCGTGGTGAGGCTGCGGCGGCTGGAGTAAGTGCGGATGCGGTCGAAGATATTCAGCCGGTGAATCACTTCCAGTGCGGAGACCTGACGATTGGCCGGGGCGTCGCACAGCAAGGTGAGCACGGCGTCGGGAAAGGTCTGGCGGATCAACCGGAACGCAGGAATCGCGCAGACGGTGTCACCCAGATGACCGGTGCGATAGACGAGCACGCGAGATGGTTGGGGCGTGGTCATGTTGAACTTTCGCCGACGGTAGCTGATGTCGAAAGTCCGGTTGATGGTTTGGCTTTCAGCTTTGGGCGAGGTTTGGTGGAGATAGCCAGTAGCAGAAAGAAACTCACGAACACAGCCTGCAATACCATGGTCACCTTCTCTGGAATGCTGTGTTCCATATCAATGCAAGTCACCAAAAAATAGCAACAAATCAGCCAGCCTAAATTTTGCGGCTCCAATCTTCGGGTCAAGGCCGCCGGCAAACCAAAAAGCAAACCCGAAAATGCACCAACCAACGCCATGCCCAGCCAGCCAAAGTTCAGCCAGGCCTCGGACGGCGCCCCCACGGAAATCCCGGTGTAATCCGCACCGCCTTCGGTTTGGATGCCCAGATAAGTTCCCAAAAATTCGGTCGGATAGGTGCCACGCATTTTTTCTGCCCAGAAGATGCGGGGGATTAACAATTTTGGGATCATGGCATAGGTTTTGCCGTAAAGATAAGGCGATTTGTGCGGAACCGTATCCATGCTCAAAACCAGAATTTGAATCAAACTGGTTCGCGCCCAGATGGAGTCTTCACTATGAGAGCCGTCATTTTTTGACTCGGTCAAGGCCCGCCAGGAGACTCGAAACCAAAGACTGTAGGCGGCTTGAAAGCTGGAGGGGGTTTCTACATAGGCGGTCGAGTCACCTTGGATCACAGTGCGATAGTCAGATTTACCAATTTGCAAAAACCCCAGAACAACCACGACCGCCACCGATCCTACAATCGACACTTTGCGCCGTCCTAGGGAATAGGCGAGCGCGGCGGCTCCCAGGATGCCCGCACCGATACACAGGACCCCATCGACCATGGTGGCACCCACTCCTATCGCCAACCCCACCACCAGAAGCAATTGGAGCGAACCGTAGATTCCTCTGCCGCAGCGGTAAAACAGGCAGACCACGGCGATGCTCCCCAAAGCGCCCAACAATCCGTTGAATATGTTTCGCGCCGCCCCAAAATCAATGATTTTCCCAAATGCCAGCAACACCTCCAGCACTACCCATGAAACAAACATGACCCAAACCAAACCTATGTTTGCCTCCCGGCGCAGCAGGTGGTTGGCCGGTAATGGCCGCCGCACCCGTTCGGTGATCAGCCAGTAAACCGCGACAAAGAATCCGAGGTGGAGGATTAATGCCAACAATGCCTTGAGGCGCAGCTCCGGCGCAAAATCTTCCAGCTTGGCCTGGATTCCCAAACACGGAATCACATAGTAAATCAGGTGCATGAAGGCAAATCCTTCGCCCAACGGCAGGTGTGGCATTCCGGTTTGAAACCACCGCGCCAGCGGCAACAAACACACCGTAGACAAAACGGCCAAGGCGGTCAGCTCCAAGAAACCGAATGTCCCGCGATGCCATGAACGGAGCAGGTAATAGCCCAGCACCGCCACGCCCACCAGCAGCCCGGAATACGGCCCTATTTTGTCGCTGATACCAGTTGGACGCACGCGACGAGCCTTTGTTCGGCTTTCTTGATTGACCAGTTCAGTGCCCATGTAAAGCGGCTATAAACATAAGACTTTTAAGATGCGGGGAGAAATAAG
>CAIXFY010000085.1 GCA_903918885.1 uncultured Verrucomicrobia subdivision 3 bacterium
GCGATTTTTCTTTTTCCAATCGGCTTGGAGCTTGGTCATTTCCTGCGGGCCTAGATCCAACATTTTGCCAGGCGGGTTCAACACGGCGCGTTTATCGGCGGTGAGGCGTTTCTGCCAGTGTTCGCACACGCGCTCAAACGCGCGGATGAGAAAGGAACCGGAACCGCAGGCGGGGTCGAGCAGGCGCAGGGCGGCGGTGCGTTTTTCAAATTCTTTCAACGTCACGGCGGTAGCGGGGCGCTCTCCCTCACCCCGGCCCTCTCCCGCTGGGAGAGGGAGAACCGCTCCCAGCGCTGGAGTGGAACCGGACGCTTTGGATTTACCGGACGTTGGCGAAGCTGTTCCCTCTCCCGGCGGGAGAGGGTTAGGGTGAGGGGGAACGGTCACGGACGCAGCGGGCGTTCCCGCAATCTCATCCAGCAACTTTCCGGCGGTCTGCTCGACGATGTAATCCACGATGTAGCGCGGGGTGTAATAAACGCCCCCGGCCTTCCGCACTTCCGGCTTTTCCTCGATGGTGATGCCGCGTCCCTGTGGCCGGACGACCTTGCCGAGAAACCGTTCATAGACGCTGCCGAGGATTTCCACCGGGATGGCGTCGAAGAGGTAGGGCGATTCATCCGCGCTCAATTCGCTGATAAACCCGGCGAGCCATTCGTCGCCGATGACGAGGGTTTCCGTGAAGTGCGGCTTGAAGAGATTGCCATTGAAAAAAGGAACGTGCGTAGGCGGGCGACGGTCGAGCGCGCGGAAATGGCGGACGACATAACGCCAAAGAGAATCCTTGGGCGCGCGGATTCCATCGCCGCCGTAATTGGCGGGCGGCTCTTCGCGCAGTTCCATCGGCTGCTGATGTGCGCGGCGTCCGGTGTCCTCATCGCCAGTGTTCTTGCGCCACTTCTCGACGATGGATTGCAAACGCTGGCCGGTGTCAATGTCGCGGTCTTCGCAAATGCGCAGAAACAGGATGCGGTCAATGACCCGCTGGCAGGCTTCCGTGAGTTGGTTATTTTCCAGCAGTTCGTCGTGGTCGTTGTTTTTCCAGAGGTCAGAGGCAAGGTCGCGCCGCGTTTCGTCGAGGAATTCCAAAAAGTCTGTGTCGAGTGCGCGTGTGCGGTCAGGCTTAATGAGCCATTGCTGACGGGCTTTGCCCGTGCCGGTGGCTTTCTTGGGCAAGGCGTCGAGCGCGGTATCAATACTGCCAGCGGCGATGCGGTCGCGGGCGAGCAAGTCCCACAGTTCACGGGCAATGAGCGGGAATTGTCGGAAGTGCCAGTTTTTCCATTCGCCAACCTACGGTTCGTCGAGGTGCGGTTTGCCACCAACGATGTAGATTTTTAATTCTTCAAAATCGGTTAGTAAGGCAACGGGAACGCCTTTGTTCCAAGCGTAGCGTTTGGCTTGGAAAGCGTAGCGGGCGGAAAGTTCCTCAGCGGGTTTTTTAGCTTCGCAAACAAAACGGTCGCGCTTGTCGGTGCGGAAAAGATAATCGGCGCGTTTGCGTCCGCCGCCAATCTGCGTGGCGCTTTCAATCTCGACTTCGCGTTCACGCTGAATCAGGCCAGCGCGGTTCTCCATGTCCCAGCCAAGCGCACGGAAAAAAGGATTTAGAAAATCATCGCGCAACTGCGCTTCGGCGTAACCGGGTTGTTTGAGTTCGGTAAGGCGCTTGCCGAAAGATTCGACAAGACGATTTAATTCCCTTTCAAAAGACTCAAACGTGGCGTCGGTCGGCATGACGCGGAGTTTGCATTAACTGAGCTTTGGCGACAAGCGCGGGAAACGGGAAATCTTGTCGCCGGCGAAATTCATTTTCCCAAATTGAATTTTCGCTAAACTCCGCGCATGAATTTGTTGCCGTTCGGTAAATTGCCGCCTGCGAAACCGCGTTCGTTTGTTCCCGCTGACATTGACCTCGGCGACTGGCCGCAGATCGCGCCGCTGTTCGACCAACTCGAGGTGCGTGCCGCACAGGCCACCACTGCCGCCGCGTTTGAAAAGTGGCTGCTGGATTGGTGCGAGCTTTCCGCCGCGCTGGATCAGGAGGGTTCCACCCGCAACATCGCCATGACCTGTCACACGGACAATGCCGAGGCGGAAAAGGCGTATCTGTATTTCGTCGAAAACGTCGAGCCGCAACTCAAGCCGCGCCAGTTCGCACTGGAAAAAATCTATGTGGCGCATCCGTGCCGCGCGGAGTTGTTGAAGGTCGTCGCCCCCTCATCCGGCCTCCGGCCACCTTCTCCCCCGATGGGGGAGAAGGACGGGATGAGGGGGAACGTCGGCGGACGTTACGAAGTTTTTGACCGCGACGTGGCGAATCACGTCCAACTTTTCCGTCCAGAAAATGTTGCACTGGAAACCGAGGAGGCCAAGCTCGGTCAGCAGTATCAAAAACTCATCGGGTCGCAGACGGTGAATTTTCGCAGCGAGGAAAAGACGCTCGTGCAGATGGGCCGTTATCTTGAAGAGCCGGACCGCGTGCTGCGGCAGGAGGCGTGGCAGCTTGTCGCGCAACGGCGTTTGCAGGATGTCGAGAAGTGCGAGGAAATCATGGTCGAGCTGATCAAGTTGCGTCATCAAATCGCCAAGAACGCGGGCTTCAAAAATTATCTCGAATTCATTTTTCGACAGAAGGGCCGGTTCGATTACACGCCGGCGGACTGCGTGAAGTTTCACGACGCCATCGAAAGCGAGATCATGCCCGCCGTCCGCGAAATCCAGAACGACCGCCAGCGGCAGTTGAATTTGGAAAAGCTGCGTCCGTGGGATCTGGCCGTGGACCCGCAGAATCGCGCGCCGTTAAAACCGTTTGCCGATGTCGGCGAAATGGTGGCGCGCACGCAGAAGATTTTTAATCACCTCGACGCCGGCCTCGCGGCGAATTTTCAAGAGATGCAGGACAAGAAGCTGCTCGACCTTGACAATCGTAAGGGCAAGGCACCGGGCGGCTACCAATCCACGCTGAGCGAAGCGCGTGTGCCGTTCATCTTCATGAACGCCGTCGGTGTGCAACGCGATGTGGAGACGATCTTGCACGAGGCCGGCCACGCGTTCCACGCGCAGGCGACGCGCGGCGAGGATTTGTATCCGTATCGCAGCGCGCCGATTGAATTTTGTGAAGTAGCCTCGATGGCGATGGAACTTTTGGGAAATGAATTTCTGGAGGAGTTTTATCCGGCGAGCAGCCCCCTCACCCCAACCCTCTCCCCCAGTGGGGGCGAGGGAGAAAACTCTGCCGACGCCAACCGCGCGCGCAAGACGCACCTCGAAGGCATCATCGGATTTTTTCCGTGGATGGCGGTGGTGGACGGTTTTCAGCATTGGATTTACACGCATCCCGGCCACACGCGCGCGGAGCGCAAGGCGGCTTACCTGCAACTGATGGATCGCTTCGGCGGCGATGTGGATTACAGCGGCTTCGAGGAAGTGCGGGCACATTCGTGGCACCGGCAGTTGCACATTTTTTTGTATCCGTTTTACTACGTCGAATACGGCATCGCGCAGCTCGGCGCGTTGCAGGTGTGGGCGAATTCAAAGGCGAACAAGGCTAAGGCGCTGGGCGATTACAAAAAATCCCTGTCGCTCGGCGGTTCCCGGCCGTTGCCGGAATTGTTCGCGGCAGCAGGCTGCAAACTGCAATTCGACGCGGCGACCATCAATCCGCTGATTCAACTGGCGAGCACCGAGTTAAAGAAACTCTGAAACCCGTCAGGTTTCAATCCCGTAGGACTTGATTTTGTTGTAGAGCGTCTGGCGACCGATGCCGAGGCGCTTGGCGGTCTCGAGCTTGTTGCCGCCGGTTTCGCGGAGCATCTGGATGATGGCGTTGCGTTCGACACCTTCGAGCAGCGTGAACGCGGTATCGTGGCCTTCGGAGGGAACCATGCGGATTTCGCTCACGGACAAATCGCTGGCGTCAATATCCGGCCCTTCGCAGAGCAGCACCGCGCGCTGGATTTCGTTTTGCAATTGGCGGATGTTGCCGGGCCAATCAAAGCTCGTCAACCGGTCGGCGGCCTGCAAGGTGAAACTGCGCAAGGTGCGGTTGGCCTGCGAAGCGAACTTTTTCAAAAATGAATTCGCCAGCGGCATGATGTCGTCGCGACGTTCGCGCAGCGGCGGGAGATAAACGGAAATGGCACTGATGCGGTAGAATAAATCCTCGCGCAGTTTGCCATCCTTGATAGCGTCCTCGGGCTTGCGGTTCGTCGCGGCGATAATACGGCAGTTGGTCTGGTAATCGGTCTTGCCGCCGACGGGCCGGACTTTTTGATCCTGCAACACGCGGAGCAATTTGCTCTGCGTATCAATAGGCATCTCGGAAATTTCGTCAAGGAAGAGAGTGCCGCCTTCGGCCTGACGGAACAAACCGTCGCGGTCAGCGTTCGCGCCGGTGAATGCGCCCTTGACGGAACCAAAGAGTTCGCTCTCGATAAGGTCGCGGGGTAGCGCGGCGCAATTGACTTTGATGATGCGATTCTTGCTGCGCGGGCTGAGCGCGTGGATGAGGTCGGCGATGACTTCCTTGCCGGTGCCGCTCTCGCCGGTAATCAAAATCGTCACGTCGCTCGGCGCGATGCGCTCGATGGTGCGCACGACGGTCTGCATCTGCGGACTCTGAAAGACGGGCGCGGAACTGCCGCTCATGGTGGCAACGGCGCGGCGGAGCGAATTGTTTTCTTCCTTCTGCTGGCGGTTTTCAATCGCGCGCGACAGTGTGACGAGCAGGGTCTGGGTGTCGAACGGTTTGTTGATGAAATGATACGCGCCGAGCTTGGTCGCCTGCACGGCAGCTTCAAAGGTCGCTTCGCCAGTGAGCACCACGACTTCGGTATCGGGCCAAACTTTCTTGATGTGCGGCATCAGGTCGAGGCCGTTGGCATCGCGGAGATTCAAGTCGAGGAGCATCACGTCGGGCGCCTCGCCGGTGAAAAGTTTTTTGAGCGCGACACCGCTGTCCGCCTCGGTGATATGATACTCGTCCTCGAGCACGGACTTGAGCAGTTGGCGCAAGTCGGCCTCGTCATCAACGATGAGAATTTTACCTTTCATTTTTTATCGGGCGCAAGCGGTGATGAATTTTTTAAAAATCGCGCGGTGTTCTTTATGCTTTTTAGTCAGGCGTTCTGGATGAAATTGCACGCTCAAAAAAAACGGCATTTTCCGTCCAGCTTCCGAGTTCAGTTCCATCGTCTCAACCAGACCATCGGCACTGATTGCGGTGGCCACGAACGGTTCCGCCGGCTTTGCCACGGCCTGATGATGCGAACTGTTCACGCCCAAAACCAGCGTTTTACAGATTTTGGACACTAATGAGCCCGGTGTCAACGCCACTTCATGCACCAGTTCACAGGCGCGATCGAGCCGTTGGTGATTCAACGCGCCGGGAATCTGCTGCCGGATGTCCGCCACCAGTTGACCGCCAAACGCGATGTTGAGCAGTTGATGTCCACGGCAAATCGCCAGCAATGGCTTGCGCTGGCGGAAAACCTCCTCGATCAAAATCAATTCCCGCAAATCGCGCCCGCCGCCGTCCGGCGTCTGATCCACAGTTTTTTTTATTTTGCGCGGCAGCTTCGCGTCGTAGAGGTCGGAATTGATGTCGTCGCCGCCGGTGAGCAGCACACCTTCCACGCGGCGGACACATTCGGCCAACACGGCGCGGTCGGTGGTGATGGGAACGGTGACGGGAATACCGCCGGCTTGCAGCACGGCAGAGTCATATTTCACCGAGAGACTGGCGGACAAATCATGGAACTCCACGCCGCGCTTCTCGATGCTCGGGGAAACCAAAATCAACGGCCGGTTTTTTGCCATGCGCGGAAGGTAAGCCCGTCGCCGGATTTTTCCAGCAAAAATCCGAATCAAACTCCAGCTGCGGGAAAACGCTCGCGGATTTGCCGCCGCAAAAGTTCCTCGTCATCCGGTTGATAACGGCGGCGGTTGACGAGTCGTTGCACGGCGTCGAGTAGTTCCAGCCAGTCCTCCACCGGCGGTTCCTTCACGCGCTGCCAGACGTCAAAGCGCTTGGCGCGGTGGAAAAAATGATATTCGCGTCCGACGTGGCGGGCGTAAACCTGCAGTTTCTCACCGTCCTCGGTGACGCGTTTCCAGGCAATTTCGGCTTTGGGCATGATTCAAGGGGGATTTCTCAATTCTTTTGCGCTCCCGATGATTGCGGACTCAAAGCGTTTTGGTAAGCCTTAATTTCAGAAACCAACTGATCGACCAGCTCCGTGTCCTGATTGGTCTGCGCCATTTTCAATGCGCGTGTGGCCGAGGCGAGGGCGTTTGTCTGGCCGCCCGCAGCGGATTCAGCGCGGGCAAGATTTTGCCAAGCTTGCGGCCAGTCCGGCTGAAGCCGCAGGGCGGTGGTCAGATTCATGATGGCCGCTTGGTTTTGTCCTAGCGTGAATAACGTCTTTCCGAGATTGAACCAGGCGTTGGCGTCGTCCGGTTTCAAAGTGACTGCCCGGGAAAATTCCATTTGAGCGGCAGCAGGTTTGCCCTCCAGCATGAGGGCAACGCCACGCAGGTTGTGAAATTCCAAGTTATCCGGCCAGCGCGCCAGCGCGTCGGCCAAAGCAATTTCCGCCTCCGCATACCGCCCTGCGCCAAATAACGCGCGCCCCAAGTCTTGGTGCATTTCTTCCGCCTCGGAACGCAGGCGGACAGCGGCGACATACTGCTTGATGGATTCCGCCTGGCGACCTTCGCTGGCAAAGGCGCGGCCCAACATATTGTGAGAGGTGGCGTCTTCGGGATTGAGCCGCACGACATGGCTGAAAAGCGTGATGCTGTCCTGCCAGAACATGACTTGCCGTCCGGTCTGCACTAGACAGAATCCCAAATAAGCGGACACGCCAACTGCCAGCAAAGCACGAAACTGCGGCCAGCTCATCCAACATTGATGAATCGCGCCAGCCATGATCATAAAAATCCCCATCAATGGCAGATAGGCATACCGGTCAGCCCAGCCTTGCGCACCAACCTGCACCAGACCAATCACGGGAACCAATGTTCCCAGAAACCAGAACCAGCCGACAAGCAGCCAGGGAAATTTTGTTTTCCACCGCCATGCCAAAAAAGTCACGAAAGATAACAGCCCCAGCGTCATGATTGAGGCGGCGACATGAAGGGTTTCTGGGAAAGGATAAAAGACACACAGGTTCACCGGCCAGAAGGTCTTGGCCAGATACGTTGCATATGCCACCGGAACGTTCAGTAAACGATACTCCAACGGCACCAAGGTCAATGACTGCACCGCACCGGCACTTTTCTGCACCACGCAGGTCACCACACTGTCCGCGAGGGTCAGCAAGAAAAATGGAATTTTTTCCAGCAGGATTGGCCACCAACTCTGAATTCTCGAGTCCACCGCCGAAAATCGTTTCAGCGGCCAGTAATCCAACAGCAGCAGCACGCAGGGCAGCGTGACCAACATGGATTTGCTCGCCAGCCCAAGGGCAAAAAACAGCAACGCCAAAAAATAAAATTTTACCGACTTCCGGTTTTCGGCATACGCCGCATACGCCCAGACCGTGAGGATGAAAAAAAATGTGCTCAAAACATTTTTTCGTTCCGCAATCCAAGCCACCGATTCCACATTCAACGGATGCCACGCAAACAACGCTGCTGCCAGCGCGCTCGGCCAATATAATCCGGTCAGCCGTTTCAACAGCCTCCAAAGCAAGACGGCATTGGTTGAATGCCACAGAACACTTGTCAGATGATGACCACCCGAAAAAACCCCATACAACGAACAGTCGGCCATGTGTGAAATCAAAGTCAGCGGATGCCAGTTGGATGGCTCAACAGAAGTGAACGTCCAGAGAATCCCTGGCCACGAAAGACCCTTCAAAACATCTGGATTGGTGAAGACATACCAAGGGTCGTCAAAATTGACGTAAGAAAAAACCGTGGCCGGCCAATACAAAACCAGTGTGCCAAGAAACAACACCAGACCAACGAGCCAATTGCGCTGCCGCTCGTTTTCCATGCGTCAGGCCAAATCCACACTGGCGACCGCCATCGCCGCAATGCCTTCCTCGCGGCCGATGAACCCCATCAACTCGTTCGTCGTCGCCTTAACGCCAACCTGCTGCACCGTGATGTTTAGCGCCTCGGCAATGCGCTGCTTCATCTCGGCGATGTGCGGGTAAATTTTTGGTGCCTGCGCAATGACCGTGGCGTCAATGTTCACAATCTTCCCGCCCCGCAAGACGATAATGCGCGCGGCTTCCTCCAGAAAAACCTTACTCGGCGCATTTTTCCAGCGCGGATCGGTGTTCGGAAAAAAATGGCCAATGTCCTCCTCGCCCAGCGCGCCAAGAATGGCGTCGCAGATGGCGTGCATCAGCGCATCGGCGTCCGAATGCCCGTCGAGGCCTTTAGTGTGCGGAATCTCCACGCCGCCCAGAACGCACTTGCGTCCGGCGACCAATTGATGAACGTCATAGCCGATGCCAATGTGAACCATGCCTACAGGATAGTTTTTTAACGCGCCTTGAAAAAGAATTTAATTCAACCCAGCCGGCAACATGAAATAAAAGGTAGTGCCCTTGCCCAGTTCGCTTTCGCAGCGCACCTCGCCATCATGCGCCTGCACGATGTGTTTCACAATCGCCAGACCAAGCCCGGTGCCGCCTTGGTCGCGAGAACGCGCTTTATCCACGCGGTAAAACCGTTCAAACACCCGATCCAACGCTTCCGGCGGAATGCCCGGCCCGTCGTCGCGCACAAAAATTTCCAGCGCGCCGTCGTCTAGTTTTTTTCCACCAACGGTGACCGTGCCTTCGGCGCGTCCGTATTTGATGGCGTTGTCCACGAGGTTCGCGAGCACTTGGTCCAACCGGTTCACATCGCCATTCACGACTAATTCCGGCAACGCGTTCACCAACGTCGTGTTCTTGTTCTCCGCCTTGCCGTGCAGAAAAGTCAAAACCCTGTCCGCCAGCGCATGCAGATTCACGGGTGCCAAATCCAGTTTCATCCGACCGGATTCCAGCGCGGAAATCGTGAGCAAATCCTGAATCAGCAAATCCAAACGATTCGCGTTGCGCTCGATGGTTTTCAAAAAACGCTCGGCCACTTCAGGATTGTCCTTTGCACCGTCCAGCAGGGTCTCCACGTAACCTTTGATGAGCGAGAGCGGTGTGCGCAATTCGTGGCTGACATTGGCGACAAACTCCTCGCGCTGGCGTTCGAGTTGTTTCAACCGGGTCAAATCATGAAACACCAGAATCGTTCCTTCGCGTTCGCCAGCGGCGTTCGTGATGCTGGCGGCGTTGACCTGCAACCAGCGATCCGTCAGGCCCGGCAGCTTGATTTCGTAGTCCAGCACCTGTTTCTCGGTCTCCGCGCGCTGGAGCAGTTCGTCCAATTCATGCAACCGCAACGCCTCAACCACCGTCTTGCCGCGCAACTCCGCCTTGACGCCAAAGAGGTTTTTGAATGTGCGATTGGCGAGGTAAATTTTCCGGTTGCGATCCAGCAGCAACAAGCCTTCCAGCATCGAGTCAAACAACACCTTCTGCTGCGCCTGCGCGTCCATGGAAGTCTGTTGCTGGCGGCGTTTGAAACTATCTATTTCCGCCGCAAGCTGCTCCGCCTGCGCGCGAAACTTGCCGCGCCACCAGAAATGCAATCCGGCTAACGCCGTCAGCGCGAGGATGAAAAGGAAAGCCCACACAGGAACTAGTTAGCCACAGATGGGGCGCGGATGGAACACCGATTTTTCAAAGCCGCACCCAGGGCCTTCCCCGATCTGCGTTTCGCTTTGTAAATCAATGGCTCATTTTTTTGGGCTGAGCTTCAGCACCTCGGCGCGCATTTCTTTGCCGGCCTTGAATTTCACCATCGCGCGGGCGGGAATTGGCACATCCGTCTCCGGGCGGTTGGGATTGCGTCCGACGCGCGCCTTGCGAATTTTGACGTCAAACACGCCGAAGTTACGCAACTCCACCTTGTCGCCCTTGGCGAGTGATTCGGCGATCTGGTCGAGGGTTTTCTGCACCACGTCGAAGACCTGAGTTTGAATCAGGCCGGTTTCTTCGCTGATACGCACGACGATGTCTCGTTTGGTGAGGGTCATAGTTTTGGTTGCTCTGGTTTATTGCACGACGCGGATGGTCCAGAAATCACTCGTCAGATTGTTAACGCTCAAATAGGCGTAGGGCAATGTGAAATATCCATTCAAATACCATGCACAGCCGTAACGGCTGATTTGAAAAGCACGTTTTTTCATAGGGCAGGAATACTGCCATCAACGGACTTTTACCGGTAAAAGTTGAGCAAAAAATAACAGCAACCAGCTAGCGTGGCTAAATGGCGATTGCCGATTGCCGCCATCCTAGACTGGGAGCGTGCTGCCGCGAATGCCAAAACAATTTTCAGCCCCTCACTGCCCTTGCGATTGCGCGCCACTTCCGCCCTCGCCTGTTACCGCGCTGGTCAATGGCGTGGGTGGCATGATGGCCGCAGCAGAGTTTTTTTCATCTAACATTTTAGCGCGTTGTCGTTCTATATTAATGATCAATTCTTCCGGCGACATCGATATTCCCTCTTGTTGCGTTGGCATAGTGCTAAATCGAGAAGAACTAGAAGAAGTTGAACTACCGACAAAGCCAGGAAAGTTAATAGTTGGCGAGCCACCTGAAGGCGAGCCACCACCAAAATCGGCCGACCCCGGCGAACGTGCCCGGCCAAATCGGCCGCCGCCGCCCATCGCGGGAATTAACCCACCGCCGCCAACTGCCGGAGCCGGAATCGCCACTGGTGGCGGGGCAAAATTAAATGTGGGCATGGCCGGAGCCGCGCCCGCGCCGCTGGCAGTTCCCGCGACCAGCGGCAATTCCTGCACCGTGCCATGATTGTTGAAGGTAATGGTAGCGGACGGCTCATCAATCTTTTGCACTTCAATCTCATCCTGCCGCTCGCCCACCCCGAGCACATAGGCATCGTCCTTCGGCGGTTGGCCGGGCTTGGGCGGATTGGCCACCTTGAACAGCACCTGCAACTTGCCGAACAACGTCATGATGCCATTGGGCGTGATCTTGGGCGGCGGAATGGGCGGCGGAGCCTGATCCGCCGGATTATTCGTGGGAATGGGCACCAAGCCAAAAATATTGCGGGATACAATCGGCGCGTAGGGATTATCCGTAGCCGCACTGACGCGCGATGCGCCAAGCAAAAGCCAGCCCATCACAACGAACAGAAATGCGAACCGAAAAATCATAACGCAAATATAACTGTTACCAGAAGAAACACCAGTGCCGGAAAAAAGTTGCGGAAAAATTTCAACCGCCGATGGGGTAATGGGGCAGTTTGAAATCTATCAACAATTATCAACTGTAGCGGCGGTCTGTGACCGCCGATAACGGCGCTCATATAGCGCCGCTACAACCCCCCTACAATTGGTAGGGATGGCGCGCTGCGCCGCTCCCCGTCGCCGAGCGCAGCGTCAGGCGACGGAACCAAAACCATAACGCAAGCCTGACCACGTTCGTTCCGCCCTGCGCTCCGCTACGGGCGGGGACATCGCAGCGGGCTGTTCCTACCTGAAAATAAAAAACCCCGCTGGCGAACCAGCGGGGTTGAGGAAAACTAACTCAACTTATTTGCAGCGGCGGAACCGAATCAGGCGGTGACTTGCTCGAATGAAAACTGTGGAATCTCCGTCCGAGATTGGGCGTGCTCGATGGTTATCCCGCAGATATTTCCTTGCCGGTCCAAATCCAGAATCGTGTTCTCGTCCAAATCTTGAGTCTCGGCGATGTCAGCCGCTTTGAACTCGATGTAAAGACTGTCGGTTTGCGGAAAATATTTGATTTTCATGGTTTGAAATTTCGGTCAAAAAATGCGTTGTGCACCGTTTCGCCATCTGCCAGCAGTATAACACGAAGATACCGCCCGTCCATTTTTGAAATTGAAGCCCAGCGGCGGATGCGTCCGTCAGTTTGGATTATTTCTTTTTCTGGATGGCGGATGACGTAATCAATCCAGTCTAAACTGATGCTGGCACCATCGGGACGTTGCCGCATGGCTTGAAAATAGTCCGTAAATTTCACGCCGGTTTGCTAGATTTATGGGTTGTTGTTAAACAAAAAACCCCGCTGGCGAACCAGCGGGGTTATGAAAACTAGCTTAACTTATTTGCGGCGGCGGAACAGGAGCAGCGAGGCACCGCCGAGCGCGGCCAGTGCCATCGTGCCGGGTTCCGGAACAGAGGCCGGGGTGAACACACCAAACTTAGTTGTCGGCATCGTGTTAGCAAAGCCGACAGTATCAACCGCGGCATATTGAAACACAGAACTCCAGCCAACAGCTGAATTATTCGCAGCAGCGAGGGCAGGAGTTGCATAGGCCGAATTCCATGCAATTTCAAATACAGAATAGGTAGTGTTAATAGCTGTGCCCGTCACACCAAATGACACACCACTGTTGTAACTAATAGAACCATTTGATAGCGTCGGACTCACTACAAGAGTATTCCCGGAGCTATTCTGAGCCAACGTGAACGCACCAGATAGAATGGTTGTCCACGCTTGTGCGACCGTGTATGATTCAGGTGTGAGGCTCGTTCCATTGGTAGGAGTCGAAGCCAAAGGCATCGGAGTTGAAGTTGATGCCGCAGCCCATAGGAAGGCAGTGTTTTCTGTTGCACCAATTGCAGAAGTTCCAGCAGTGGTGAATCCGTCCCATACTTGGCTTTTACCTGATGAAAAGATAAAGTAACCTTGGCCAAAGGCCGATGTTGATGCCAGCGTAACGGCTAGCAAACTTAGTGCGATGATTTTTTTCATGTTGTTTGTTTTCATGTTGTTTGTTGGGTATTTTGCTTAATTATCATTAATTGACATTTTTACTGCACACTGAATGAGTTCGTCCAAGAAACCGGAGAGCCTATGTGATAGAGGAAGAAGCCTTGACTCGCAGTCGGATACAAAGATGAGGGCATCGGAGCACCATTATCTGCATAGAAACCGGCCGGGCTAGGCGTTCCTTCCCAAGTCGTTGCATCAGCTTGGTTAAAGAAGTAGAATTTAGCATAACCCGAGCCACTCCAAGCATACAGAGTATCATTGTGAGCTTGATCCGGGGGATCCAACGGAGAAGACGTCAAGTTACCCGGCAATCCATAACCAGCAACGACAAGATTGGTTGAAACTGGGGCCTGAAGATTAACCAAATTGTAACCCGGATTAATGGTAGAAACATTAGTCCCTTGAAATACAGTTCCAACAACCGTTACAGTCATCGGGGAGCCAGAATGGTTTTGAATAAAAGCCGACTTGCCTTGGCTCAAATAGACATTGGCAGATATACCGGCATCGGTATACCAGCCAGCAGGGTATGGAGAACCTTGCCATGTCGTAGCATCGGCTTGGTTAAAGTAAAAATATTTCGCGTATCCAGAGCCATTCCAAACGTAGACGACGCTGTTACTGCTGGATGACGGTGGATCATTAGGACTGGAAACCAAACCAGTTAACAATGTAGCATTAATATCGCCGTTGGTAGCGTTGACGTCCGAACCGCCAATCAGTTGGCTGCCGATAATCTGGAATCCATTTGCAGGAATCGTGGTGTTCATGTAACCCACGACGTTCTGTGAATAAACCTGCGCTTGGGAGGAAATGACTCCCACAGCGAGCGCGGCTGCGGCAATCAGTAGTGTTTTAGTTTTCATTTGTAGTGTTGTTGTGTGTTGTTGTTGACCGTGTGACAACAATCTCGCAGAGCCGCCAGCGCCCGTCAACTTTTTTTCCGTATTTTTTTGAACAATTTTCAGCCCGGGCAGAAACGCTTAGACACGCTGTATTTATTGGTTTTTTTGGCGAGATCGCATTGCTTTCCGTCAAGGCAGCTCCCGCCGAAAAAGATTTTTTTTGCCAAAAATCAGCTTTGTAACCAGTTTGTCCCCAGAAAAAGTGAGTGCTTAATTTTTGGCGATTTGGCGGGCCGCGCGTGATCCAAGCAGCGGCACACGCAAAACCGGCGAGCCACCCAATGCCCCGGCTTTATTGATTGCCATGGGGGCGATTTTGCAACTAAATCTATGGCCGATGCGCCGCCCTTTTTTTATCAGTCTGCTGCTGGCCGGAATCACCTTAGGGCTGTATTGGCCGGCAGCCAGCTTTGAAGCCGTTTGCTATGACGACAGCTTTTTTCTGAACGCGCCGGAAGTCCAGAGCGGCGTGAACGCGCACAGCCTGCTCTGGGCGCTGACCAACGCCGACATGGCCAACTGGCATCCGGTCACGAGCCTTTCCTTCGTCTTAACGCACCAGTTTTTCGGAAACAACGCCGGCGCGGAACACTTGGTGAATGTCGTGATTCATGCGCTGAACGCCGGACTGCTGTTTCTGGTGCTCTGGCAGCTGACCAGCCGGCGTTCCGCCGCCCCCGGCCCGCAGGCAGAGATGCGGTGGCGTTGCGCGGCGGTGGCGGCGTTGTTTGCGTGGCATCCGCTGCGGGTGGAATCAGTGGCGTGGATCGCGGAGCGGAAGGATGTGCTGTGCGGATTTTTTATGCTGCTGACGCTATGGGCTTACACGCGTTACGCGGAGTTGGCCAAACTTCAAAGTCCAAAATCCAAAATTATTTTTGGTTGCAGCCTGCTGGCGTTTGCGCTGGGACTGATGAGCAAGGCGATGTTGGTGACGGTGCCATTTCTGTTATTGCTGCTGGATGTCTGGCCGTTGAACAGAATTCCGAAGTCAGAATTTAGAAGCGAGAATTTACGGCGATTAATTTTCGAAAAAGTTCCGTTTCTGGCGCTGACAGCAATTTTCTGTGTAGTCACTTTCCAGGTGCAACGCGGAGAAAACGCCACGCCGTCGCTAGCACAACTGGGGCTGGGGCTACGTCTGGAAAATGTCATCGTAAGTTATCTACGCTATCTGGGCTGGACACTCTGGCCGGCAAATTTGGCGGTGTATTATTCTTTTCCGTATGACAGCCATTTTTATCTGGCGCTGTGGCCGGACTGGCAGATTGGAGCAGGATTTTTACTGCTGGCGGGCGTTTCGTGGCTGTGCATTAGACAGATTTTTAGCCGGCCTTATTTGGCGGTCGGCTGGTTCTGGTATCTGGGCACGCTGGTTCCGGTGATCGGCTTGGTGCAAGTCGGAAGCCAGGGCATGGCCGATCGTTATACCTACATTCCCTTGATCGGCCCAGCCATCAGCGTGGTCTGGCTGCTGGCGGAGGCGTGGGGCAAGGGCACTTTCCGCAAGGCAACGCTCACAATAATTGCAACCAGCGGATTAGCGGCGAGCCTATGGCAAACCCGCCACCAACTGGCGTTCTGGAAAAATTCAGACACGCTGTTTCAACACGCAATTGACGTGACCGGAGAAAATCCGCGCGCCGAATATCTGTTGGGCTTGAGTCTGGAACATCAAGGCCGCAACGCCGAGGCGATGGCGCATTACCGCAACGCCATCAGCTCGCAACCCCGCGTCAAAGAGGCGTTTTGCGCGCTGGGAAGATTATTTGGCCAACAGGGCGAATGGACGCGGGCGACGGCGGCCTACCTGAAATTGCTCGAAGATAATCCGGAAGATTTCAATGCGCATCTGGGTCTGGTGGTGGCGTTGCCTCATCTGGGTCAGACGGCGGAAGCTGCAATGCACTTGAGTCGGGCGATTGAACTTTGCCCTTCCACTGCCGAGGATATGAACAATCTTGCTTGGACACTGGCGGTCAATCCCGAAGCCAGTCTCCGTGATGGTTCCCGCGCCGTGGAACTGGCGCGGCGCGCCTGCGAACTGACCGGCTACCGCGAGACGATTATGGTCGGCACTTTGGGCGCAGCGTATGCGGAAGCCGGGCGGTTTGATGAAGCCATCACCACCGCCCAAGCCGCATGTGCGCTGGCGGAAAAATCTGGCGCAGAGCAATTGCTGGAAATAAACCGGCACTTATTGGAACAGTATCGCCAGCATCAGCCATATCGCGAGCCGGAAAATCCGGTTCCGAGCAATCCGCCGCAATAGACTGCCACAACGAATCGGATGCCACCGTTTTCGCAATTTGGACTGGCACTAAAAAATGAATGCCGACAAACTCTACGCCATGCCAATTTATGCTTTGACGATTTTTCTGGGAGCGTTCCTGCTATTTCTGGTGCAGCCTCTGATAGGTAAATATATTCTGCCGTGGTTTGGCGGCGCGCCCGCCGTGTGGACGACTTGCATGTTGTTTTTTCAACTGGTGTTGCTGGCGGGCTATGCCTACGCCCATTTTTCCGCGCGCTGGCTGAAACCCCGCGCTCAGGCCATCGTCCATCTGGTTTTGTTGGCGGCCGCGCTGGCGGCATTGCAAAATATCACGCCCTCAAACGCATGGAAGCCGACCGATGGTGCGGATCCCACCTTGCGCATTCTTGGACTGCTGTGCGCGAGCATTGGCCTGCCGTATTTCGTTCTGGCCGCGACCAGCCCATTGATGCAGCACTGGTTCAGCCGCACGAATCCGGGTGTGTCGCCTTTCCGGCTCTATGCGCTTTCCAACATCGGCTCGATACTAGCGCTATTGAGTTTTCCAGTCTTTTTTGAGACCCATTTCACGCGTCCGGTGATGGCGCAGGTCTGGGCAGCCGGACTGGTAATGTTTGCGGTGAGTTGCAGTCTTTGCGCGTGGAAACTGTGGCGGGCACCCTCGCAGAGCATGCCAGCGGGTAATGAGCCCGCCGTTGCTGCCGCGACGCCGACCATCTTACAGAAAGCGCTTTGGCTGCTGTTGCCTGCTTGCGCATCCGTCCTACTGCTGGCGATAACCAACATGATCTGTCAGGAAGTAGCGGTGATTCCATTCCTTTGGGTGTTACCTCTGGCGTTATACTTGTTGAGCTTCATCATCTGCTTCGACAGTCCGCGCTGGTATGTGCGATTGCCATTTGCCGTGGCACTGGTCGCCGCCCTTGTAAGCCTTTGCTGGGCTTTATTTCAAGGACCCGAAACCTCCACATTGATCCAGCTCGGCATCTATTCTGTCGGCCTGTTCATCTGCTGCATGGTGTGTCACGGCGAACTCTACCGGCTTCGTCCAAACCCGCGCCATTTGACAAGCTATTATCTGATGATCGCCGCCGGCGGCGCAGTCGGGGGATTATTCGTCGCCGTCATCGCGCCGCTGATCTTCGACAATTACTTTGAACTGCAGCTAGGACTGCTGCTCTGTGCCGGGCTGCTGGTATGGGTCATTTCCGAGGAAACTCGGGAGGGCGGCGGTAAACAGAAACCCAAGCAGAAAGTGCTTATGGTAGTCCTTAAATATCGTAAATCCGCTTTGGCCGGCGGGTGGATGGCGATCGCGGCCTTGGGCGTGGCATTTTGGATGCAAGCTCACCAATACTCAAAGTCTTGGGTCGAAAAATCGCGAAATTTCTATGGAGTGCTCACCGTTTTCAAGTATGACAACGACAAGTCCAAGATGCATTACCTGCAATTTTCCCATGGGCGGACAATGCATGGCATGCAGTTCACTGATCCTGTGCAATCGCGCTGGCCGACTACTTACTTTAGCGAAATCAGCGGAATCGGCCTGCTCATGCACGCGACGCCGGCGGGCCACCGTCGCATTGGCGTGATCGGGCTGGGAGCAGGCACGCTGGCCGCCTACCCCCAAACCGGCGACACCATCCGTTTTTATGAAATTAACCCCGAGGTAATGCGCATAGCTTCCAAGTGGTTCACCTACCTGTCCAACTGCCCCGGAAAAGTGGAAGTAGTTTTGGGAGATGCGCGGCTTTCGTTGGAGCGCGAGCCGTCGCAGAACTTTGACTTGTTTGTCATTGACGCCTTTAACAGTGATGCCATTCCGGTGCATCTGCTGACCAAAGAAGCATTTGCCATCTACGAACGGCACTTGAAAACCAACGGCATCATCGCGGTGCATGTCTCGAATAAGCGGCTTAATCTGGATCCGGTTGTGGCCAATCTTGCCCAGGAATTCCATTATAAAATGGTGGTGGTTGACTCGCCTGCACCCCAAGACAAACCCTGGCTCATGAGTGCTTCTTGGATCTTGCTGGCGCGTAATACGGCGGGTGAAGAAATCATCAATTTGCCCACCATCCAACTGGCCAGCCGGCCTCCATTGACCAATGCTATAAGTATTCCGCTCTGGACGGATGATTTCGCAAGTTTATTCCAAATTGTGCGCCCTGAAACTTCTCCGCAAACAGACCCGACCTTCACCGACGCGCAATGCCAACTGGCCTTTAACCTGTATCAGCAGGGAAATGTCGCCGGTGCCATCGCCCAATTCCGTCAGGCCTTGAAAACCCTGCCGCGCTCCCCCGTCCTGTTGGGCAATCTCGCTTTTCTCCTCGTCTCCTGCCCGGATGAATCGCAGCGCAGCCTTCCCGAAGCCACGCGGCTAGCCGAACAAGCCAGCCAGTTGACGCACTATCATGACCCGATTTATCTAACCACTTTGGGAATTGTCTATTCAGAAATCGGCCGTTTCCCCGAAGCCATCCAGATGGCAGAAAAAGCCCGGACGCTGGCAACCGAAGCCAGCATGCAGGTGCTGGTGCAAAAAAATGAGGAACTGCTGAAACTCTACCACGCCCACCGGGCATTTCACGAAGGCGCCAGTCCGTAGCCAAACCTGATCAAGCGGGCGGCGCAGCCATTGCGGAAACGCAACGGGCCATCCACTCCACACAACGACTTGTTGCCAGCGAGCACAGGGTCGTTGGGCAGGGAGCACAAACAGTTGCCGGCGAACAACGGGGCGTTGCGATGGTAAACCGATAAAGCGCGCTGGCGCAACGGGTCGTTGTCGGGTCACGACGGTTGATTGCGGAGCCGAAATGAGTCTGGACACGGAGGCAATGGGGTTCCGCTTGTGGTGTTTTGGGCAATTCACCGGCGGTGAATAAGTGCGTAAACCGCCCGCCAGAATGCCTAAAATCATTGCATTCATTTGTGAATATCGTTCGCGTAACTTTTTTGTAAATTATTCTTGAACTACACAAGATATGGTGTGAAAATGTTTTTGATGCTACAAGTAATTGTAGCATGGCTAATTTTAGGTGCGTGCGCAACGGGTGTTTGGCGCATCCTTGTGGTAGTGGGTTGGGGTGGTGGGAAATCAGAAGATTTCTCCGGCATGGTGCCGGAGAGCAACCACAAAGGAGGTGAACAGGAATGCCTACGCATAATCCTAAAAGAGTGGCTGAAAAGCTGCAAAAAGTCATGGACGCCTGGGAAACGCTTCGCCCGACGAAGACGTTTGGCGGCATGACATTGGAGCAGTTCAAGGCCAAGGTGCAGCCTTCGCAGGCGGCGCGGGATCAGTTGGTGACCGTGCAAAGTCAGGCGAAGGACAACCGGCAGCTACGCCACGAGTCCGACACGTCCAGTCTCGAACTGGCGCAACTGGTGGTGAACGCCATCAAGGGCGATCCCGATGAGGGTGAAACCAGCGGCTTGTATGCCGCGATGGGTTACGTGCCGAAAAATCAACGGCGCAGCGGCCTGACCCGCAAGGGTTCGACCACGACGCCGGTGACACCGATGGCGGCCAGTGCCGCCACGACTACAGGAACGACGGTCAAGTGATTGACTGACCGACATCAAGGGCCGGGTTTTCACAGAACCCGGCCCCCTTCGTTTGGGCATGACCCAGCCAAAGGGGTATGATGCAAATTATTTGGTCAGTGGAATCGGCTTGATAGCCGTGAGGAAACTATTCAACAAACGCAAGGGGATATCAACCAAAAAATCGTTTTTGTGTCAAACCACCGCGGCCGCCGCCTTGATGGCTTCCAACTCCTCCCAGCGCGCAAACAGCTTGGCCAGGTTTTCCTTCTCCGCGGCGAGTTCGGCCAGGAGTTGGTTGGCTTGACCAGCGTGGTTGCGGTGAAAATCCGGCGCGGCGAATAAATTTTCAATCCGGCAAATCTCCGCTTCCACCGCGTGGATGTGCGCTTCCATGCCGGCGAGTTCGTGCGTCTCCTTGAAAGAAAGTTTGCGCGGTGCTGGCGCACGGCCACCCGCTGACGGACGGTCACCGGGAGCGGTCGCCTTGCGGGATTGGGCGGCGGCCAGTTCGCGCGCGGCGGTTTCCTGCGCCTTGGCAGCTTTCTGTTTCTTCTCCAGATAATAATCGTAGTCACCGACGCTGTGATGGATTTTGCCGTCGCCTTCAAACGCTAGAATATCCGTGCAGACGCGGTTCAAAAAATAGCGGTCATGGCTCACGACGCACACGACGCCGGGGAACGCGGTCAACGCCTCTTCGAGCACGCGCAACGTCGGCAGGTCGAGATCGTTCGTCGGCTCGTCGAGAATGAGGAAATTGCCGCCGCACTTGAGAATCTTCGCCAGCAGCAATCGGCTGCGTTCGCCGCCAGAAAGTTTCCGCACCTGCGTCAGGATGCGGTCGTCGGCAAACAGAAAGCGTTTGAGATACGAGCGCACGGAAATTTTTGAGTCGCCCCAGATGACGAACTCCGTGCCGTCGCTCGCCTCATCCAGCACGGTGCGATCTTCGTTGAGTTGCAAGCGGCCTTGGTCAACGTAATTGAACTTGGTGAGCGGCCCGATTTTCACCGAGCCTTCGGTCGGCGGCAACTGGCCGATGAGGATTTTGAGCAAAGTGGATTTGCCCAAACCGTTGCGTCCGCAGACGCCAATGCGCTGGCCATTTTCAAAGGTAAAATTAAAATTGGAAAATAATTTTTTCCCACCCAATTCAATGCCCAAGCCGCTGGCTTCCACCGTGCGATTGCCGAGTTGCGGCGGCGGCGGGATACAGAGTTCCATGTCTTCCTCGATCATCGGGCCGTCCTTCGCGGCCTCGTTGTAATAGCGCTCGAAACGGTCCTTCTGCTTGCTGCGCTGCGCGCGCGGGCCTTGCCGCACCCAAGCGAGTTCCTTTTTCAGAAACATCTGGCGCTTGTGCTCGATGACGGCGTCGGCCTCCTGTCGTTCGGCTTTGGCCAATAGATAATCGGTGTAATTCCCGGCGTGCGAAAAAAACTTGCCGTCGTAAAGCTCCAGAATGGTGGACGCCACGCGATCCAGGAAATAGCGATCATGCGTGATGACCAGAAATGCGCCGCTGAAACTTTCCAGAAATTCCGCGACCCATTCGATGGATTCCGGGTCCAGATGGTTGGTCGGCTCGTCGAGCAGCAGAAAGTCCGGCTGCGAAACAATCGCCCGCGCCATCGCCACGCGACGTTTTTCACCGCCGGAAAGCGAATCGATTTTCCGGTCACCGGCGGGACAATTCAGATGCTCAATCGCGATTTCAATGCGGCGATCCACCGTCCAGCCGTCCAGCACCATGATGCGTTGCTCCAGATATTCATGGCGTTTCGAGTCATGCGGCAGCGATTCAAATTCCTTGATGAGCCCAAGCACATGCTGCGCGCCGTCGCGGATGTTTTCGTAAACATTCTTCGTGGCATCGAGCATGAAATCCTGCGGCAGATAGCTCACCACGAGATCGCGCTGGCGGCTGACTTCGCCGCTGTCGGGCGCTTGCAAGCCGGCGAGAATTTTCAGGAACGTCGTTTTGCCGCAGCCATTGCGACCAACGAGACCGATGCGGTCGCCTTCCTGAATACCCAGTGTGGCGGCGTCAAGAATGGTGCGATTGCCGTAGCGAACCGTGACTTCGGAGGCGGAAATAAGGGTGGGCATTAAAATTATTCCTTCGCCGTCTGCACCGGCAAAGCCGAGAGCGGACAGTTTTTGTTCGTCTCGTTGAAGTAGTTGGCCGACCACTCGTTCTGAAACAGCACAACGGGATTCTTCCCGATGTCGTAGGCGAGCTTCGCGCCGGTGGGCAACGAAAGTGCGTCGAGCGCATCTTCCGTGATGTCCTGCGGCAGCCAGCGGACGACGCTCCACGACGCGGGTTCGAGGCGGGATTCCGCACCGTATTCGCTTTCGAGACGGAATTGCACGACTTCAAATTGCAGCGGGCCGACGGCGGCGAGCAGCGGCGTCTTGATGGACGAATTCCGCAGATAGAGCGCCTGAATGACGCCTTCCTGCAACAACTGGTCGAGGCCCTGACGAAACTGTTTGTATTTTCCCGTGTTCGGATTGTGCAGATATGAAAACGCTTCGGGCGTGAAGCGCGGGATTTCTTTGTAGAGAATTTTGGGATCCGTCGTCAGCGTGTCGCCGATGCCGAAGCTGTCGTGACCGACCAGTCCAATGACGTCGCCGGGATACGCTTCGTCCACGGTTTCACGCTCGTTGCCAAAGAGCTTGTGCGAGCTGGACAAGCGAACTTTCTTCTCCGAACGCGAGTGATGCACCGTCATGTCGCGATCAAACTTGCCGGAGCAAACGCGGATGAACGCGATGCGGTCACGGTGGCGCGGATCCATGTTCGCCTGAATCTTGAAGATGAAGCCGGAGAACGCCGGATTTTCCGGTGCGATCTCAATGCCGCCCATCACGCGGGATTTTGGCGCGGGCGAATGTTTCAGGAAACCGTCGAGCAAGAGTTGCACACCGAAATTATTCACACCGCTGCCGAAAAATACCGGTGTGGTTTTGCCGGCGAGCACGGCGGCTTCATCGAACGTTTCGCCGGCACCCTCCAGCATTTCCAGTTCCTCGACGGTTTTCTTGAAGTCGGCTTCGCTCAAATTGCCGCGCACTTCGGGATCATGCAGTCCGCCGACGGCGACGGGCGCACGATATTTGCCGCCAACGACGCGCTCAAAGGTGTGCATCGTCTTCGTCTGGCGATCATAAACGCCTTGAAAATCCGGGCCGTTGCCGATGGGCCAGTTCACCGGAAACGCGCCGATGCCGAGCACGCGCTCCAATTCATCGAGCAGTTCAAGCGGCTCCTTCATCGGCCGGTCGCACTTGTTCATGAAGGTGAAGATCGGCACGCCGCGCTGGCGGCAAACCTCGAACAGTTTACGCGTCTGCGGTTCGATGCCTTTCGCGGAATCAATTACCATGACCACGGAATCCACAGCGGTAAGCACGCGATAGGTGTCTTCGGAAAAATCTTTGTGACCTGGTGTGTCGAGCAGGTTGATGCGATAGCCGTCGTAGTCGAATTGCAGCACCGTCGAGCTGATGGAGATGCCGCGTTTCTTTTCGAGTTCCATCCAGTCGGAAGTCGTCGCGCGCTGATTCTTGCGCGCGGTCACGGAGCCAGCCAGTTGCACCGCGCCGCCGTAAAGCAGGAGCTTTTCCGTCAGCGTGGTTTTACCCGCGTCCGGATGCGAGATGATGGCGAACGTGCGGCGGCGATTGATTTCTTGCGTGATGGTCACAAACGAGTCGCGGAGGATAACAGAGAAATCCGCGCCGACAAGCCGGGAAGCGGACGGCGGCACGGCCAGTCAATCGTGCTTGCCGCTCGGGAAAAACCGCGCATAATAAATCGCCTCACGCGCTGCGCGCGTAGCTCAACTGGATAGAGCGTCGGTCTCCGAAGCCGAAGGTTATGGGTTCAACTCCCGTCGCGCGCACCATTTTCAAATTCAGGTTCACCGCCCGGTCATTCCGGCAATTTTAAGAATAAGGGTTGCCCTTATTGTCAATCTGATTGAATTAGCGCATGTTTTGCGCATGGCGAGCAACGCAGATGCCATTGTCGCGCGCGTCAACACTGTCGGGCCGGATGGGAAACTGTTGCCTGCCACGACCGGGAAAGAGAGTGAGGCTGAACTCAAGGAGATGGTTCTGTGGTTCACCGAAAAATGTCCCCGCCAACAGTATCACCAACATTGCCCGTTCCGCATCCTCGAAGGGCTTTCCTACAATTCATTGCAAAATTTGGTGAATGGCTTGAGCCGTGAGGCGGCGCTGGGCTTGTTTGAACTCGAACATATCTGCCGGAATCAGCAACCGAAAAAATGCCAATCGCCCGACTCGAATGAGACAGACTCACCATGAAAATTCGTCGTGTGGTGGAATGGTGCGCGGTAGAGGTTTCGAACCTCTGACCCCTACCGTGTCAAGGTAATGCTCTACCACTGAGCTAACCGCGCAACCGAAGGGGCGACGAGGTTGGCAAGAGCGGATTCAAATGGCAAGTCAAAAGCCCGCAGCATTAAGGTTATCAGTTTCAACTTTGAACCGGCGCGCGGTTTCGTTACGCTGCCGCCATGGCCAGAAAGTCGGACGACGCATCCAAATCCAAGAACGGTTTCAACGACGTCATCGGCATCGCGCTGCTCGCCTTCGCGCTGCTGCTGCTCGTCGCCCAACTATCCTTTGACCGTTACGACCTGCCGTTCGTTCGCAACCCGCCCAACAAGGAAATCCACAACTGGATTGGCAGCATCGGCGCGTATCTCGCCTGGTTTAGCTTCGTGGCCTTTGGCCTCGCGGCGTATCTGCTGCCGTGGATTTCCGCCGCGTTCGGCGTGGCGTATCTACTGAATTTTTTGAGCTACCTGCGCGAACGGCTCCGCTGGTTTCTGCTGTGGACGGCTGTGCTATTTATTTCGCTCACCGGCGTGTTGCACTTGGCCGGACGCATTGACCTCATCAACGACTGTCGCATCGCCATCAACTCCCACTTTGCCGGCGGCTGGCTCGGCTATCTCAGCTACGGACGTCTTTCGCAATACGATTACGGCTTCTGCCTGCTCGGTCGGCTCGGCGCGACGATTGTCTATGCCGCGCTCGGTTTGATTGCGTTGCTGTTCCTGACGAATTTCCAACTCGGCCATTGGATTCGCGCGGCGGTGAAAAAAAATAAATCCACCGAAGCCGACGAATCCAAATCCGCCGAGGAAATCCAGCTCGACCAGCGCGCCGAGGAACTCGCGAAACAAAAACGTAAGCTCGAGGAGGAACTTGGACGCACGGAAAAAAACGAGAAATCTCCCAGCGGCCTCGGAGCCGATGGCTTGCCCGTGCCGGAGCCGACCGTGCGCGATTTGAGTGTGCCGCAAGCCAAAGGCCCGCGCGTCCGCAAAACCACCTTGCCGCCGGAACCCATCAAGGAAATTGAGCCAGCCACTGATGGTCTGGAAGTCGGCGAGGTGATTCACCCGGAAGAAATCAAGCCAGCCACGACGGATGAAATTCTCGGCCGCAAACAGGAAGAAACAAAATCGGTTGAAGAATCCAAGCCGGAACCGGCTGGCGCGGAAGCCGTCACGGCTGAAAAAATTGATCCTGAAAAAACCGACGCACCGAAAGCGGAGCCGATCATCACCATCGCCGACGGCTCCGCACCGGCCGCGCCCGTGCCGCGCCCGAAGCCGCTGCCGAAGAAACCCAAGCCGATGACCGTCGCCAGCGTGCCGATGATCGGCAACTACCAGTTGCCGCCGATGGATTTTCTCCAGCACGCAGACATGACAGTGAAGCCGACGGAGTCCAAGGAAGAATTGATGGCCAACGCGCGGCTCATGCAGCAGACGCTCGCGCAATTTGATATCGAAGTTTCGCTCGGCGACATCACGAAAGGCCCGACCATCACGCGCTACGAATTGCATCCGGCACCCGGCGTGAAGCTGGAAAAAATTCTCAACCTCAACAACAACCTCGCCGCCGCGCTCAAGGCCGAACGCATCAACATCCTCGCGCCTGTGCCCGGAAAATCTTCCGTCGGCGTGGAGGTGCCGAACCTGGTGAAATCAAAAGTCATCATGCGAGATTTGTTCGAGTCGGACGAATGGCGCAACAGCAAGGCGCGCATCCCCATCGCGCTCGGCAAGGATGTTTACGGCCATCCCATCGTCGCCGACCTCGCGGAAATGCCGCACATGCTCATAGCCGGTTCGACCGGTTCCGGCAAATCCGTCTGCATTAATTCCATCATTGCCTCGCTGCTCTACCGCTTTTCGCCGGATCAACTGCGCTTCGTGATGATTGACCCAAAAGTCGTCGAGCTACAGCAATACAATGCGCTTCCGCATCTCGTCGTCCCCGTCGTGACCGATCCGAAAAAAGTTTTGCTCGCGCTACGCTGGGTGGTGAACGAGATGGAGAAGCGCTACAAAATTTTTGCTCGGTGCGGCGTCCGCAACTTGAAATCCTTCAATGAACGTCCGAAAAACAAGCCGCTGCCAGATCAAGAATTGGAGCTGCCGCTTGCTGCAAAACGCGAAAAAATCGAGGCAGGCGCAGACGGGTTTGCCGTGGAAGTGAACGAAGAAATCATCGTCCCGCGCGAGGAAGACATCATTATTCCCGAAAAACTTTCCTACATCGTCGTCATTATTGATGAGCTGGCAGACTTGATGTTGGTTGCGCCGGCGGATGTGGAAATGGCCATTGCGCGCATCACGCAGATGGCGCGCGCGGCGGGAATTCATTGCATCGTCGCCACTCAGCGGCCAAGCGTGGACGTCATCACCGGCGTCATCAAGGCGAACATTCCGGCACGCATCGCGTTCCAGGTGGCGAGCCGCGTGGACTCACGGACGATTCTTGACGCGATGGGCGCAGACAAATTACTTGGCAAGGGCGACATGCTGTTTCTCCCGCCTGGTTCGGCGAAGTTGAACCGGGCGCAAGGCGCGCTCATCACGGACAAGGAATTGGAAGACATTGTCAACTTCATTGCCAAACAGGGCAAGCCAAGTTACGAAGCGGAAATCCACCAGCAGCTTTCCAAGCCTACAGTTGGCGGCGATATTGAGAGCGGCATTGACGAGGATGAGGAAATCATTCAGCAGTGTATCGAAGTCATCCGCAGCGAACAAAAGGCCAGCGTCTCACTGCTCCAACGCCGCTTGCGCCTCGGCTACGGGCGAGCTGCACGCATCATGGACGAACTCGAAAATCGCGGCATCGTCGGCGAAAGCAAAGGTGCCGAGCCGCGCGAAATCCTGATTGACCTCGACGGTGGTGGTGCGGACGGCGGCACGCAAAGCGCGGTGTGACCCTTGAAATCATTTACGGAACGCGGCGGACAGCCCTAGTCTGGTCTGACCACAAACCAAGAGAAGTTCAAAATTAATTTGGAATCTGACTTGATTGTCTAAATATCTCTCGAAATTTCCCCCCTATTATCGCGACAATAAAAAACCCGGAGAAATTTCTCCGGGTTTTTTGAAAGACTGGCGGCTACCTACTCTCGCGGAAGCTATACAACCACTACCATCGGCCATGCAGTGTTTGACGGCCGTGTTCGGAATGGGAACGGGTCGGGCCACTGCGGTATTGCCACCAAATTGGTGTGCACGGTCTTTGTCGTGCAAAATTATAAAGATCAACGTCCGAAACAGTTCGGCAGTTCATTGAAAACTACACACAGGAGCCTATTGGCTAACAATTCGCGAGTCAAAAAAGCTTTTCAAATAAATGAAAAAGCAATCAAGCCTCACAACCGATTAGTATTGGTCAACTTAATGCTTCGCAGCACTTACATTTCCAACCTATCAAACGGGTGGTCTGCCCGTGGTTTTTAGGGAGCTTACGCTCCGGGAAACATTATCTTGGGATGAGCTTGGCACTTAGATGCTTTCAGCGCTTATCTCTTCCGCACATGGCTACGCAGCGATGCCCCTGACGGAACAACTGCCACACCAGAAGTGCGTCTAACCCGGTCCTCTCGTACTAA